>CAYNDD010000194.1:0-6539 GCA_964395425.1 uncultured Frankiaceae bacterium
TGCCCGTAGTCCTTGAGCAAGTCGTACTTGTAGACGAAGTCCTGGTTGGAGTTCGCCACGATCTTGAACGTCTTGTGCTTGCCCTTGACCGGATACACGGTCACGGACTCGAGCCGACTGTTGTTGGGGTTCAACGTCGTGATGTTGATGAACTTGGCCGGTACGCCGTTGTTGACCGGCTGGTATTGAACGAGGACCTGGTTGTCGCTGAGCGTGACCGTCCCGGCCGATGAGGTCCGCACAGACGGCCCGCGTTTCGAGGTGAGCAGCGGCTTACGGCCTTTGACGTAGGTATAGGTCTGCGAGCGGCACTTCGACGCAGCGGCAGCCGTGCCGCCCCCGGTCGCACCGGCGGTGGTCACCGTCGGCCCGACCAGCAGCCCGACCACCATGACAGAAACCGCGAGTCCTCGACGCATGATGACTTGATAACACGTTGCGAACCCCCGCGCTGCCCTGACCGCAATATCGAGGCGATCAGCCGCGCGGCAGGCCGAGCATGCGACGGGCAAGGATGTCGCGCTGGATCTCGTTGGACCCGCCATAGATCGTGTCGGCCCGACTGAACAGGAACAGCCGCTGCAACTCGTCGTACTCGGTCGCAGTCGATCCGACGTCGATCGCGTCGACTCCCTGCACGGCCACCGCGAGCTCGCCCAGCCGCTGGTGCCACGGCGCCCACAGCAGTTTGGAGATCGACGCCTCCGCGCCCGGCGGATCGACCGCAAGCATCCGCAACGCGGTGTAGCGCATGACCTGAAGCTCGATCCACGCATTGGTCAGGCGATCGGCGAGGATCGGGTCGTCAAGGGCGCCGGTACGACGGGCCACGCCGATCACCCGATCGAGCTCTGCGGCGAAGCCGATCTGCCGGCCGAGGGTGGCGACCCCGCGCTCGAAACCAAGCGTGGTCATCGCGACCCGCCAGCCGTCACCCGGCGCACCGACGATGTTGTCCGCCGCTGTGCGCGCGCCGTCGAAGAAGACCTCGTTGAACTCCGACGTACCGCTCATCTGGACGATCGGCCGGACCTCCACCGCGGACTGCTTCATCGGTACGAGCAGGTAGGACAGCCCGGCGTGCCGCGGCGCATCCGGATCGGTGCGCACGACCGCGAAGCACCAGTCCGCGTGCTGCGCGAACGAGGTCCAGACCTTCTGGCCCGTAATCACCCACTCGTCGCCGTCCCGGACCGCGCTGGTTGAGACGTTGGCGAGGTCCGAGCCGGCGTCGGGCTCCGAGTAGCCCTGGCACCACAGCTCCTCGCCGCGCCGGATCGCCGGCAGGAGGCGCTCCTGCTGTGCCGGTGTGCCGCAGGCAATCAGGGTCGGGGCCAGCAGCTGCTCACCGAGATGGTTGATCCGGTACGCAGCGCCGGCCCGGGCGTACTCCTCGTAGAAGATGACCTGCTGCATCATCGACAGCCCGCGCCCGTGCGGCGCCGGCCAGCCGATCCCGATCCAGTCGTGCTCCCCCAGCAACCGCTCCCAGGCCTGGCAGACCTCGAAACCCGCGCGCTCGCGGCCGCTTCCGCCGAGATCGGTGAGGTCGGTGAACTCCTCGGTGAGGTACATCGCGAACCACGCCTGCACATCGGCACGGAACGCCTCGTCCTCGGCGGTGAAGCGGAGATCCACGCGGCTACCGTACTGTGCACCCGGGCCGCGATCTGACGACCCATCAGGGCAACGGATCAGATGGAGCCGGCGATGGTAATCAGACAGACCGCGTTCACCGCGAACGACCTGCGCTTCGCCGCGCTGACCTGCGGGGACGACGGCCCGCTCGCGCTGTGCCTGCACGGGTTTCCCGACTCGGCTCACACCTGGGACCGGCTCCTGCCCGAGCTGGCGGCGGCCGGCTATCGAGCCGTGGCGCCCTGGACCCGCGGCTACGCACCGACCGAGGTGCCCGCCGACGGCGACTACTCGCTCACCGCCTTGAGCACGGACGCCAACCAGCTGCACGAAATGCTGGCCGGCGACTCCGACGCCGTCCTCATCGGGCATGACTGGGGTGCCGCGACGGCGTACCTCGCGGGTGCGACCGGGCCGGACCGGTGGCGGCGCGTCGTCACCCTCGCCGTCCCGCCGACCGCGGTCGCGGCAAACGCGTTCTTCCGCTACGAGCAGCTCAAGCGCAGCTTCTACGTCCTGCTGTTCCAGACCCCGCTCGCCGAGCTGGTCGCCGGCGCCGACGACCTCCGCTTCCTCGAGCGGCTCTGGCAGGACTGGTCGCCGGAGTACGACGCGACCGGCGAGATCGGGCACATGAAGGACTCGCTGCGCGACCCGGCCAACCTGGCGGCCGCGATCGGCTACTACCGCGCGATGTTCACGAGCGGCGCGCCGAGCGACGTCCCGGCACAGCCGACGTTGTATCTGCACGGCGCGAGCGACGGTGCCTTCAGCGTCGACGGCGTCAACGGAACGCTCGACTCCCTTGCCGCAGGATCCCGAGTCGAGGTGGTCAACAACGCCGGTCACTTCCTGCATCTCGAACGCCCCGAGGTGGTCAACCCGATGATCCTCGACTGGATCGGTGGCTAGTCGCGGCGTCGCTGGATACGGTGACGACGGAAGGAGATGGACATGGGTGGAGCAGTCGTTCACTTCGAGATCATGGGCAGCAGCGACCCGGCAAAGCAGTGGTCGTTCTACTCGCAGATGTTCGGGTGGGACGTCAACAGCGACAACCCGATGAACTATGGGATCGTCGACCGCACGGCGAACAGCAACGCAGACGGCATCGGGATCGGGGGCGGCATCGGCCAGATCTCGGACGGGATGCCGGGCTACGTGACGTTCTACGTCGAGGTGCCGGACGTCGAGGCGGCGCTGGCGCAGGCCGAACAACTCGGCGGCAAGCGCCTGATGGGCCCGGAGCAGGTGATGGGCACCCTCGAGATCGGGATGTTCCAGGACCCGGACGGGTTGCCGATCGGCGTCCTCAAGGGCGGTTCGTAACCCGTCACCAGTGCGCGACGATCTCCGCGGTCGTGAGCACCGTCGCGAGCAGTGCCAGCGTGTTGTCGATCACCGACTCCGCGTACGCCGCCGGAATGCCGGCCACCGCGTCACGAGCCAACACCACCTGGTAGCCGAGGTTCACCGCGTCCATCACCAGGTTGGTGACCGCGACGTTGACCGACACCCCGACCACGACCACGGTCGAGACCCCGAGGTTGCGAAGCACCGGGTCCAGGTCGGTGCCGGCCATCGGGTTGAGCCCATGCATCCGTGAAAGCACGAGGTCCTCCGGCGACACCGCGAACTCACCGATCACCTCGGTCGCATGAGTGCCGAGATCCATCCGGGGCAACCGCAACAACGCGCCGAACAGCCTGGCGTTGTGGTTTGAGCCGCGGTCGTCCGGGCGGCGGCCGGCCACGCAGTGCACGACTGGTACGCCGGCCGAGCGCGCCACCGCGCACAGCTGCGCGCCGTTCGGCACGACCGCCAAGGCGGCCAGCTCGGCGAGCTCCGGCAGCACCGACTCTGCGCCGATCACGCCGTTCTGGCACTCGCTCGTCACGACCGCGGTATGCGCCGGATCGAGCAGCTCGGCGAGATCGAGAGGCATCGGACTGGCGCTCGCTAGAAGGTGAGAACGCCGCGCGCGACGATCTCGCCGGCTTCCATGTCGTGAACGGCATCCGAGATGTCCGCGAGCGGGTAGCGGCGCGACACCAACTCGTCGAGCTTCAGCCGGCCGCGCTGATACAGCTCGACGTAGCGGCGTACATCGCGCTGCGGCTGCGACGAGCCATAACGGCAGCCCAACACGGACTTGTCGAGATACATCGAGGCGACAGTGAACGACGCCTCGTCGGTGAAGCCGGGCACCCCCAGCATCACCGCGGTGCCGCCCCAGTCGAGCAGGTCGATCGCCGCCCGGATCAGCCCGACGTGGCCGACGCACTCGAACGCATAGTCCACCCCGGCCGACACGTGGTCGCGGACCGCGTCCGTGCTCTCAAGGAAGTCGGTCGCGCCGAAGGCAAGCGCCGCCTCACGCTTGCGCGGGTTGGTGTCGACCGCGATGATCCGGCCGGCGCCCGCGAGCGCGGCACCTTGGATCACGTTGAGGCCGATCCCGCCGACCCCGATCACGAGCACACTCGCGCCCTCCGGCACCCGCGCCCGGTGCAGCACGGCACCGATTCCGGTCACCACCCCGCAGCCGACGAGCGCCGCGGACTCCAGCGGCACCTCGGCCGGGATCGGCACCGCCTGGTTGGCCTTCACGACCGTCCGCTCGGAGAACACCGAGGCGTTGGCAAACGAGTACGCCGGCTCGCCGCGCCAGGTGAACGGCTGCGGCCGGCTGCCGAACGTCGACCGGCACATCGTCGGCCGGCCGGCGTCGCAGTACTGGCAGGCGCCGCAGTTGCCCAACGTCGAGAGCACCACGTGGTCGCCTTCCTTGACCGTCGTAACCGATCCGCCGACCGCCTCGACCACGCCCGCGCCCTCGTGGCCGAGCACGACCGGGGTCGGGAACGGAATCGTGCCGTTGATCACCGACAGGTCGCTGTGGCACAGCCCGGCGGCGCCGATCCGGACCGCGACCTCGCCCGGCCCCGGATCGCGAACCGACAGGTCGTCGACGACCTGGTAGGCCGATCCGTCGTACACGACTCCACGCATCAGCTGTTCCGCCCTCAACCCGTACTCGGCCAGACGATCGCTTGCAGCTCGCTGTAAGCATGCAGCCCGAACGATCCGCGGTCGCGCCCGACGCCACTTTGCTTGAACCCGCCGAACGGCGCTTCCATCTGCTGGGTCACGGTGTTGAGGTCGACGGTGCCCGCCCGCAGCTGCCGCGCAACGCGGTAGCCCCGGGCCGCATCGGCCGACCACACGTAGTTGATCAGCCCGTAGTCGGAGTCGTTCGACAGCGCGATCGCCTCCTCCTCGGTGTCGAAGCCGACCACCGAGACCACCGGGCCGAAGATCTCCTCGCGCACGATCCGCATGTCGTTGTGACAGTCGGCAAATAACGTTGGTGCGACATAGAAGCCCGAGTCGAGGTCGGGGCGGGCGCCGCCGGCGAGCAGCGTCGCACCCTCGTCACGACCGGCGGCGATGTAACCCTCCACCCGATCGCGATGCACCGCCGAGATCACCGGACCTACTACCGTGTCGGGCGCGGTCGGGTCGCCGACCTTCAACGCCTTCGCGTACGCAGTCAGACCCTCGACCACCTGATCGTGCACCGCGCGATGGACGTAGACCCTGGTCGGAGCGGTGCAGATCTGCCCCGAGTAGAAGCTGAAGGTCGTGCCGATCGCGCCGATCGCTGCCCTGACATCGGCGTCGTCGAACACGATCGCCGCACCCTTGCCGCCGAGCTCCATCAGCACGCGCTTCATCGATCCGCCGGCGACCGCGCCGATCGCGCGCCCGACCTGCGTGCTGCCGGTGAAGCTCACCATGTCGACGTCGGGTGAGTCGACGCTCGCCTCACCGACCCCGACCTCCTGGCCGGCGATGACATTCACGACTCCGTGAGGCAGCCCGGCTTCCTCGAGCGCCTCGGCCATCTTCAGCACCGACAGCGGATCCTGCGGCGCCGGCTTGACCACGAGGGTGTTTCCCATCGCGAGCGCCGGCGCGATCTTGCCGGCCGGGTTGGCCCACGGGTTGTTGTACGACGTGATGCAGCTCACCACGCCGACCGGCTGGCGGATCACGAGTGCACCGGTCAGCCCGCCCTTGGAGAGCGGGCTGCTCTCGGTGACGGTCGGCGACAGCGGGATCTCGACCGGCTCGAGCGCGCCTTTGGCGTAGCGGCGGAACCGCGCGACCGCGACGTTGACCTGCAGCATCTTCACGGTCGCCGACGTCGCGCCGGTCTCGGCCTGCGCGATCGCGGCGTACTCATCGGCGTGCGCGGCGATCGCGTCGGCAGCCCGATGCAGGATCTCGGCGCGCTGCTCCGGCTTGGTCGCCGACCAGGCCGGGAACGCCGCCCGGGCCGCGGCAGCGGCGTCGTACACCTGTTGTCGCGACGCCTCCGGCGCCCGGCCGACGACCGCCTCGGTCGCCGGGTTGATCACGTCGTAACGCCCACCGGCCGGCTCGACCCATTCGCCATCGATGAACAGCCGATAGCCGCCGCCGTCGTTCACGTCGCGCAGCGTATCTGACGGCCCGTCAGGTTTTGTCCGGCCGCGGCCCGACCCTCCCCGCCGTCAGGGATGCTGACTGCTGGCCGAGATCACCTCTCCGGTCAGGTACGACGCGAGGTCGCTGGCCAGGAAGACGATCACGTTGGCGATCTCCCACGGCTCGGCCGCGCGACCCAACACCTCGCGCGCGGTCAGCTCGGCGAGCAGTTCGTCGCTGGTCACCTTGGCCAAGTTCTCGTGCATTGCCAACGACGGCGCCACGGCATTCACCCGGACGCCGAACTCGGCTGCCTCCACTGCCGCCGAGCGGGTCAGCGCCATCACCCCGGCCTTGGCCGCGGCGTAGTGGGCCTGGCCGGCCTGCGCCCGCCAGCCGAGCACCGAGGCGTTGTTCACGATCGCGCC
>CAYNDD010000195.1:0-6538 GCA_964395425.1 uncultured Frankiaceae bacterium
CGGAGCTCGGCCAGGATCGCCAGGTTGTAGCGCATCCGGCCGCGCGGCCACGACAGCCGATTGGCGCGGTCGTTGACCCGGGAGTCGAATCCCGCGCCGAGCACGCAGCCGAACCACTTCTCGCCGACCCGGACCGCGTCCATCGGCCAGGCGCCGTGGTTCATCAGCCGGTCGGCGATGACGGCGGTCGCAGCGACCGGGTCCTTCACCGGCAGCTTCAGCGTGGCCGCCAGATCGTTGCCTGTGCCGGCCGGCACGATCCCGAGCGGGGTGTCGGTGCCGGCGACCGCGTTGAGCGCCAGGTGGGCCATCCCGTCGCCGCCCAGCGCCACCACCGCGTCGACCCCGTCCGTGACCGCCCGCCGGGCGAGCGCGACCGCGTCAGCCGCGTCATGACCGATCAGGATGCTGACATTGGCCCCGGCCTCAGTCAGCCGGCCGGCCACGCTCGCGACGACCCGGGTCGCACGGCCCTTTCCCGCGGTCGGGTTGACCAGCAGCGCGACATCAGCGCTCGCCCTGTTGCTCACCGCCGAGCACCGGTCATGGAATGGCCGGTTCGTCGTCGATCGGGGCGAGCTCGTCGTCGGCCAGGTCCTCATACAGCGCCGGGCGGCGCGCGACGCGACGGTCGTGGACGGTCGCGATCACCACCGCGATCCCGTAGAGCACACACATCGGGATCGCGAGCGCGCTCATGGTGAACGGGTCCTGGCTGGGCGTCGCCACCGCGGCAAACACGAAGATGCCGAAGATCACCCCGCGACCCCAGCGCCGGAGCCGCTCCGCCGAGACGACGCCGACCAGGTTGAGCATGACCACGAGCAGGGGTAACTCGAAGGAGACGGCAAAGATCAGGATCATCGCGACGACGAACGACAGGTAGCTGTTGAAGTTCAGCAACGACGTCAGCCCGCCGCTGGCGAATCCGAGCAGGAAGTGCAGGCCTTTCTCCAGGGTGAAGTACGCGAACGCCGCGCCCATCCCGAACAGAAGCACCGACGCAGCGACAAAGGACGTCGCCCAGCGCCGCTCGTGGTGGTAGAGGCCGGGAGTCACGAACTTCCACACCTGGTAGAGCCAGACCGGCGACGCGGCGAGCACCCCGGCGTACAGCGCAAGCTTCAACGTGACCGTGAACGGATCGAGCACGCCGCTGACGACGAGGGTGCAACGGTCCTTCACCAGCCGGTAGTGGTCCGGCAGTGAGCAGTACGGATGGGTGATGAAGTGCAGGATCTGGCCGTGGAAGCCGTAGGCGACCGCAGTGGTCACCAGCACGGCGACGAGGGAGACGATCACCCGGTGCCGGAGCTCGTAGAGGTGTTCGGCCAGGGTCATCCGGCCGTCTGGGGAGTGCCCGGCCCGGGCCCTCGCCGGGCGAGGCATCTTCACCGGCGTCGCCCGGCTAGTGCGCTACTGGGGCGCGGAGGTCTGGTCGCCGGCGCTGACGGTCTCAGCGGGCGCTGGTGCCACGGGCACGACGGGGGTCGCCGCCGGCAGCTCTGCGACCGGGGCCGGCGCATCGTCATCGTCATGCAGACCCTTGATCTCGGTCTTCATGATCCGCATCGACTTGCCGAGCGAGCGAGCGGCGTCAGGCAGCTTCTTGGAACCGAACAGCACAAGGACGACAACCGCGATGATGGCGATCTCAGGCCAACCGATGTCCATGATGGTCCTCTCAGGTCCGTGTTCTGAGTGTACTTCGTGCGGGGCGTCTCAGCGGTTCGGAGGAGTGATCCTCGACAACTCGTCTGTTACCGCCGCAATCTTCGCGCCGGCCGCGCTCACCTCGCGTCCGAACTGCCGCACCTGACGCCACAGCCTGAGCGCGCACAAGGCGAGCACGGCGAGCCCGGCCACGCCGATGGCGACGTAGAAGGCGATCCAGGCGGCCACGCGGGTGAGTCTAGGGGCCTTGTCGGTGGGGTGCGGCGCGGCCGCTCAGCGGTGCGCGGGCATGGTGGCGCGGGCGGCTAGCATGTCGTCCCGGCCGAGCTGGAGCACGAAGTCGAGCAGGTCGTCGTACGTCAGGTCCGGTCCCGGCTTCGGCTCGAGCGCCTCGGCGGGCACCTCCCACACCTCGGCGCGAACTCCGCCCGACATCAGCAGCGACACGATGTGGTCGTCAGCCGGCTTGCGGATGGACTCTTCGCACTCGGGGCAGGTGAAGGAGTAGTACGACAGCGGACCGTGGCTGCACACGCGCAGGGCGATGTCACCGCTGGTGAGTTCCACCTCACCGCAGCTGGGGCAAGAAGCCTTGATCGTGGTCACGGCTGCCGTCCCTCCGGGTCCGCGTCACGCAGGGCTCGTGACGTAGGACTTCCTTCGGCACATGATCGGCTTGGCTTGAAGGCCGTTTGCTACACCTGTTGCTCCACCTGATAGCCCGAAAGTGTCGTAATTGCGACATCGCGGACGTCGTGTGCGAGGTCGGCAGGTTCGGTGATACGGCCCCGTCCGGCCAGACCGAGCGCCAGCCGCCGCAGCCACGCGTCGTCCCGCACCCGGAGCCGGACGATCAGCCCGCCGTCGCCGCGCTCGGCGACCTCCTCGCACGGGTAGTAGTCGGCGAACCAGCGCACCGGCGGGTCCAGGGAGAAGGTCACCAGCCGGTCGTCGGAGGCCGGGGTGAACAGCCCGGCGTCGAGCGCCCGCCGGCGGGTCTCGTCCGGGACGTCGACTCCCACGTCGAGCACGGCGATCTCCAGCACCCGGTCGAGCCGGAAGGTGCGCAGGTCGTCGACGAGGTAGCACCAGCCGGCCAGGTAGGCCCGGCCGTCGGTCGTGAACAGCCGGAGCGGGTCCACGTCGCGTTCGGTGGCCTCGTCGCGGGCCGGCACCCAGTAGCGCAGCCGCAGCCGCCGGGCCCGCGCCAGCGCATCGGCCGCGGTCGCCACCACCTGGGCGTCACTGTCGCTCGAGGGCGCCGCGACCACCCGGTCGGTCGCCGCCGTGCCGCCGGCCGCGCTCTCGAGCTTGGCCAGGGCCCGGTCGATCGCGGTCCGCTCCACGATGCCCGGTTCCTCGGACAAGACCCGCAGCGCGGTCACGAGCGCGAGCGCCTCCTCCGCGGTCAGGCGCAGCGGCCGGGCGATCTCGTCGGCGTTGCTGAGCGTCACCCGGTCGCCCTGCCAGGTGACGTCGATCAGGTCTCCCGGCCCGTAGCCTGGCAGCCCGCACATCCAGAGCAGGTTCAGGTCGGCCCGCAGCTGCTGCTCGGTGACATCGAACTCCCGCGCCACTTCGGACACCGGGGTTCCGGGATGGGCGAGCAGCCATGGCACCACCGCGAGCAGGCGCGGCAGGTGGTCGGTCGCGCCGCTCATCGGGGCGTTCTCATGCCGACTCCGCGATCAGTGCCTGCAACCTGCGTACGACGGCCTCCCGGGCTTCGGCCGGCGACAGGACGATCGCGTCGGCGCCGTACCCGAGGACCTGGTCGGCGAGCCGCTGCGAATCCGGGTAGGGCACCGAGAGGATGTCCCAGCCGTCGCCGCCGTCGACCACCTCGACCGCCTGGCGGCGCAGTCCGATCGCCCGGTCGTGCCGGACCTTTACCCGGGCGAGGACGGTCGTGGCCGCGGTGTCGCTCTCCGAGACGAGCGCGGTCAGGTCGATGCCCTCGGGCACCGTGACGGCGCCGGCCGCGCCCTCCGCACGCGGCTCGGTCGACATCCGGGAGAGGCGGAACACCCGCGGCGCCTGCCGGTCGACGTCGTGCCCGACGAGGTACCAGCGGCCGTGCCACCACACGACGCCCCAGGGCTCGACCACTCGGGTCTGAGTTTCGGTGTCGGAGGCACCGCGATAGTCGAAACGCACCCGGCGACCCGTGCGCATCGCTTCGTCGACGGCCGGCAGGCCGCTGCTGACCGCCCCGACTCCGGGCTGCAAACCTTCGGGCAGCGGGGTGATCTCGACGCCGGCCGCCTCGAGCTTGCGCAGCGCGCGGGTCACCGGGCCGCCGAGGGCCGCCGACGACCAGACCCGGGCGGCCAGCCCGACCGCGGCCGCCTCGTCGGGCTCCAGCGTCACGTCCGGCAAGGCGTAGTCGTTGCGGGCGATCCGGTAACCGACCTCGTCCTCCCAGCCGTGCAGGGACCCGGTCTCGAGCGGGATGCCGAGGTCGCGCAGGTCCTCCTTGTCGCGCTCGAACATGCGCTTGAAGGCCTCGTCGGAGGCGGCGTCGCCGTACCCGGGGATGGTCTCCCGGAGCCGCTCCGCACTGATGAACGAGCGGGTGTGCAGCAGGCAGATCACCAGGTTGATCAGCCGCTCGGTCCGCTCTGCCGCCATGGCCGACGACGCTACCCCGCTCACGTGGCCGCCCGGCGTGACCACCGCCGAGTGTCGGCAGCGTAGGGTCGCGATCCGTGATCCGGTGGCGGGAAGGCCGGGTGGTCAAGGTGACCGCCCGACGGACCGGCGCGGTCGAGCTGCTGGTCTCGACCGCCGAGGGCGAGCTGGCCGCGCTCGCCTATCCCGAGCTGGTCGGCGAGCCAGTGGCCGGTGACCGCGTGCTGCTCAACACCACCGCGGTCGCGCTCGACCTCGGCACCGGCGGCTTCGCACTGGTGATCGCGATCCCCGACCGGCTGCCGGCCGACCGCGAAGAGCCGGGCCACATCGTCAAGGCCCGCTACACGCCGCTCCAAGCCACCGTGCTCGCGGTCGACGAGCAGGACTCGTCGCACCACGAGATCCTGCGCGAGGCGGACGACTTGGCCGGCATGCCGGTCGTCGTCGCGGACCTGCACTCCGCGCTGCCGGCGATCATCGCGGGCTTGCGGATGGACGGCCGATCGCCGCGCGTCGTCTACGTGATGACCGACGGCGGGGCGTTGCCGCTCGGGCTGTCCCGCTCGGTCGACGGGCTGCGTAGCGCCGGCTGGCTCGATGCCTGCGTGACGGTCGGCCAGGCGTACGGCGGCGATGTCGAGGCGGTCACGCCGCACACCGGCTTGCTGGCCGCCCGGCTCGTGCTGGACGCGGACGTCGCGGTCGTGACCCAGGGACCGGGCAACCTCGGGACCGGCACCCGATGGGGGTTCAGCGGGGTGGCGAGCGGCGAGGCGATCAACGCGGTGGCTGCCCTCGGTGGGCGGCCGGTCGCCGCGCTGCGGCTCAGCGAGGTCGATCCGAGGGCGCGTCATCGCGGTGTGTCCCATCACTCGCTGACCTCGCTCGGCCGGGTCGCGCTCGCGCCGGCCGAGGTCGCGGTCCCGCGGATCGACTCGGACTTCGGCGCGCACGTGCGCGAGGTCGCCGCGGTGCTGTCCCCGCCACACCGGCTGGTCGATGTCGACGTCGACGGCGTCCTCGCCGCGCTGGAAGGGTCGCCCGTGCCGCTGTCGAGCATGGGCCGGACCCTCGCCGACGATCCGTGGTACTTCGTCGGGTGCGCCGTCGCCGGCCGGCACGCCGCAACCCTCCTGCCCTAGCCCACCAATGGCCATCCGTGGGGGTAACGGCTACATGCTGGCGATCAGCTTTTCGACCCGGTCGTCGACGGAACGGAAGGGGTCCTTGCACAGGACGGTGCGCTGCGCCTGGTCGTTGAGCTTGAGGTGCACCCAGTCGACGGTGAAGTCGCGGCGCTTCTCCTGGGCCCGCCCGATGAAGTCTCCGCGCAGCCTGGCCCGGGTGGTCTGCGGCGGCACCGACTTGGCCTCGAAGATCTTCAGGTCGGTGGTGACCCGCTCGACCGCGTTGCGGCGCTCGAGCAGGTAGTACAGACCCCGTCGTCGGCTCACGTCGTGGTAGGCGAGGTCGAGCTGGGCGACCCGGGGCGAGGAGAGCTGGAGGTTGTGCTTCTCGCGATACCGCTCGATCAGCTGGTACTTCATCACCCAGTCGATGTCGCGCTCGACCAGGCTCAGGTCGCCGGTGTCGACCGCCTTCAACGTGCGTTCCCACAGCTCGAGCACCCGGTTGGTCGTGGCATCGCCACCTCGCCGCTGGACAAAGTCGCGGGCCTTGGTGAAGTACTCCTGCTGGATGTCGAGCGCACTCGCTTCGCGGCTGTTGGCGAGCTTGACGGTCCGCCGACCGGTCATGTCGTGGCTGACCTCACGGATCGCGCGGATCGCGTTCTCCAGGGTCAGGTCGCGCATCACCACCCCGGCTTCGATCATCCGCAGGACCAGGTCGGTCGTCCCGACCTTGAGGAGGGTCGTCGCCTCGGACATGTTGCTGTCGCCCACGATCACGTGGAGCCGACGGAACCGCTCGGCGTCGGCGTGCGGCTCGTCGCGGGTGTTGATGATCGGCCGGCTCCGTGTGGTCGCCGAGGAGACGCCCTCCCAGATGTGCTCGGCCCGCTGGCTGACGCAGTAGACCGCACCGCGCGGGGTGAGCAGGACCTTCCCGGCGCCGCAGATGATCTGGCGGGTCACGAGGAACGGGATCAGTACGTCGGCCAGCCGGCTGAACTCACCGTGCCGGCCGACCAGGTAGTTCTCGTGACAGCCGTAGGAGTTGCCGGCCGAGTCGGTGTTGTTCTTGAACAGGTAGATGTCGCCGGCGATGC
>CAYNDD010000196.1:0-6535 GCA_964395425.1 uncultured Frankiaceae bacterium
ACCTTCGACCTCGATGCCGCGGGTTCGATCGTCGTGCTCGGTGCGGGCAAGGCGAGCCTGCCGATCGCGGCGGCGTTGGAAGCAAAGCTCGGCGACCGGATCAGCCGCGGACTGGTCGTGCGGCGGGCGGGCGCCCCCGGTGTGCTGGAACGCATCGAGGTGATCGACGCCGACCACCCGATTCCGAGCGCGGCCAGCCTGGCTGCCGGTCGGCGGCTGGTCGAGATGGCGGCGACCTGCGGGCCCGGCGACCTGCTGATCACCGCGTTCACCGGTGGCTCCTCCGCGCTGGCCTGTCTGCCGCCGGACGGTGTGTCGTTCGAGGCCAAGCAGGCGCTGCACTCCTTGCTGCTCGACAGCGGCGCCTCGATTGCCGAGGTCAACGCGGTCCGCAAGCACGTCTCGGCGCTCAAGGGCGGCCGACTGGCGGTGTTGGCCGGAGGGGCCGGCATCATCAACCTCACACTGTCTGACGTGGTGGGCGATGCGGTCGATCTGCTGTGCGACGCCGTGGTGCAGGACAGCACCGATCCGGCCGGCGCGATCGGCGTACTCAACCGTTACGGGCTGTGGGACTCGGTCGACCCGCAGATCCGGCACCACCTCGGCACGGAGGGGGCCGCTTCGCCCTCGCTGGCGGATCTCGACATCACGACGTGCGTCCTGGTCACCGGATCGACGGTGGTTGAGCGGATGGCGGATCGGGTGCGGGAGATCGGCCGGACCCCGGTCGTGCTCGGGTCGACCCTGGCCGGCGACGCGGCCAGCCTCGGGGGCCTGCTGGGCGCCCTTGCGGGTGAGTCATCGACGCACGGCCGCCCGTTCCCGCCGGGCTCGGTGCTGGTTGCGGCCGGTGGAGAGGCCACCGTCTCGATCCACCGCGGGGCGGGTATCGCGGTCGGCTGCGGTGGTCCGAACCAGGAGGAGGCGATTGCCTTCGCCAAGGCGATCGGCGGCGCCCATGCGCAAGCAGCCGGGGTCTTCGTCGACAGTGACGGGTCCGACGGCGGCACGGATGCGGCCGGTGGCTGCGTCGACGGCGGCACCGTGGCCAGGGCCGCCGAGCTCGGGGTGGACCTCGACTCCGGGATCGCGGCTCACGACTCGTCGGCGCTGCTCGAGCGGCTCGGCGACCTGGTGGTGACCGGGCCGACCGGCACGAACATCTCCGACTTGCTGGCGATCGCGATCGACGGAGTCGTCGAGCCGGTCCCCACCGACTCCGGGGAAGGCCCGGCATGACCCGGCATGACGTCGTCATCGTCGGTGGCGGCCACAACGGCCTGGTCGCGGCGTTCTACCTGGCCCGGGCAGGATTTCGGCCGCTGGTGCTGGAGCGCCGCCCGTTCGTCGGCGGAGCCTGCGTGACCGAGGAGTTCGCTCCCGGTTTCCACGCCTCGACCGGCGCCTATGTCTTGGCGATGCTGCGGCCGGCGGTCTGGCGCGATCTGGAGCTCGAGCGCCGTGGGATCGTGGTCAGCCCGGCCGGCCCCTCGCTCAACCTGCTTCCGGACGGTACGTCGCTCCTGCTCGGCGACGACCCGATCGAGGCGATGGACGCCGTCCGCCGTCACTCGGCGCGGGACGCTGCTGCGCTCGGCCGGTTCGAGACCGAGCTCGGCCAACTCGCGCAAGTGCTCCTGCCGACGATCGACATGGCCGCGCCGGACCCGTCGATGCACCACCTGCGCGACTGGCTGACCGCGAGCCAGATCGCGCGAACCGGACTGAAGCAGCGCAAGCAGATCGCGGGCACGCTACGACTGCTGGTGGCATCGGCCGCCGACTACCTCGCGGAGCGATTCGAGAGCGAGATCGTGAAGGTCGCGCTCGGCTGGCACGCGATCAACGACAGCCTGGTCGGACCGTCGAGCCCGGGCACCGGCTACGTGCTGCTGCACGACCATGCATCCGGCGACCCCGACGGCGGGATCCGGCAGTGGGGCTTCGTCAACGGTGGGATGGGCCGGGTCACCGCCGCGATGGCCGAGGCCGCGATCGAGGCCGGTGCCACCATCCGCACCGAGGCGGAGGTCGCCTCGATCCGGGTCAGCGCAGACCGTGCCACCGGAGTCGTGCTCGTGGGCGGCGAGGAGATCGACTGCGACCTGGTGCTGTCGAATGCCGACCCGAAGCGCACCTTCCTCTCGATGTGCGAGAAGGTCGCGCTGCCCGAGGACTTCGTCTCCTCGATGCAGACGTTTCGCTGCGAGGGCACCAGCATCAAGATCAACCTCGGTCTCGCCGAGCTGCCTCGCGTTCGCGGTGACCAGTCGAGCGAGGTGCGGGACTACCACCGCGGGATTCTCGAGATCGGCCCGCCGCTCGGCGACCTCGATCTTCAACAGGCGCAGGCACGGCGAGGGATTCCGGGGACCGGTACCCACGTCGAGATCTGCTTTCCGACCGTGCACGACCCAACGCTGGCGCCCGAGGGCCGGCACATCGCGACCATCGACGTCAACTCGCAGCCCTACACCCTGGCTGAAGGCGGATGGGACGACATCAAGGAGCAGGTTGCCGACCGGGTGATCGGCGAGTTGGGTGAGCTGATGCCCAGCCTGCCCGGCGCGGTCGTCGCCCGCCAGGTGCTCAGCCCGCTCGACCTCGAGCGGGTGCTCGGAATGACCGGCGGGCATGCGCTGCATGGGGACATGACCCTCGACCAGCTGTTCATCTTCCGCCCGACGCTGCACTATTCCGACTACCGCACCCCGGTCGACGGTTTGTACTTGTGCGGCGCGGGCACCCACCCCGGTGGTGGTGTGACCGGAGCCAACGGGCGCAACTGTGCGGCCGCGGTGATCGCCGATCGCCGCCGCGGCCGGCGCCGCCTGTCAGGCCGGTCGGCGTCATGACGGCGGAGGGCTTCGACGGCCGCCCGGTGCCGGATCTCGTGACCGCCCTGCCGGGTCCGAGGAGCCGGGCGCTTCGAGCCCGCGAGCGTGCCGTGCTCTATCGCGGCACCGGCGAGCACCTCGCGCCGGTCGTCATGGCGCGCAAGTCCGGCTACGTGATCGAAGACGTCGACGGCAACCTGTTGCTCGACATGGTGAGCGCGTCCGCATCCGTGCCACTGGGCGCCTGCCCGCCGCGGATGGTCGAGGCCGCGTCCGCGGCCATCGCACGGTTCGGCAACGAGGACACCCACGCGTTCACCAGCGAGTACGTCGCGCCGCTCGCCGAACGCCTGATCGAGTTGTCGCCGTCGAGATGCACCCGGGTGGACATCGCGCTGAACGGCACCGAGGCGATTGAAATTGCGGTGCGTTTGATGCGCCGCGCGACCGGCCGGCCGATCATCATCGGCTTCCTCGGCGGCTATCACGGCGAGTCCTCGACCACCGCCTCGCTGGGTGCCGAAGCCGCGGAGATCAGCCGCGGCGTCCGGGGTCTCGTCCCGGGCTTCGTGCATGTCCCGTACCCCAACCCGTATCGCAACCCGTTCGGGGACCCGCGGCCGGGCGGCAGCGGCGACGCGACGGTCGACTACCTGCGCGACTACCTGCTGTTCCACGCCATCGACCCAACCGACGTCGCCGGCGTCATCATCGAGCCGGTGCTCGGCTCCGGCGGGGTCGTGGTGCCGCCGCCGACGTTCTTCCCGGCGTTGGCGCAGTTGTGCGACGAGCACAACTGGTTGTTGTGCGCGGACGAGGTCAAGAGCGGCTGCGGGCGCACCGGCACCTTCCTCGCGGTCGAGCGACTCAGGGTTGACCCGGATCTGATCTGCCTCGGCAAGGGTCTGGGCGGGGGAGTCATGCCGATCGGCGCGGTGCTCGGCTCCGAGCGGGTGCTCGGCGGGTTCGACGACGTCTCGACCGGCAGCACCTGGGCATGGCTGCCGGCCAGCTGTGCGGTCGCGCTGGTGATGCTCGAGGAGATCACCAAGCCCGGCGTGCTCGAGCACGTCAGGGCGATCGAGGCGAGGTCGCAGGAGGTCTTCGGCGGGTTGCTCGACCGGTTCGACGCGGTCGGCGACGTACGGTCCGTCGGCGCGCTGACGGCGGTGGAGTTCGTCACGGATCGGGACAGCAAGCAGCGCGATGCAGAGCTTCAGGATCGGGTCGCGCGCGAGATGTTCAGCCGGGGTCTGGTCGCCGACTCGAGCACGACCTCGCTGAACATCCAGCCGTCGTTGATCACCCCGCTGGAGGTGATCGACCGGGCGGCGGACATCGTCGCCGACTCGATCCGAGCCGCGCTGGCCCAACCGAGATCCCGGGATGCCGAGCAGTAGGAAGGGAGGCGGCCCATGAACTGGACCGAGTACCTCGTCAAACGGGTGGCGTTCACCATCGTGACGATCTTCGTCGCGATCTCGTTGAACTTCCTGCTGTTCCGGGTGTTGCCAGGTAGTGCGGTCACCAACCTGGCCCGCATCCCCAATGCCTCGCTGGCGCTCAAGCGTCACCTGCGCGCCGAGTTCGGTCTCAACCTCTCGCTCCGCACGCAGTACTGGGACTACCTCAAGCAGCTCGCGCACGGCAACCTCGGCGTCTCGTTCGCCAACCAGCAGCCGGTCTCGACAAACCTGAAGAGCGCGCTCTACAACACCCTTCCGGTCGTCACGATCGCGACCGTGCTCTCGCTGATCGTCGGGATCGGCACCGGCGTGCTCTCCGCGTGGCGGCGCGGCTCGTGGATCGACCAGATCAGCACCAACACCGCGATCGTGCTCTACGCCCTGCCGACCCAGTGGATCGCTCTGGTCCTGCTGATCGCGTTCTCGAAGTACCTGCCGACTGCCGGCACCTCCAACCCGTTCGCGGTCGTGTCGCCGCCCTTCTGGCAACACCTCGACGACGTACTCGCGCACATGGTCCTGCCCGCGATCACCTTGGTCCTCACCCTGTACGGCGGCAACACGCTGATCGTGCGATCGGCCCTCCTAGAGACCCTCGGCGAGGACTACATGCTCACCGCCAGGGCGAAGGGAATCGGGCGCGGCCGGATGATGTGGTCGCACGCCTTGCGCAATGCGATGTTGCCGATCACCACGTTGGTCACGCTCTCGCTCGGCTCGATCGTGGCGGGCGCGATCCTGATGGAAGTCGTGTTCTCCTGGCCGGGGATCGGCTCCGCGCTTTACCAGGCGGTCCAGCAGCGCGACTACCCGATGCTTCAGGGCGGTTTCCTGATCTTCACCATCTCGGTCGTGGTGTTCAACCTCATCGCCGACCTTCTGTACTTCAAGCTCGACCCGAGGATCTCCCAGTGACCAGCGTCGCGGTTGCCCCGACGCCGGTCGTGCCGCCCCGGCAGTCGAACGTGCGGCGCGGCTGGCACAGCTTCGTCTCACTGCTGCGGCAGCGACCGTCGGCGGCGGTCGGCCTGGGAATCCTGCTGTTCTTCGTGATCATCGCGCTGATCGCGCCGTGGATCGCGCCGCACTCGACGCAGGCCGCGAGCGGACCGGTGTACGCCGGGCCGTCCGCGCATCACTGGTTCGGCACCGATGACGGTGGTGTCGACGTACTGAGCCTGGTGCTGGTCGGCGGCCGGGTCTCGCTCGTCGTCGGCGCCGCCGCCACCGGCGTCGCGATGGGCGTCGGCGGGCTGATCGGGATCGTGTCCGGCTACTTCGGCGGCTGGATCGACATGTTGTTGATGCGGATCACGGACTACTTCCTCGTCGTACCGGACCTGGTCCTGATGATCGTGGTCGCGACCTTGTGGGGGCCGAGCCTCTCGCACGTGATCCTGGTGATCGGACTGCTCCTGTGGACCTCCACCGCCCGCATCGTGCGCGCGGAGGTGAAGAGCGTTCGCGAGCGGGTCTACGTGCGTCGGGCTCGCACGATGGGGGCCGGCCACCTGACCACGGTTTTCCGGCACGTGCTGCCGCAGATCGCGCCGTTGCTCATCGCGAACACGGTGCTCAGCGTCGCGATCGCGATCTTTGACGAGACCTCGCTGGACTTCCTCGGTCTCGGTGACCCCAACGGCACGAGCTGGGGCATCATCCTCGAGCACGCGAACGACCGCACCGCGGTGAGCTACGGCGCCTGGTGGACGGTCGTCCCGCCCGGCATCTGCATCGCGGCGGTCATCGTGGGCTGCTACCTGCTCGGCCAGGCCCTCGAGGATGCGCTGAACCCGAGGCTGCGGATCTCCCACTTCGCGTTTCGCAGCTGGCGGCTGCGACCGCTCGTCGGGCGCGGGAAGGACGCGCTATGAGCCTGCTCGAGGTTGAGGGGTTGGAGGTCTTCTTCGACCTGCCGGACGGCGAGCTGCACGCGGTGCAGGGTGTCGACCTGAGCCTGGACGCCGGCGAGCGGCTGGCGATCGTGGGGGAGTCCGGATCCGGGAAGACGACCACCGTGCTCGCACTGATGGGACTGCTGCCGCCCACCGCATCGATCTGCGGCAATGTGCGGCTCAATGGCCGTGACCTGCTCTCCGGCGGGGAGCGTGGCACCGACGACTGGCGCTGGCGCGACATCGCGACCGTCTTCCAGGGCGCGATGAACGCGCTCAACCCGGTCCGCAGTGTCGGCTGGCAGATCACCGAGCCGATGCGCGTGCACGACAC
>CAYNDD010000197.1:0-6485 GCA_964395425.1 uncultured Frankiaceae bacterium
CGCGTGGGGGGACGGCTGCCTGGGGACGATCAACAGCGTTCCGGCCACGACCGGCTCGCCGGTGACCAGCAGCAACGCGTTCATCGAGGAGGGTGCCGGCTTTGCCGGCGCCTACGGACAGCTGATCGCGACTGTCTCGCCGGGTGGGCGGTTCGCCCTCGACCAGGTCGCCAGTGCAGGAGCAACCCGGCACCGGATCGTGACGCCGCGGCGGAGCGCGGTCGTGGCCGCGGACATCGCGCTGTCGCCGGGCCGGGTCGCCTACGACGACGACCAGACCGCGGCCGTAACCACCTGGACCCGGGTGGTCGGCGGGACGCCCACCGCCGTATCGGTCGGCGCCGCGACCTCGCTCGGGCATCCCGGCGTGGGCGCCAACATCGATGTCGGCGTCGGCGCCCACCTATCGATCTCCGGTGCCAACACCGCAGCCGCCGGCATGGTCCACTCGCTGACGATCCACTCGCCGATCCGCACCGCGACGCTGGCCACCAAGTCGGTGGCCGAGGACGTCGAGATCTCCGGCAACCGGGTCGTGTTCGACACCGGCGCCGGACCGAAGTCGATGCTCTACGACCTGCGCACGGGCGTGCTGACCACGATCACCGGTGCGGTCAGTGCCAGCGTGTGGGGCAACTACCTCGCCTTCGCAAAGGCCGACGGCTCGGTCTGGCGGGAGCAGCTCGGCGGTCACCACCCGCCGGTCGAGCTGCGCGGACCGCTGCCGGCCAAGCAGCGCCTGTCCTTCTTCGTGCAGGTATTCAGCTTCGGCGACTTCGTCGCCTGGCAACTCGAGGCGGCGATCGCCGCGCCGCCGTTCCAGGTCGCGCACGACGGCTATCGCAACGCCCGCACGATGGCCGCGGCGCACTTGATCCCCGACACCTACTTCCCGCGCGCGGCGACGTCGGACGGCCTGCTCGAGCAGCACTACGCCGGCAACCAGGTGACCTACTACCTGCAGCACTACGGCTCGACGCAGCGGGTTCAGGTGCTCTCGACCCCTCAGACCGGCTTGCTGGCCGGCAGCCCGAACCAGGTCGCCATCGACGGCGACCGGATCGCCTGGATCGACGGCACGAACCACGCCCGGATCGCCCCACTGCCGGTCGCCGCGAGCCCCGACCCGCCCCGCTACCTCGGCGACGCGCAGGCGCCGACCACCGCCAAGGCATCAGGCCTGGCCACGACACCGTGGCGGGCGTTCATCCCCCTGTCCGCGGCGCTGACCTCGTGCACGGTGACGATCTACGCCGGCTCCGCGGCGGTGCGCACGCTGACCTGTGCGAAGGCCGACGCCCTGCTCGGTGACGCCGCGGTCGGCTGGGACGGCAAGGACTCGGGCGGGCACGCCCTCGGTGCCGGCGCCTACCGATGGCAGTTGAGCGCGGTCAACACCGATGGCGCTGCCCTGGCCGCCGACGGCAGCGCCGGCGCGATCCAGGGCCGAATCGTGCTGCGCTGAGCGCTGGTTTCGGTCCGAGCCGCCACCGGGTCGCAGATAGGATCCTCGGCGTGGCTGAGGGTGACGACATCGACGCCGATCGCATCGGCTCACCCGCGTCATCTCATCGCTGGACAGGACCCGCTCGTTGATCGACTTCCGCTACCACATCGTCTCGATCGTCGCGGTGTTCCTTGCCCTCGCACTCGGGTTGTTCCTGGGCAGCACCACGCTGCAGGGCACGGTCACCCGCAACCTCGACCGCCAGGCAAACCGGGTCACCGGCGAGTACAACAACGAGGTAGCCATCAACGGACGGCTGGGCAATCAGCTCAAGGCCGAGCAGTCGCTCACCAATGACGTCGAACCGTACGCCGTGGCGGATCGGCTCACCGGCGAGGCGGTCGCTGTGGTCAGCGCCCCCGGAGTCGACGGCAACTTGCAGAAGGCGGTGGTCAACACCCTTCAGCTCGCCGGCGCGACCGTGACCGCCGACATCTCGCTTCAACCGTCGTACATCGACCCGACGCAGGACGCCGAGATCGGTCAGCTCGCGACCGAGCTCGTATTGCCGAACCATGTGCTGCCGAGCGGAAACGGTGCCACCGAGATCTCGTCGATCCTGGCCAACGTGCTGGTGACCCGAACCGGCCATCACCCGGTCGGCCGAACCAAGGTCGACGCCGTCCTGAACGCGTTGACGGTGGGGAAGTTCATCAGTGTCATCGGCAATCCGCCGACTCGACCGGCCGACATGGCGGTGCTTCTCGTCGCCGATCCGACCTCGTCCTCGTCGGCCACCCTGGTCCAGGCTCAGAACACCGAGCTGATGACCCTCGCCAAGGACCTGCGCGGGGCGTCGAACGCAGCGGTGGTGGCCGGTCCGGACCCGGTCTCGGGCGAAAGCGGCAGTGCGTTGGCCGCCGCGCGCGCCGACCCGGCGCTGACGAAGAACACCTCCACCGTCGACTTCGACGTGGTCAAGCCGACCGACGCTGCGGCCGGCCGGATCGCGATCGTCCTCGCGCTGTCCGTCGGGGAGTCGGGCACGGTGGGGGCCTACGGTCTGGGCGAAGCGAGCCAGGTGTTGCCCACCGCATCCGCCTCGCCGTGAGTCGCCGTCCTGGCACGGCTCGCGCCGTGGTGGCCGGAGCGCTGTCCGCGGCCGCGGTCCGGGGCGCGTGGCTCGAATTGAAGCGGCGGACCGATGCCGAGCCGTCGGCCGGTGATCGATGGATCCGAGCCAACTATCGGGACCGCCAAGTCAGCCTCCTGCTGGGCCCGGCGGTCGGCGTCGGTGCCCTCGCCGGCCTGGCCGCCGCGGTGCCCGCCACCCGCCGGGCGGCGTACCTCGCCGTCGCCGGCGCCGCGGTCATCGGCGGGTACGACGACCTGTACGGCGACCGGCACGCGCGCGGGCTCGGCGGGCACGCCCGGGCCTTGCGCAACGGCCAGGTCACGACCGGCATGGTCAAGCTCGTCACCCTGACCGGCACCGCCGCCGGCGCGGCCACGGTCCGCTACCGCAACCCGGTCGACATCGCGATTGGGACGGTCCTGGTCGCGGGCGGGGCCAACCTGATCAACCTGTTCGACCTGCGACCGGGCCGGGCGCTCAAGGTCACCGCCGCGACCGCCGCATTGCTGAGTCGCGCCGGAAGCCGCGAGACGCGGGCGGTCGCCGCGGTTGCGGCCGGCGCCGCACTGGCCGCCTTGCCGGACGACCTCGGCGAGCGGGCGATGCTCGGCGACTGCGGCGCCGGAACCCTCGGCGCACTGCTCGGCTGGGCGGCGGGGATGTCCGGCCCGCGCGCTCGGCGAGCGGTGCTGGCGGCCGGCGTGGTCGCCCTGACCGTCGCCAGCGAGCGGGTCAGCTTCAGCGACGTCATCGAGCGCCAACGGGCGCTCCGCACCCTTGACCTGGTCGGCCGGCAGCGGCCATGAACACGCCGCCAGCTGCGGCTGAGACGGCGCCGGCGCCGGACATCGCCCGGGCCGCCGTGATGATCGCGTGCGTCACGATCGCGGCCCGGTTGGCCGGCTTCGCGCGCGTCATCGTCTTCGCCCGGATCGTCGGACCGAGCTGTCTCGGCGACACCTATTTCACCGCCAACACGGTGCCCAACATCATCTTCGACATCGTCGCCGGCGGCGCGCTGTCGAGCCTCGTCGTACCGGTGCTCGCCGGGCCGGCCGCGGCGGGCGAGCGAAGGGTGGTTGATCGGACCACCTCGGCGTTGCTCACCTGGGCGGCCACGATCCTCGTTCCGATCATGGTGCTCGGCCTGGTGATCACCAGGCCGTTGATCCGGGTGCTGGTCGGCAACGGCCATCCCGGCTGTTCGGCGGCCGCCGAAGTGGCCGTCGGTGCCCGGATGCTCGAGGTCTTCCTGCCGCAGGTCGTGCTGTACGGCATTGCGGTCGTCCTCATCGGCGTCCTGCAGGCACAGCGCCGGTTCGTCGGCCCTGCACTCGGACCACTCATCTCCAGCCTGGTCGTGATCGCGGCGTATGTGGCCTTCGGGGTCGTGGCGGCGCACGAGGAGACCCGGCTGGCGACCCTCACCCACGGGCACGAGCTGATCCTGTCGGTGGGCACGACGCTGGGCGTCGTCGCGCTGGTGCTGACGCTGATCGTCCCGGCCTGGCGGAGCGGCTTGCGATTGCACCCGACGTACCGATTCCCGCCCGGGGTGGCCGGCACGATCCGCGCCATGGCGATCTCGGGTGCCGTCGTGGTGGGGAGCTCCGACCTCGCGACCGCGGTCGTCCTCCGCCTGACCAACTCCCGCGGCACTGATGGCAGCGTCGTGCTCTACAACCTGGCGTGGACGGTGTTCACCGTGCCGTGGGCAGTCGCGGCCGTGCCGCTCGCGACGAGCGCGTTCCCTGGCCTCACGGCCAACTGGCAGCGCGGCGACCGGATCGCCTACTCGACCACCACCGCACGCACCGCGCGCGCGATCGTGGTCGTGGTGGCTGCCACCGCTGCCGTCATGGCGGCCGCCGCCGGGCCGGTCGCCCGGGTGGTCGTGCTGGACGCGCCGGGTCATGTCGAGCCGACCGTGCTCGCTCGCGGCCTCGCCACCCTCGCGCCGGGGCTGCTCGGTTACGCGTTGGTCGCGTTGCTGTCCCGGGCGCTCTACGCCCAGGGCAACGCGCGCACGCCGGCGCTCGCCGTACTGGTGGGGTGGATCCTCGCGATCGTCGTCGACATCGTCCTCGCCACGACCATGCCGGCGAGCTGGACCGTTGCCGCGGTCGGGATCGGCACCTCTCTCGGGGTCACGCTGAGCGGGGGCTGGCTCCTGGTCGCGCTCAGGCGATCCGCCGGCGCCGCCTCGCTCACCGGGCTGGCCAGGGCCGGTACGGCGGCCGTCACCGGCGGGCTCCTCGGCGGAGGCTGCGGCCTCGTGCTGGCTCGGGCATTTCCGGCGAAGGGGGTGGCGGCCGACCTCGCCGTCATTGTCGGCGTCGGTGTCGCGGTCCTCGTCGTCCACACCATCGTGGTTGCGACGATCGATCGTCCCACCGTTCGGATGATCGTCGACCGAGGACTGCGGCGTGCCTGACCAGCCGGTCGAGCCCGCGGCCGACGTCCGCAACGTGGTCCTGGTGCTGGCCCAGAGCGACGGCGGGATCGGCCGACACGTCCGCGCGCTCGCCACCGGACTGCCGGCCCGAGGGATCCGGGTGACCGTGTGCGCTCCGCGGGAGACGATTGCCGCACTCGCCTTCGACCAGCTTGACGTGCCGGTCGTCGCGGCGCCGATCGGCCATCCCGGGCCGGTCGCCCTGCGCGCCGCCCGGCGGGCCCTGCGGCGCCTCGCCGAGGACACCGACCTCGTCCACGCGCACGGCCTGCGGGCCGGAGCGGCCTGCGTCGCCTTCGCGCGGACCGCGCCACTGGTCGTGACATGGCACAACGCGCCACTGGGCGGCCGGCGATGGCGAGCCGCCCACTCCGGTCTCGCCCGCTACGTCGCGAGCTCGACCGACCTCACACTCGCCGCGTCCGACGATCTCGCCGACGCCGCCCGTGCCGCCGGGGCGTTACACGTCCGGTCCGCCTTCGTTGCCGCACCGCCGCTGCCCGCGCCGCAGCGCGGGCGGGTCGAGCTGCGCGCCGAGCTCGGCCTGGCCGACCGGCCGATCGTCGTCGGCATCGGGCGGCTGCACCGGCAGAAACGATGGGACGTCCTGGTCGAGGCCGCGGCCGGATGGAGCGGGAGCGAGTGGGCCGGCCCGGGCAAGCCGCCGTACGTCGTCATCGCGGGCGAAGGTCCGGAGCGCGCCGCTCTCGGCGCGCAGATCGCGACCCTCCAGGCGCCGGTCCGCCTGCTCGGGTTCCGCCGCGACGTGGCCGAGTTGCTCGCGGCCGCCGACGTGGTCGCGCTGCCGAGCGAGTGGGAGGCGCGCGCGCTGGTCGCCCAGGAAGCCCTGCGGGCCGGCGTACCGCTGGTGACCACCCGGGCCGGCGGGCTCGCCTCGCTGGTCAAGGGTGCCGCGGTGATCGTGCCGGTCGGCGACGCCGAGGCGCTGCGGGATGCGATCGAGTCGGTGCTCACCGATGACCGCCGCCGCACCGCACTGATCGCGGCCGGACTGGCGCGGGCCAAAGGATGGCCGGACGAGACCGCAGCCCTCGACGAGCTGGTGGCCAACTACCGTGAACTGCTGCGGCGGATCAGCCTCCAATGACCAGCGCCGGACCGATCGCATCGGTGTGGCGGACGCACCGACCGGCCAGCGGTGTTACCGTGGACTCCCGTGGGTTGCCGCGACGATGAAACACCAACCATCCGTCATGACCGGTCGTTGCCGACCGTCGAATTCATGATGCCGCGCGGCGCTTGAGACCACGGGAGGGTATGTGGCTCGCTCGGCCAGTGTGTCGAACGTCGCCGTACGACATGTCTTCGTGACCGGGGGCGTCGCCTCGAGCCTCGGCAAGGGACTGACCGCATCAAGCCTGGGCCGGCTGCTGAAGTCGCGCGGACTCAACGTGACGATGCAGAAGCTCGATCCGTATCTCAACGTC
>CAYNDD010000198.1:0-3208 GCA_964395425.1 uncultured Frankiaceae bacterium
CGAAGCCGAGGGCAAACGACTGGATCCCGTTCGGGCCGATCGTCAGGGCGACGTACCCACCGCCCGTGAAGATCATGATCTCGAGCTGGAACGGGTTGTCCACCGAGCAGAAGGCGAAGTCGAAGACGACCGGATCGCCGTTGTACGGGATCGCAACGCCCGCGCTGAACGCGATGTTGTCGAGCGCGAAGACCCCGCACGTGATGTTCGGGATCGCCAGGGTCAGGTCGGCGGTGATGGCCGAGCCGGCGGTGCTGATCGTGAGCCCGCTGCCGTCGAAGCTGAGGTAGCTCGCGAGGTCCTGGACGAAGCTGAGCGGGCCCTTGAACGCGACGCCGTCGGCGTTGACCTGGACCTGGACGTCGGTCTTCTGGCCGGTCTTGGACCGGAAGGTCAGGCTGTCGAACGGGATCTGGATGAAGTACGTCGAGTCGTCCGTGCCGTAGAGGTTCAGGTCGAAGTCAAGGATCTGCCCGGTCACGGTCGAGGTCGACGGGTGGCTCGGGTCGAGCGAGGTGACGAGCACGGCGTGCAGGTCCATCGAGTTGTCGGCGTCGCCGGTCGGGTCGAACAGGTCATCCGCCCCCGGCGGGCCACCCGACTCGATCGGCGGGTGCCAGTCGACCGTTGTGACGATCCGGTGCGGGCTCTGGAGCTCCTGCGTGGTGATCGTGAAGGTCGAGGAGTTGTCGGCACCCTCGGCGAAGTGGACGGTCTTGAGGATGGTCGCCAGCTGGATCCCGCCGAGCAGCTTGGCGTTGATCGCATTCGGGCCGGAGGTCGGGAAGACCTCCTTCGGGTCGAACTTGCCCTTCGCCAGGTTGTCGACGTTGCCCGAGACCGGGCCGACCGCGCGCGAGATGCCGTCGATCCCAATGTTCGGCGTGATCGAGCCACCGGAGTGGTCGGTCTTGAACGTGATGGCCTGCCGCTTGGCGCCTGACACCCGGCTGAGGTAGATCCCGCCGGGGTTCTTCGAGGCGTTGAACCCGCTGTGGTCGAGGTAGTTGGTGGTGTTGTACTCGAGGACCGATCCGCCGATCGCCTGGCCGGACGCGGCCTCGGCCTCGGGTGAGTTGACCGTCATCTCGCGCAGGAACGGATAGAAGGCGGGCTGGCCGGCGTTGATCAGGCTCTGTGCCGACGTACCGCTGGTCGGTGGGACCGCGTCGAGCGTGAAGCTGGACAGGACCTGCTGGGTGTCGCTCGGCGCGTTCGGGGCGCTCGGCGGCGCGACGCTCACCCGTTGGTTGTCGAGTGTGATCGTCGGGTTGTTGTCGTGCCACTTCTTGATCAGCGCCTTCATGAACTCGTGGTTGGCGTTGCCGTCGCCGTAGGCAACGGTGTCGTCCACCCACACCACCGGGGAGTGGAAGTCGATCGGCGCACCGGCCCAGTCGGTGCCGCGGAAGTGGAACAGGAATGGCTTGTGGTCACCGAGGTCGGGCTGGAAGCAGAGCTCGACGTTGCCGTGCTGGTGCGAGGTGTAGGCCTCGGGTGGCTTCTTGCCCTCCTCGATGTCAGGCGAGACCAACGTCAGCGCCTCGACCGAGCTGAACGGCATCCCGTGCCCGGCGTGCGGCGCGAAGTCGCCGGAGAACCCGTAGTTCTTGACCGGGCTCGCGACGACGATGAAGACCTTCTGCCTCAGATACGCGCCCGGATGCCCGCTCTTGTCGGCGATCTCCCGCTCGGTGACCGTGACGAGCGAGGCGAGATGACCCCACGGGAACAGGTAGCCCTTGCGGACCACCCGCACGTAACTGTCCCGCCCCTGCACCGCACGATGCCGCCACGAAAGCAACGACGAGTTGTAGATCTTCGGCGCCGGCTTGCCCTTCTTCGTCCGCGGCACCGGTTGCTTCGGCAGGTTCCAGTGCGCATCGCTTTCCAGCCAGCCACCGAGTGACGTCAGCATGAGCCGGTCGACGGTCGCGGGTGACGGGATGAACGGTGTCGTCAGCTCCCGGCCGGTGGTCGACATACCCTTCCGGCCGAACGGACCCTTGGGCGACTTTGTGAAGTCCGACGAGAGCCGGACGATGTCGTACCGGTCCTCGTAGGCGAGCGATGTCGTGAAGGTCGGGGAGTCCTGCTTCGGCTCGCTGAGGTCCTTGATGAGGTCACCGGGGAACGACCGGTCGGTGCACCACACCGCGCGGACCGTCATCAAGGCGCGGTCGGTCTCGTCGACGATCGTCTCGTACGTCCCGATGATGATGTCGGGATCGGCGCCGCGCCGCACATCGGGCACGACAAGGATCTCGTGCTTGGCCGCCATCCGGGTGTGCCAGAGCTCGGTCCAGCCGTTGTGGGTCACCGGCTCGGTCGCGTTCACGAACACCGTCGTCGCGCGCGAACCACCGAACTGAATGCCCTCGGCCGCGATGGCCGGTGGCGAGAGCACGACCCGGTAAGGCATCTCGATCGCGGTCTGGGTCGGCGAGGGAGCTTTGAGACCCTTGAAGTTCGCCGGCCCCTGGCTCATCGCGGTCAGTGGCGGGAGCGCGACTGGTACGACGGACAGTTCGTAGTTGATCCAGCTCAGCAGGGTGTCGGCGTCGAGAGTGAGCGGCGACGTCGCGCCGGGCTCAACCGCACTGTTCGGCACGATGAAGGCGAGCTGCGACCCGCCGGACACTCGCGCATTGACTGCCGGGTCGCCGACCGCCTTCGACGACGCCGGCGGCTGGTGCCCGCCGGTCTGGCTCTTGAGCCCGCTGGCCACCAGCGGGAACGCCTGCTCGGCGATGTTCTGCGGCGCCGGCGAGGACAGGTCAGCGGCGAAGTCAGCTCCGACGACGCCGAAGCTCACCGTGAGGTAGTTGGTCTTGGCCGTGTTCAGTGACTTCACCACGGGCGGCGACTTGGTGAAGTCGGCGGTCATGTTCCAGAAGCCGAGGGTCAGGACGCACTGGTCGGAGGCCCGCCGCATGATCAGGGCGAAGTTCGGCTTCGGCGTCGCGACCGCGTCGGGAACGAACCGCCCGAGCTCATCCATGGTCGGGCCGGCCAGATCGCCATAGGCGGCGACTCCGACCGCGCCGGCGCTGTAGACGATGAAGGACCGGCGCGAGAAGGTCCGGTCTGTACCCCGGTGACCCTCGGCCATGTCGGCAACCTAGGCGTCTTGTGCGCTCGTGACAATAAGCCGACCGGTGACTTTTAGGCTAATTGTCACGGTGCCTTGGCAATTTCCCGCGGGTGA
>CAYNDD010000198.1:3308-6458 GCA_964395425.1 uncultured Frankiaceae bacterium
GGCAACACCTGGCAGGCGTCCTGCCACGGGTCGCTGGTCAACACTGACGCCGCGATCTTCACCGCCCGCCGTCGCTGCTCGAGCGAGAGCGTCTTCAGCTTCGAGTCGCTCACGACGACGGCGGCCGCGGCCCCGTCGCAGTTCGCCGAACACATCGACCGGGTGTTCGGGTAGGCGATCATCACGTCGCCCATGATCTCCTCGAGCGACATCCGCTTCTGATACGTCGCGAGCGGGTTCAGGGTCGAGTGCGCGTGGTTCTTCTCGGCGATCCGCGCGAACAGCTCGAAGCTCGCCCCGCCGTACAGGTGGCCGTACTCCATCCCGATCTGGGCGAAGACGCCCGGCATGGTCTCGGTGCCGACCCGGCCATCGAGCGCGGCAACCGCGCCGTACCGGCCTTCGGGCTCCCAGGTCGAGGTCTCGGCTCGTTGCCCGCCTGCGAGCAGGCCGACGCCGGAGAGCTTCTCCACGCCGAAGGCCAGGCCGTAGTCCGCCTCGCCCGCCTTGATCGCCATGATCGCGGTCCGCAGCGCGGTCGCGCCGGTCGCGCACGCGTTGGTGACGTTGTAGACCGGGATGCCGGTCTGCCCGATCTGCTTCTGCAGCTGCTGGCCGATGCCGGCCCCGCTTCGCAGGGTGCCGGCGGCAAGGACGCCCATGTCGGCCATCGTCACCCCCGCGTCGGCCAGCGCGCCGGTCGCGGCCTCGGCGGCAAGGTCGACCGCGTCGCGGTCCTTGTGCTTGCCGAACTTGGTCATCGTGATCCCGAGGATCCACACGTCATCGGCCATGTCGTCGATCTCCCTCGCCTTGGATCGATCCGGCCCAAGCCGGCTCCCTGGGCCTCACTGCGCGCGCACCGGCTCGAAGCCGAAGCCGACCGCCTCGACTCCTGCATCATCGACCCCGAGCGAGTACGTCGTGAGGCAGACATCCATGCCGAGGTGCACATGCTCGGGGTCCGGCGGGACGTTGATCAGGTTGGCGCGCACCTGCGTGCCGTCGCAGTCCACGACCGCCGCGACAAACGGTACGTCGATACCCGGTGCCGCCATCGACACGATCGTGAAGGTCCGCACCTCGCCGTGGGTCGCGACCGGCACGACCTGGAACTCGATACCGCCGCAGTTCGCGCACGCATTGCGGCGGTCGAAATACTGCGCGCCACATCGTGCGCACTGGTTGGCGACCAGGTGCGGCTCGGGCTCGAGCACCAGGTAGTCCACCAGCGGGACCTGACGGGTACCGGAAGCGACGTTGTCGGTCATCGGCTCCCGCCTCTCCGGTCGGCCAGCAGTCGGACCGCGGCGTACACCGCCGACAGTGCGGGCACGTCGACGCCGATCAGGCCGGCGATCTCGATCGGCGCGGCCATGATCACGTCGAGCTCCAGCGGCTTGCCGGCCTCGAGATCCATCAGCATCGACGTCTTGTGATCACCGACCCGCTCGGCGCCCTCGAGCCGGCGTTGGATCGACACGCTCGGTTCGGCGTCGAGTGCGCTCGCGATCGCCAAGGTCTCTTCCATCATCGCCACGACCAGCTCACGCGCCTGCGGGTGCCGGGCGATCTGCACCATCGTCGCGCCGGTGAGCGCACTCAACGGGTTGAACGAGATGTTGCCCATCAACTTCAGCCAGATGTCCGGTCGAAGGTCGGGCTCGACCGGGCATTTCAGCCCGCCCGCGATCATGGCCGCACTGAAGTCCGCACAGCGCCGGCTCGCGGAGCCGTCCGGCTCGCCGATCGAGAACCGGGTGCCCTCCTCGTGCCTGATCACGCCCGGTCGCTCGATCGTCGTCGAGCAGTAGACGACACAGCCGATCGCCCGCGCGGGCGCGATGACATCGGACACCGCGCCACCCGGGTCGATCGACTCGATCCGAGTGCCGGCCAGCGGGCCACTGATCCCGTGGAAGTACCACCACGGGATGCCGTTCTGCGCCGCGACCACTGCAGTTTGCTCGTGCATCAACGGGTCGAGCAGCGGCCCCGCGGTCGCATACGAATAGGCCTTCAGGCCGAGAAAGACCAGGTCGACCGGGCCGATCGTCGCCGGGTCGTCGGTGACCTCGGGATGCGCGGTGAAGTCGCCCCGCTCGCTGAGTACGACGACGCCGTCACGAGCCATCGCTTCGAGGTGCGGACCGCGCGCGACCAGACTCACGTCCGCGCCGCCGCGCGACAGCGCGGCACCGACGTACGCACCGATCGCCCCGGCGCCGACGACGGCGATCCTCATGTGTCGACCAGGGACGCGAGCGCCCGCCGCTGGATCTTGCCGGTCGGGCCCTTGGGGATCTCGCGCCGGACCGCGATCGTGACCGGCACCTTGAACGCCACCATTCGATCCGCGCAGTGCTTGATCAGGTCGGCTTCGGTGACGTCGGCGGTTGCGACGACGACCGCGGCCACCTGCTCGCCGTACTTCTCGTCCGGCTGGGGATAGGCCGCCGCCTCGCTGATCGCGGGGTGCTCGAGCAGCACCGCCTCGACCTCGTACGGCGAGATCTTCTCCCCGCCGCGGTTGATCAGCTCCTTGATCCGCCCGACCAGCGTCAGGTAGCCGTCCGGACTCAGCGTGCCGACGTCACCCGTACGGAACCAGCCGTCCCGGAACCCGGCCGCGTTCGCCTCGGGGTTGTCGAGATAGCCGTCGACGATCGACCGACCGCGCACGCAGACTTCGCCGCTCTCGCCGGCCGGCACCGGCTGCCACTGCTCGTCGAGCACTCCGACCTCGATCCCGGTGGCGACGCCGACTGATCCCGGCCGCCGGTCACCGGGTGGCAGCGGGTTCGACGTCATCTGGTGCGCCGCCTCGGTCATGCCGTACGCCTCGACGAGCGGGACGCCGACCGCCGCCTCGAACCGTCGCCACAGCGGCGGCGCGAGAGTCGACGAGCACGAGCGCACGAAGCGCAGGTAGTGACCGTTCTGCCGCCCGTCCGCGCAGGTGTTCGCGACGACGAGATGAATCGTGGGTACGGCGGTGTACCAGGTCACCCGGTAGGTGTGCACGTCGTCCCAGAACGTCGTCGCGCTGAACTTCGGCGGCACGACGACCGTCCCGCCTGCCGCGAGTGCGGCGAGCGTCGCGGCGACCAGGCCGTGGATGTGAAACAGCGGCATCACGCAGTAGCTGAC
>CAYNDD010000199.1:0-6423 GCA_964395425.1 uncultured Frankiaceae bacterium
CCGATCTTCTCGTACGGGTCCTCGAGCTCGATCTCCTTGGCGATGCTCACCCCGTCGTTGGTGATCGTGGGAGCACCCCACTTCTTCTCCAGTACGACGTTGCGGCCCTTGGGCCCGAGGGTCACCTTGACGGCGTCGGCGAGCTGGTTCATGCCGCGCTCGAGCGCCCGTCGTGCGTCCTCGTCGAATGCGATGATCTTTGCCATTGCGGTGGGATCCTCCCGCGAGATGCGAATGTCTGAGGCCCTGGGCGTGGGCGAGCGGCTGTCACTCGTTAGCCCAGAGTGCTAGATCCATTGTTAGCACTCGGCACCTGCGAGTGCAAGACGAGGGCCTTGACCGCCCAGACGGGTGAATCGGACACATATGGCCAAAAAACCCGGATTCAAGGACAGCCGGGTCGCGGCCGACCTATTCTGTGCGGGCGCCACCCACCCTGGGTGACCGTCGCCTCCGTTCGCCAAACCTGTCCGTCGGAGTGCGTGAACCGAACCCATCGGACAGGCTCGGGGACCCATCAGTAACCCGAAGCGCACGCGCTTCTTGGGGTGAAGCCGCTCCGGCGGCCGGGCTAGCCACGGCCCGAACCCGACAGCTAACCCGGTCGGCGTCGGAGAGCATCCATGTCGCGAACGACCCTGCGTGTCCGCTTGGCCGTCCTTGCTGCATCCGTCCTCGCCTGCCTCGGTATCGCCGCAGCTCCTGCCGCTGCCGCATCCTCAACCGCCGGGCCGGCCTCGATCTCGTCCTCCCCGGGCGTCTGGCAGTTCGCCGCCCGGGCTCCCGGAACGTCTCGCCTGCGAGGCGCGAAGCTGACCGTGATCCAGCGCCACAACCTCGAGGTGCAGAAGGTGCTCCGCGAGGCCAGGCGCCAGAAGGGCAAGCCGTACGTGTACGGCGCCGACGGCCCCAACGGCTTCGATTGCTCGGGCTTCGTCCGCTTCGTGTTCCTGCACGCCGTGGGCAAGTCACTGCCGCACAACGCGGCCGAGCAGTATCACGTGCTTCGCCACGTCAGGCGCAGCAGCCTTCAGATCGGCGATCTGGTCTTCGTCGACAACGGCGGCTACATCTCCCACGTCGGGATCTTCGACGGCCACCACCATTGGTGGGTCGCCCCGCACACCGGGCTACGGGTCCAGCGCCAGCGGATCTACCACGCGCACTTCGTCTACGCCCGCGTGCTGGTCTACGACAAGGTCCTCACCCACAAGCACAAGCGCAAGCACTAACCCGTTCAAAGCAATGTCACATTGCCCCCGCACTTTGTGGGGGTGATGTCACATTGCCCCCGCGATTAGCGGGGCAATGTGACATTGCTTATTCCTCAGCTGCCGCCGGCGACCGCGGGGATGATCGAGACCGTCGTACCGTCCGGTGTCGGCGTCTGAAGCCCGGAGGCGAACCGTACGTCGTCATCGTCGACGTACACGTTCACGAACCGGCGCAGCTTGCCGTCGTCGTCGAGCACCCGGGTCCGTAGCCCCGGATGGTCGGCCTCCAACCGGTCGAGCACGTCGGTGAGGGTCAACGCATCGGACACGCTCACCTCTGCGGCCCCGCCGGTCAGCGGTCGAAGGATGGTCGGGATCCGGACCGTGATCATTGGCTCAGTCCAGCCTCTCGGAAGGCGGTCAGGGTCGGGGGAATCGTGACAGTCGGCCGGGCGACCGCCTCGACCGCCTCCAGTGTTTTCAGTCCGTCGCCGGTGTTGAGGATGACGGTCTCGGCGGCCGGATCGAGCTGTCCGGCCGCGATCAGCTTGCGCAGGACCGACACCGTGACGCCACCGGCGGTCTCACCGAAGATCCCGGTCGTGCGCGCGAGCAGCCGGATGCCGTCGACGATCTCGGCGTCGCCCACGTCCTCGATCGCTCCGCCGGTCCGGCGCACGACGTCGAGCGCGTAGGGACCGTCTGCCGGGTTGCCGATCGCGAGCGACTTCGCGATCCCGGTCGGGCGCACCGGAGCGACCACGTCGTGCCCGGCCCGGTACGCCGCCGCGACCGGCGAGCACCCGGTCGACTGTGCCCCGAAGACGCGGTACGGCGCGCTCTCGACCAGGCCGAGCACACCGAGCTCCCGCCAGGCCTTGTCGACCTTCGTCAGCAGCGAGCCGGACGCGATCGGGATCACGACCTGCTCGGGCAGCCGCCAGCCGAGCTGCTCGGCGATCTCGAAACCGACCGTCTTCGATCCCTCCGCGTAGAACGGCCGGACGTTGACGTTGACGAAGGCCCACGGCACCTCGCCGGCGACCTCCGCACAAAGCCGGTTGACGTCGTCGTACGTTCCTCGGACCGCGACCAGCGTCCCGCCGTACACCGCGGTCGTGACGACCTTGCCCGGCTCGAGGTCGTTCGGGATCAGCACGACCGAGCGCAGCCCGGCGTTCGCAGCCGCCGCGGCGACCGCGTTGGCCAGGTTGCCGGTCGAGGCGCAGGCCAGCACCTGGTAGCCCAGCGCGCGCGCCGCCGACGCCGCGACCGCAACTACCCGGTCCTTGAAGGAATGGGTGGGGTTACCGCTGTCGTCCTTGACCCACAGCGCGCGCATGCCGAGCTCGCGCGCCAGCTGGGGCGCGGGGACCAAGCGGGTCATCCCGACCCGCAGGTCAACCAGCGGCGCGACCGGAAGCAGGCCCTGGTAGCGCCACATCGAATATGGACCGGCCTCGATCGTTGCGCGCGTGACCAGGCGCTGGATGTCGCGGTTGTAGGCGATCTCGAGCGGTCCGAAGCACATCTCGCAGACGTGCGACGGGCCGAGCGGGTAACTCGCGCCGCACTCGCGGCAGACCAGAGCCTCGGCCGACCCGAACTGCGCAGCCGGTCGATCGATCAATGACGTCATCGAAGCCTTCCGTCTCATCTTCCCCGCGCGCAACTCGCGCACGAGCCGGAGTTGGCACCTGCCCGTCGTCGGGTGGTTGCCGGGGCTTCACCGGGCCGGTCCCTCTGCCCCTCTTGATGAGTGCGCGACCCGAAGGCCGCACGAACCAAGTCTGCCACAACCGGGTCGATTACTGTCGGCCGCAGTGGGCAACGACAACGGCATGGCCGACATCGTGATCGCGTCCAACCGCGGGCCGATCGCGTTCCATCGCGCGGCCGACGGCGCGGTCGTCGCGGCACGCGGTGGCGGCGGCCTGGTCACCGGCCTGGCCGGGCTCCCGGCCGAGGGCTCGACGGTGTGGGTCTGTGCCGCGCTCAGCGACACCGACCGGGAGGTCGCCGCCGCAGCCCCCGGCGGCCGGCTCGACCTGGCCGGCCACACGACCGACCCGGTGCAGATGCTGGCGATTGACGCCGAAACCTTCAGCGGCGCCTACAACACGATCTCGAACCAGGTCCTGTGGTACGTCCACCACGGCCTGAACGCCGGGAAACCGTTGCTGCCGAACGACTCCCGCGAGTGGCAGCGCGACTGGACGTCGTACGTCGATTACAACGCCGCGTTTGCCGACGCGATCGCTGCCGAGGCATCCGACCGCGCCCGGGTGCTGGCGCAGGACTACCACCTGACCGTGCTGCCGGCCATGCTGCGGGCGCGGCGGCCCGACCTGCGGGTCGGGTTGTTCACCCACACCCCGTGGTCGACCGCGACGGACTTCGCACTGCTCCCGGCCGAGATCGCGAACGAGCTGCTGGTGGGCATGCTCGGTGCCGACAGCCTCGGCTTCCACTCGCCGCGCTGGGCCGAGGACTTCATCGACTGCTGCGTGCGGATCCTCGGCGCCGAACGGGGGGCGGGCGACGTGCGGTACGACGGCCGGTCGACCGCCGTCCGCGTCCACCCGCTCGGTGTCGACCCCGCGCCGCTGCTCGCGCGCGCGGCGCAGCCCGACGTCGCGGCCCACCGCGCCGCCATCGACGCGATGCTCGGCGACCGGCAGGCGATCGTGCGGGTCGACCGGACCGAGCCGTCGAAGAACATCGCCCGCGGGTTGTCGGCGTACCGCGACCTGCTCGAGCGCTATCCCGAGCACCGCGAGCGCGTCGTGCACGTGGCGATCGCCTATCCGAGCCGCCAGGACATCGCCGACTACCGGCACCTGGCCGAGGAGATCGAGACCCTCGCCGGCGAGATCAACGACGCGTTCTCGACGGACACCTGGACCCCGGTGCAGCTCTCGGTCGTCAACGACTACCCCGAGTCCCTCGCCACGTTGGCCGCCGGCGATGTCGCACTGGTCAACCCGATCCGTGACGGGATGAACCTCGTGGCGAAGGAGGCGACCGTGCTCTCGGACGACGGCGTGCTCGTGCTGTCCCGCAACGCGGGCGCGGCCGATGCGATGGGTGAGTTCGCGCTGCTGATCGACCCGTTCGACATCGCTGGAACCGCCGACGCCCTGCACGCAGCGCTCGTCATGCCGGCCGCCGAGCGAGCCCGTCGCCACACCGGCCTGCTCGCGGCCGCGACCGCGCATCCGCCCCGCGAATGGCTGCGCCAGCAACTCGACGCGCTTTGAGCCACCGCTCCTGACCCAGCCATCGATCCTGGCCGCAGCGCGGCTCAGAGCATGGCGACGATGCCGGCCAGCCAGCCGACGACTGCTTCCGGCCCGGGCAGTACGACGTCGGCCGCATCCTGTAGCTCCGGCGGCACCTCCGCGGCCCGACCGTCCGACGGGTGCTCGAAGGCCGCGATCGCCAGCCCGTTCACTCCGGACTCGGCCCGAAGCTCCGCGACCGCGCGAAAGGCCGGCAGGTCACCGACGTCGTCGCCGATGTAGATCACCGTGGTGGCGCCGGTTGCGGCCACCAGACTGCGCAGGGCCGAGCCCTTGTCGGTCCCGGCCGGCCGCAGCTCGAGGACGAAGCGGCCGGCGACGGCTTCGAGCCCCATGTCCGCCGCCAGCCGGCGCAGCGCCGGCGCAAGGTCGTCGAGCGCCTGCTGCGGGTCAGCGGCCGGCCGGGTGTGGACCGCGAACGACTGGCCCTTGTCCTCGACGTACACGCCGTCCGGCGCGCCCTCGAGCAGCAGCGGAAGCCGGAGCCGGGCCCGCTCGACCGCAGGGTCGGGCGGCGGTGAGTCGAGCTGGCCGCCATGCCAGCGCTGTAGCCCGTAGTGGCCGAGGACCAGCAGCCCGGACACCCCGCCGAGGTCGCCGAGTGCAACGACCTCGTCCGCGGCGCGACCGCTGATGACCGCCAGCTGCCCGATCCGCCCGGCGAGGGCCTGCATGACCTCGCGGGCGCCGTCGACGAGGCGGGCCGCCTCGGGACGCTCGACGATCGGCGCGAGCGTGCCGTCGAAGTCGAGCGCGACGAGCGCGGATCGAGGGTCGGCCAGCAGCGCCATGACGGCGTCAGCCACGACGGCTCAGCCGACCCAGTCCGAGGTCAGGACGAGCGTGATGCCGACCTGGGTGAGACCGGCCGCGGAGTTCGGTTCGATCCGGCGTACGGCGCTGAACTCCCGGGCCAGATGCTTCGCGGCCGCCTCGTCACCCGGCGAGAAATAGACGGTGGTCTCCGGGATCGCACCCTGCAGGTTGCCGATCACCCCGATCTTCCAGCCGCGGGCAGCGATCTCACCGGCCACCCGGTGGGCCAGGCCGGTGAGCCGCGAGTTGTTCAGCACCTGCACGGTCGCCATCGCGTTGCGGTCCACCGGCTTGGTGCTCGGAGTCTTCGACGGCTGGACCGGTGGGCTGCTCGCAGTCGTCGGCGACGGTGAGGTGGCCGGAGCGCTCGACGGCGGCTGCGAGGTCGGCTGCGAGGTCGGCGGCTTCGAGTGATGCACCGGGGTGGTGACCACGCTCGGCGGCGTCGTCGCGGCCGAGGACTTGCCCCCGTTCGGCCGTCCGTTGATCCAGACCAGCAGGCCGATGACGATCAGGACGACGACCACTGCGACGAGCGGCCCGAGCACCCGGCCGCTCGTGGCGCCCGGCGGCGGCGCCCGGTGGCTGCGCGGACGGGCCAGGGGCGAGGTGTCCGCATCCGGTTCGGTTCCCTCGCCGGGCGGAGGTCCGGCCGCGGGCACCCCCTGCGACGCTGCCGCAGGGGCCCACGCGGGCGCCGGCGCAGGCTCTGGCTCGGGGTCCCAGTTCGGCTCCCACGCCGACTCCGAACCTGGTGCTCGAGGCTCGTCGCCGTTGCCATCGCCGTACTCGCTCACGACACCACCCTCACGCTCGCGGTCGTCCTGCTCACGGTGCGCGGCCCCCCGGATTCACCCCACGGACGGATTGCCCGAGGTCCGCGTCGGTCAGGCCTCGAAGCCGAGTCGACGGGCGGACCGGGCCCGCTGCCGGGCGGCCCGCAGCCGGCGCAGCCGCTTGACGAGCATCGGGTCGGCGGCGAGTGCCTCCGGCCGGTCGAGCAGGGCGTTGAGCACCTGGTAGTAGCGGGTCGCGGACATGTCGAACAGGTCGCGGACCGCCTGCTCCTTTGCGCCGGCGTACTTCCACCA
>CAYNDD010000200.1:0-6403 GCA_964395425.1 uncultured Frankiaceae bacterium
GCTGCCTGTCGTTCCCGGGCCTGTCATTCCCGTGTGTCCGGCGGCAGCACGTGGTCGCGACTGGTATGAACATGTACGGCGACCCGGTGACGATCGACGGCAGCGACCTGCTGGCCCGGTGCATCCAGCACGAGGTCGACCACCTCGACGGCATCCTGTTCATCGACCGGCTCGACCCGGAGCAGCGCAAGGCGGCGATGCGCGCGATCCGTGAGGCGGAATGGTCGGGGCTGGCCGGCCCTGTGGTGAAGGCCTCACCCCACGCCACGAGCGGACTCGCGTTCTAGCCGTCGTGACCGCACCCTCGCGACGTCGATGAGGCTCGTCTTCGCGGGCACCCCGCGGGTCGCGCTCCCGGCCCTCGACGCCCTGATCGCGGGCGATCGGCACGAGGTCGTGGCGGTGCTCACCCGGCCGGATGCTAGGTCCGGGCGCGGCCACACCCTCACCCGGAGCCCGGTCAAACAGCGCGCGCTCGATGCGGGGATCGAGGTGCTCACCCCCGACCGGCCGTCCGACCCGGCCTTTCTCGGCCGGCTCCGCGAGATCGATCCGGACTGCTGTCCAGTGGTCGCGTACGGCGCGCTGGTCCCGCCGGCCGCGCTCGAGATCCCGTCGGCCGGCTGGGTGAACCTGCACTTCTCGATCCTTCCGGCCTGGCGCGGCGCCGCTCCGGTCCAGCGCGCCCTGATGGCCGGCGACGACATCACCGGTGCCTCGACCTTCCAGCTCGAGGCCGGGCTCGACACCGGTCCGGTGTTCGGGGTGATGACGACCGACATCGGCGCCCGCGAAACCGCGGGCGAGCTGCTCGAGCGCCTGTCGGTCGACGGCGCACACCTGCTGACCGCGACGCTCGACGGGATCGAGGACGGCACCGTCGTACCGATCCCGCAGCCGACCGAGGGCATCACGCTCGCGCCGCGGCTGACCACGGACGACGCCCGGGTGGACTGGGGCAAGGCGGCGATCGTGGTCGACCGGCAGGTCCGGGCCTGCACGCCCGCCCCCGGCGCATGGAGCCGGTTGCGCGGCAAGCGGGTCGGGGTCGGCCCGCTGACCCCGCTCGAGCAGGACGGCGAGCTGGCGCCGGGAGAGATCTCCACCGACCGTGACGGGGTCCTGGTCGGCACGATGACCGGGCGTGTCCGGCTGGGTGACGTGCGGCCGGAGGGACGGTCGCCGATGCCGGCTGCCGACTGGGTCCGCGGCCTGCGGGTCGACGCCGGCGAGCGATTCGAGTGATGCCAGAACCGGGTCGATGACCAAGGATCCCGCCCGCCGCGCGGCGGTCGACGTCGTCCTTGCCGTCGACCGCGACGGGGCGTACGCCAACCTGCTCCTGCCCCGCCTGCTGCGCGAGCGTGCCATCACCGGTACTGATGCGGCCTTCGCCACCGAGCTGGCCTACGGCACGTTGCGCCGATCCGGTGTCCTCGACCCGGTCGTCGCAGTGGGTGCCCGGCGGGCGCCGGACACCCTCGATCCCGAGGTCCGGTCGGTGCTGCGATTGGGTGCCTACCAGCTGCTGCACACCAGGGTTCCGCCGCACGCGGCCGTCTCGACCTCGGTCGACCTGGCCCGGGAGCTCGGCGGGCCGAAGATCACCGGGCTGGTCAACGCCGTGCTCCGGCGGGTCGCGCAGCGGGACTGGCCGCGATGGGTCGACGAGCTCGCGCCGGCCGGCGACCCGGTCGGCCGGTTGGCCTTCGAGCGGGGCTACCCGCGCTGGATCGCGGCGGCCTGGCTCGACGCGCTCGGGAACGACCTTGCCGAGCTCGACCGGGCCTTGACCGACGAGCGGCCCTCGACCCACCTGGTCGCCCGCCCGCAGCGGATCACTCGGGCCGAGCTGCTGGCCGACGCCGGCCCGACCGCTTCGGCCGGCCCATGGTCGCCGTACGCCGTACACCTCGCCGGTGGGGACCCGGGCGGGCTCGCAGCCGTGCGCGACGGCCGGGCCGGCGTTCAGGACGAGGGCTCCCAGCTGGTGGCGCTGGCCGCTGCGCAGATCCCGGTCGAGGGGCCCGATCTCTGCTGGTTGGACGCCTGCGCGGGTCCGGGCGGCAAGGCCGCCCTGCTCGCCGGGTTGCTGCCGCGCGGTGGCCGGCTGCTCGCCGCCGACCGGACCCCGCACCGGGCCGTGCTCGTCCGCCAAACGCTCGCCGGCGACCCGCGGGCGGCCGTGGTGGTCGCCGACTCGACCCGGCCGGCCTGGGCGAACCGGTGCTTCGACCGGGTGCTGGCCGACGTCCCGTGCAGTGGCCTCGGAGCGATGCGCAGGCGACCGGAGCTGCGCTGGCGGCGGCAGCCGGCTGACGTCGATCGGCTTCGGGTGTTGCAGGCGGATCTGCTGACCGCTGCGGTCGAGGCGGTCCGTCCGGGCGGCGTGGTGACGTATGCGACCTGTTCGCCCCACCTCGCCGAGACGATCGGCGTGCTCGACTCCGTTCTGGCCGATCGACCCGATGTCGAGCTGGTCGACGCCCGGGCGGCGCTGCCCGGTGTCCCGGACCTCGGTCCGGGGCCGACCGCCCAGCTCTGGCCGCATCGGCATGGGACAGATGCCATGTTTGTCGCGATCGTGCGGCGTAAACTGGATTGATCCGGTAGTGATCACGGACAGATGCGCGACGGTGAGGGCGGGGTGTCGATGCAGGTCGCACCGAGCATCCTGTCGGCCGACTTTGCCCGCCTCGCCGATGAGATCGCCGCGGTCGGCGACGATGCCGACTGGATTCACGTCGACGTCATGGACAACCACTTCGTGCCCAACCTCACGATCGGGCTGCCGGTGGTCGAGTCGTTGCTCAAGCACACCGCGATCCCGCTCGACTGTCATCTGATGATCGACGACCCCGATCGCTGGGCACCGGGCTACGCCGAAGCCGGGGCGCGCAGCGTGACGTTCCACGCCGAGGCCGCGCACGCACCCGTCCGATTGGCGCGTGCGCTTCGCGCGGCAGGCGCGCGGGCCGGTCTGGCCCTCAAGCCGGCCACATCGATCGAGGCCTACGCCGACCTGCTGCCCGAGATCGACACCGTGCTGATCATGTCGGTCGAGCCAGGGTTTGGCGGGCAGTCGTTCCTCGACATCGTGCTGCCGAAGATCAGGCGAGCTCGCGAGCTCGTACGGGACGGCGCGCACGCGGTCTGGATCCAGATGGACGGCGGGATCGACGAGGACACGATCGCGCGCTGTGCCGAGGCCGGCGCCGACGTCTTCGTGGCCGGCTCGTCGGTCTACGGCAGTGACGATCCGGCTGATGCGGTCCGCCGGTTGCGGGCCCAGGCGGAGCAGGCCGGCCGCACCTCCTGGTGGTGCCCGTCGTGAGCACGGTCCTGGTCGTCGACGACGACGCCGCCGTGGCGGACTTCATCGAGAGCAACCTGCGCACCGAGGGTTTCGACGTACTGGTGGCGCGGGACGGGCTGGAGGCGCTGCGAATCATCAACTCCACGCTGCCCGACCTGGCCCTGGTCGACGTGCTGATGCCCAACGTCGGCGGGATCGAGGTGGTGCGCCAGCTTCGGTCGGCGACTGCAACGGCCAGCCTCCCGGTCATCATGCTGACCGGGACGAGTGTGTCGGCGGACCGGGTGGCCGGGCTCAGCGCCGGTGCCGACGACTACCTGGTGAAGCCCTTCGACACCCTCGAGCTGATTGCGCGGGTGCGCTCGACCCTGCGACGCAACGCCGACATGCGGGCGGTGTCGCCGCTCACCGGCCTGCCGGGTAACCACCGGATCAACGAGGAGATCGAGCGGCGCACCGCCAGCGGAGAGGGCTTTGCCGTCTGCCATGTCGACCTCGACAACTTCAAGGCCTTCAACGACCGCTACGGCTGGATGCGCGGAGACGACGTCATCGAGCTGCTGTCGACGACACTCAAGCAAGCCGCCGCCGCGGCCGGGCCGCCGCCCGCGTTCATCGGTCATGTCGGCGGTGACGACTTCGTCGTCGTCTGCACGCCGGACCAGGTCGAGCCGCTGTGCCTCGACGCGCTTGAGCGCTTCGACACCGGAGTGCTCGCGCTGCACGAGGCCGACGACGTCGAGCGCGGCTATCTCGCAGTCGTCGACCGGCAAGGCCACGAGCGGCACTTCCCGCTCACCTCGGTGTCGATCGGAGTGGCCACGACCGAACGCCGTCACTATCGCGACCATCGCGACGTCGTTGCCGTGGCCAATGAGATGAAGGCGGTAGCAAAGGCGCGGGCCGGCTCGATCGTGGCGATCGACCGCCGGTCCAACGGCGAGGACGATCTGCAACCCACCTAGGTCGGCCCGCCGCGGGTCGCACGGTGGTGCACAATGGAAGCGAACGCCCCGCGCGCTCCGGGATCGGTGAAAACCCGAACCGGCGGTGAACGACCAGCTCGGCAACGAGCTGATCCGAAGTCCGCGACCCGACCGAGGCCATCGGCCGGTGGACCTGGTGAGACTCCAGGACCGACGGTGACAGTCCGGATGAGAGGAAGCGCGCGAGCGGTGGTCGTGCAACGCGGTTGGTTCACGCGGTGCGCGAGCCCGGCCCGGCCGGACCGCGTGCGGCTGAGCCCGCTGAGCACCCGGCGCACCTGTCGAGTGCCCGCACGCTGACCCCCGTTCGCGAGTCCTCGTCTCCCGCAGTTCGCACCACCGGCGTTCGCCGAGCGGGTCGGAGGACGAGATGGCGAGCGCAGCCGAGCAGACCGCGATGCGGCGCGCCCTCGTCTTGGCCGCTGCCGTTCTCGGTACGACGAACCCCAATCCAGCGGTCGGCGCCGTCGTCCTCGACGAGCTCGGCCAACCAGTGGGCGAGGGCGCGACCGCACCGGTCGGCGGCGATCACGCCGAGGTCGTCGCGCTTGCGGCGGCCGGCCCGCGGGCCCGTGGCGGCTCCCTGGTCGTCTCGCTCGAGCCGTGCCGGCACACCGGCCGGACCGGCCCTTGCACCGCAGTGATCCTGGCCGCCGGCGTCGCGCGGGTCGTGTACGCCGTCGCCGATCCGAACGTGCGCGCCCGAGGTGGTGCGGACGAGCTTCGCCGCGGTGGCGTCGAGGTGGAGTCCGGCCTGCTCGCACCCGACGCCGGCCGGCTGCTCGAGCCGTGGCTTGCCAGCGTGGCGCGGCGTCGCCCGTACGTCACCTGGAAGTACGCCGCCAGCCTCGACGGCCGCACCGCCGCAGCGGACGGGACCAGTCGCTGGATCACGGGCCCGGTCGCTCGTGCCGACGTTCACCGGGAGCGGGCCCTTGCCGATGCGGTGATGGTCGGGATCGGTACCGTGCTCGCGGATGACCCGGAGCTGACCGTCCGCGACTGGCCGACCAACCGCCAGCCGGTTCGGATCGTGGTCGACTCGGCGGCCCGGACCCCGCTGCACGCGAAGGTGTTCAGCACCGCCGCACTGACGATCCTCGCGGTCGCGACCGATGTCGATCAGGGCCGGGTCGAGGCGCTTCGGTCCACCGGCGCCGAGGTCGTCGGCGTGCGCCGCGACCGCAACGGGCTCGACCCCGGTGCGCTCCTGTCTGCGTTGTTCGACCTCGAGGTGCACAACGTGTGGCTCGAGGGCGGCGCGACGCTCGCCGGCTCCTTCGTCGGCGCCGGGCTGGTCGACCGGGTGGTGGGCTATTACGCACCGCTGTTGCTCGGCGCCGGCGCCCCGCTGGTCGGCGACCTCGGATCTCAAACGCTCGAAACGGCTCAACGGCTTGCCTTCGACGACGTCGTACGGGTCGGCGAGGACCTGAAGCTGGTGGCACGTGTGTGTCACCACGACGCAGAAGGGCTACCGGGCTGATGTTCACCGGCATCGTCGAGACTCTCGGCACCGTGATCGCGGTCGACGAGCTGACTGCGGCTGCCCGCCTGACGATCAGGAGCACCGGCTTAGACGACGTGCGCCCCGGTGACTCGGTGGCGGTTAACGGCGTGTGTCTCACCGCGGTGACGAACGATCCGGCCCTGTTCACCGCCGACGTGATGAACGAGACCCTCACCCGGTCGACGCTCGGCAGCCTTCATCCCGGCGAGCCGGTGAACCTCGAGCGCGCGGTCACACCGACCACCCGACTCGGCGGTCACATCGTGCAAGGTCACGTCGATGGTGTCGGCATCGTGCGAGCCCGCAGGTCGAGCGAACGTTGGGACCTGGTCGACATCGAGCTGCCCGTCGAGCTGACCAAGTACGTCGTGGAGAAGGGCTCGATCGCCCTCGACGGGGTCAGTCTCACCGTCGCCGCGGTCGAGGGTTCGACGATCCGGGTGAGCCTGATCCCCGAGACGCTTGCGCGCACCACCCTCGGCACTCGAGCAGTCGGCGACGGCGTGAACGTCGAGGTCGACGTACTGGCGAAATATGTCGAGCGGCTGCTCGCCGACGGCGTCGCGCACCGGGGGCAGGGATGAGCGACTT
>CAYNDD010000201.1:0-6362 GCA_964395425.1 uncultured Frankiaceae bacterium
CCGACGTGGTCGATCCGGGTGAACATGCGCCGTATCGTGTCAGGCATGCCTGGTTCGGTGATCGTCGGTGGCGCCCGCACGCCAATCGGAAAGCTGCTCGGCTCGCTCGCCGACTTCCCGGCGGTCGACCTCGGTGGCCGGGCGATCGAAGCCGCGCTCGCCCGGGCCGGGATCGGCGGCGACGCGGTCGACTACGTGATCATGGGCCAGGTCCTGCAGGCCGGCGCGGGCCAGATCACCGCGCGCCAGGCCGCGGTCAAGGGCGGCATCCCGATGACAGTGCCGGCCCTGACGATCAACAAGGTCTGCCTGTCCGGACTCGACGCGATCGCGCTCGCCGACCAGCTGATCGGGGCGGGCGAGTTCGACGTCGTCGTGGCCGGCGGCATGGAGTCGATGACGAACGCGCCGCACCTGCTGCCGGGTGCCCGGCGCGGCTACAAGTACGGCGACGGCACGCTCGTCGACTCGATGGCGTACGACGGACTGTTCTGCGCGTTCGACCAGTGCGCGATGGGGGAGTCGACCGAGCGGCACAACACGATCCTCGGGATCACCCGCGCGGAGCAGGACGAGTTCGCCGCACGGTCGCACGAGCTCGCCGCGGCCGCGCAGAAGAACGGCGCGTTCGACGACGAGATCGTCGCGGTCAGCGTCCCGCAGCGACGAGGAGATCCGCTGCTCGTGACGACCGACGAAGGGGTGCGAGCCGACACCACGGTCGATGGGCTTGGCGGCCTTCGCCCGGCGTTCGCCAAGGACGGCACGATCACGGCCGGGTCGGCGTCGCAGATCTCCGACGGCGCCTGCGCAGTCGTTGTCATGTCCCGCGAGGCGGCCGAGCGGCACGGCGCGACCGTGCTCGCCGAGATCGGCTATCACGGGGTCGTTGCCGGACCCGACGCCTCGCTGCAGGCGCAGCCGGCCAACGCGATCCTCAAGGCGCTGGCCCGCGCGGGTGAGGCGGTCTCGGCGCTCGACCTGATCGAGATCAACGAAGCCTTCGCCGCGGTCGCAGTGCACTCGGCTCGCTTGCTCGATGTTCCCTGGGACCGGGTCAACGTCAACGGCGGCGCGATCGCGCTCGGCCATCCGATCGGCGCGTCCGGCGCCCGGCTGGCACTCACCCTTGCCCTCGAACTCCGCCGGCGCGGTGGCGGGCTCGGCGCGGCCGCCTTGTGCGGCGGCGGAGGGCAGGGCGACGCGCTCCTGCTCCGCGTGCCGACCACCTGACTCCTGCTTGCGCGCGGGCCGGCCAGGCCGCTCCACCCTGGTGTTGATCGCCGAAAACCGCGGCGCTTAACACACGGGCGCTTCGCGGCCTGGCCGGCCCACGCGGTGCTCAACACTCGGGCGGCTCGGCAGTCGAGCTCACGCGCTGCGCCCTGCACATCGGGGCACTGCGGCGGCCGTGCCTTCGGGGGAACACGGTGGGCGCGGAGCGGCCTGACCCGCCACTGCCGCGCGCGACACGGCGAGAGCCGCCTGCATCTGAGCTGGAGTGGCGTTGGACCTTCTAGGGTGCTCGGGTGGGTGTTGCGGTCGCTGAGCTCGTTGCGCAGGCGCGCGCCGGCGAGCCGCGAAGTGTCGCGAGGTTGATCTCGATGGTCGAGAACGCCTCGCCGCAGCTGCGCGAGGCGATGGCGGCGCTGGCGCCGCATGCCGGTCAGGCGGCAGTGATCGGCCTCACCGGGTCGCCCGGGGTCGGCAAGTCGACGACGACATCCGCGCTGTTGACGGCGTACCGCAAGGAAGGCCGGCGGGTCGGAGTGCTCGCGGTCGATCCGTCGTCGCCGTTCACCGGGGGTGCGCTGCTCGGTGACCGGGTGCGGATGCAGGAGCACGCGACCGACCCGGGCGTCTACATCCGGTCGATGGGCAGTCGCGGTCACCTCGGCGGGCTGTCGTGGGCGACCCCACAGGCGGTCCGGGTGCTCGATGCCGCGGGATGCGAGGTGGTGATTGTCGAGACCGTGGGCGTCGGCCAGGCCGAGGTCGAGGTTGCCTCGCTCGCCGATACGACGGTGGTCCTGTTGGCGCCCGGGATGGGCGATGCGATCCAGGCGGCCAAGGCCGGGATCCTCGAGGTGGCCGATGTGTACGTCGTCAACAAGGCGGATCGCGACGGCGCCGACCACACGGTGCGGGACCTGCGCACGATGATGTCGCTGGCGGAGAAGCCTGAGGCGGGAGCGTGGAAGCCGCCGATCGTCAAGACCGTGGCGGCGCGCGGTGAGGGCATCGACGACCTGGTTGCCGCACTGGCCAGGCACCGGCAGTGGCTGACCGAGTCGGGCCGGCTCGAGACGCGGCGGCGGGCCAGGATCGCGGACGAGATCGAGGCGATCGCGCTGACCGCGGTGCGGGCCCAGCTGGGCGACCTTCGCGGCGGCTCGGCGCTCACCGACCTTGCCGACGCGGTGCTTGCCGGGACCACCGATCCGTATGCGGCGGCCGACGAGCTGGTTGCGGCGGTCACGAAGGACTGAGAGCGGCTGGCCGCCGTACGATCGGCCACTGTGGACGCGCGAGTGAATCGGTGACGCGCGAGCCGCTCGACTTGCCGTTCGACCCGATCGAGCGGGCCGGTGAGCTGTGGGAGGCCAACTTCGGCCCGGCCGCGGCGATGCGGGTGGCGACCTCGGTGATGCGGGCGCAACAACTGCTCCTGTCGCGCTACGACCTGATCCTCAAGGCCTACGACCTCACCTTCGCGCGCTACGAGGCGCTGGTGCTCCTGCACTTCAGCCGGTCGGGCGAGTTGCCGCTGTCGATCATCGGCGAGCGGCTGATGGTGCACCCGACCAGCGTCACCAACACCGTCGACCGGCTGGTGCGGCAGGGCTTCGTCGCCCGGCGCCCCAACCCGCGCGACGGCCGCGGTGTGCTCGCGCGGCTCACCGATGCGGGGCGGTCGACCCTGGTCTGGGCAACCGCCGACCTGACCGCCGACGGATTCGGCCTGACCGCGTACGACGAGCCGGCCCTCGAGTCGTTGTTCGCGCTCTTGCGAACCCTGCGGGTCGACGCCGGTGACTTCAGGTCGGACCACGCTGAGACTGGCGATCAATAGTAGGACGTCCTAGTATCTAGCTCGGGGCGAGCGCCGGGAGATGCCGTGGATCCGAACGAGATCGAGGCCGGCCGGCAACGCTGGCAGCAGCGCTTTGCCGCCGCCGCCAAGCGCGACGCGGACTTCACCTCGCTGTCCGGCAGCGAAGTGGAGCCGGTCTACGGCCCGGCGCCGGGTTCGGCGTACGACGGCTTCGAGCGGATCGGCTGGCCCGGGGAGTACCCGTTCACCCGCGGGCTCTATCCGACCGGCTATCGCGGCAAGACGTGGACGATCCGGCAGTTCGCCGGCTTCGGCAACGCCGAGCAGACCAACGAGCGCTACAAGATGATCCTCGACAGCGGCGGCAACGGGCTGTCGGTCGCCTTCGACATGCCGACCCTGATGGGTCGCGACTCGGACGAGCCGAACTCGCTCGGCGAGGTCGGGCATTGCGGGGTCGCGATCGACTCGGCCGCGGACATGGACGTGCTGTTCGCCGGGATCCCGCTCGCCGATGTCACGACCTCGATGACGATCAGCGGCCCGGCCGTGCCGGTGTTCTGCATGTACCTGGTCGCGGCCGAGCGGCAGGGCGCCGACATCGGCGGTCTCGACGGCACGCTGCAGACCGACATCTTCAAGGAGTACATCGCCCAGAAGGAGTGGCTGTTCCCGCCGGAGCCGCACCTGCGGCTGATCGGCGACCTGATGGAGTTCTGCGACGAGCAGATCCCGCGCTACAAGCCGCTGTCGGTGTCGGGCTACCACATCCGTGAGGCGGGTTCGACCGCCGCGCAGGAGCTCGCCTACACGCTGGCGGACGGCTTCGGGTACGTCGAGCTCGGCCAGTCGCGCGGGATGGACGTCAACCGGTTCGCACCCGGGCTGTCGTTCTTCTTCGACGCGCACATCGACTTCTTCGAGGAGATCGCGAAGTTCCGCGCGGCCCGGCGGATCTGGGCCCGCTGGCTCCGCGATGTCTACGGCGCGACCGATCCGCGTGCGCAGTGGCTGCGGTTCCACACCCAGACCGCCGGGGTCTCGCTGACCGCGCAGCAGCCGGACAACAACGTCGTACGGACCGCGATCGAAGCGCTCGCCGCGGTGCTCGGCGGCACGAACTCGTTGCACACCAACGCTCTCGACGAGGTCCTGGCGCTGCCGAGCGAGAAGGCCGCCGAGATCGCCGTGCGCACCCAGCTGGTGCTGATGGAGGAGACCGGGGTCACCAACGTCGCCGACCCGCTCGGTGGCTCCTGGTACGTCGAGGCGCTGACCGACAAGATCGAGGCCGAGGCCGAGGCGATCTTCACCCGGATCCGAGAGATGAGCAGCGACGGCACGATGACCGCCGGAATCCTGCGCGGGATCGAGGACGGGTGGTTCATGGCCGAGATCGCCGACGCCGCGTTCGCCTACCAGAAGGCTCTGGAGAAGGGCGACAAGCGCGTGGTCGGGGTCAACATCGGGCAGGAGACCGTGACCGGCGAGCTGGAGATCATGCGGGTCTCGCACGAGGTCGAGCTCGAGCAGAACCGGGTCCTGGCGGCCCGGCGGGCGGCCCGGGACGACGCGGTGGTCCGCGCCTCGCTGAGCGCGCTGGGTGACGCGGCGCGCGGCGAGGCCAACCTGCTCCCCTCCATGCTCGACGCCGCCCGCCACGAGGCGACCCTCGGCGAGATCTGCGGCGTGCTGCGCGAGGTCTGGGGAAGCTACCGCGAGCCGGCCCGCTTCTAGGACCCGACACTAGGCTTGGTCGCGTGACCCAGCCACCGCCCGACATGAGGTTGCGCGGCGCCGTCGACCTCACCGCGCTCAAGCGTCCGCCGGCAGCGCCGGCCGGGTCGGCCACGACCCCCGGTACGGCGATCATCGACGTCACCGAGGCGACCTTCGAGGCCGAGGTGGTCAACCGCTCGATGCAGGTGCCGGTCGTCCTCGACTTCTGGGCCGAGTGGTGCGGACCGTGCAAGCAGCTGTCGCCGACCCTGGAAAAGCTCGCCGCTGAGGACGCCGGGCGATGGGTGCTCGCCAAGATCGACGTCGATGCGCAGCCGAGGCTGAGCCAGGCGTTCCAGATCCAGAGCATCCCGAGCGTGATGGCGGTGATCGGTGGGCAGCCGGTGCCGCTGTTCCAGGGCGCGGTCGGCGAGGCGCAGGCCCGCGAGGTCATCAACGAGGTGCTCCGCGTCGCGGCCGCGAACGGCATCACCGGCACCGTGTCGTCCGACCAGGCCCCCGACGCCGCGGTAGCCGGGTCCACCGCGATCGAGCGCGAGTACGCCGCAGCGGCGGACGCGGTGGAGCACGGTGACATCGAGGCGGCCCGGTCGGCGTACACCGCCATCCTCGCTCGCGCTCCGGGTGACCCGGGCGCCACCGCCGGGCTGGCTCGATGTGAGCTCGTCGGCCGGGTCCAGGGGGTCGACGAGGCGAGCGCGCGAGCGAGCGCCGAGGCCGATCCGGGCGACCTCGATGCACAGTTCGTGGTCGCCGACCTGGACATGGTGCGCGGCCAGGTCGACGACGCGATCGCCCGCCTGGTCGATGCGGTCCGTCGCACCGCGGACGACGACCGCAACCGGGCCCGCGAGCGCTTGATCGCGCTCTTCGCGGCGCTGGACCCGCAGGATCCGCGGCTCGCGGCCGGGCGCCGGGCGCTGGCCAACGCGCTCTACTGAGCCCGCCCGCCGCCGCCCACTCGGCAGGCCGGGACCGGACGACATCTACGCTCGCGGGCATGGCTGACTTTGTGACCCTCGAGGTCGACGGCGCGATCGGCACGATCCGGCTCGACCGGCCACCGATGAACGCGTTGAACGCGCAGGTTCAGAACGAAATCAAGGCTGCGGCGCAGGAGGCGAGCGAGCGCAAGGAGATCCGTGCGGTTGTCATCTACGGCGGACCCAAGATCTTCGCGGCCGGCGCGGACATCAAGGAGATGGCCCTCGCGTCGTACGCCGACATGGTCGACCGCTCGGTCGGGCTGTCCGGCACCTTCGCGGCGGTCGCGGCGATCCCGAAGCCGGTGGTCGCGGCGATCAACGGCTACGCGCTCGGCGGTGGCTGCGAGCTGGCGCTGTGCGCCGACCGGCGGATCGCGGCGGAGGACGCCCACCTCGGCCAGCCCGAGATCCTGCTCGGCGTGATTCCCGGCGCCGGCGGCACCCAGCGGCTGCCGCGCTTGATCGGGCCGGCGAAGGCGAAGGACCTGTGTTTCACCGGCCGGTTCGTGGGCGCCGAGGAGGCGTTGCGGATCGGCCTGGTCGACGAGGTGGTCCCGCGGGAGTCGGTGTACGACGCCGCG
>CAYNDD010000202.1:0-6346 GCA_964395425.1 uncultured Frankiaceae bacterium
TGGGCGACGAGTGGGTCGAAGAGCAACCCACCGCACAGATTAGGGCGGCCGATATGACGGCACCCATCGCTGGTGCGGTCCTCACGCGGATCACCGACCCTCCCGCCGGAGATGCTAACGGCCAGTGCGGCGCCGAAGGTGATCACGATCGTGCACCCGTGTTCCGTTCAAGCACCGTGCTTCGAGGTGATTCATGCCCGTTGAGGTGCGTGGTCCTCGCAGACCTGACACAGTGGCGTCATCCGGTGGATCGGTACGCCGTGCGCGGCGGGATGTGGGGGTTGGGATGCGCGCTCTGCTGCTCGCAGGGTCGGCGGTGACAGCGCTGGTCGTCCTCGGCGCGAGTGCGACGGCGAATGGCGTGTCGGAGACCCACGCCGCAGGTTCGCAGTCGCCGCACGCGCCCCGCGCAGAGTCGAAGGCAGCCCTACCCCACTACAAGGTCCACACCTTCGCACCCGACAAGGACCTGTCGTCGACGTACGGGATCGTGAGCGGCAACGGCACGTTCTTCGCGAACAACTACACCAACACCATCGTCTACAACACCCGGACCGGCAAGCGGGTCGGCAAGATCGCAGCCCCGTCGTCTGCGATCGACAACTCCGGCGATGTGGTGGGGACCGCGCTCAGCGACGGTACGAAGCTGACGCCGCTGGGCAACGAGACCGCCTACATCTGGCACAGCGGGCACATCAGGTTCGTCAAGCCGGTCGGCTCGATCGCGAAGTGCGGCGGGCCGTCTAATGAGACGACCGGCTTCAACTGGATCTCCCCTGCGGCACGCATCGTGGGTTACGAAGGATGGAGCTGCAACGGAACGCCGTACCAGGTCGCGGTGGGTGACGGGACCGGCCCCAAGGACAAGCTCCACACGATCGGTCAGAACGGCGGCACCACCACCGACCCGACCCAGGCGTTCTACGTCACCGACGGCGGGATCCACGTGGGCTCGGCCGAGGCCGGGGTGGTCGAGTGGCAGGGGACGAACCCACCGGTGGCGCTCACGACGTTGTACCGCCGCCCTAACCTCGAGGCGTCAACGACCGGTCGGTATTGGGACTCAGCCGGTGATTTTCTTGGATTCCACGGCGACAACAAGGGTGGGATCGAGTACATCGCCGGTGGGCACGTCGCAGATGTCGCGCCCGCGAGCAGCACCTTCACGGCCCAGGCAGTGGGTCGCAACGTCGTCGTCGGATATAAGGGATCCGGTGGCGTCGCAGAGATCTGGACGCCGGCATCTGGCCTGCGCACGTTGAAGTCGCTGTCGACGGCTCCCGGGATCTACCCAACGACCGCAGTGGCCGTCGATGGGGCTGGGGACATCTTCGGGGTCGCCAGCACCAAGGGCGGGCTCTACTACTACGAGGCCGAGCTCGAGGACTCCGGGCCGACCGTAACGATCACCGGGCCCAAGGACGGCCACACCTATGTCAAAGGCTCGACGATCAAGGCGTCCTACCGGTGCAAGGCAGCGCCGGGGCAGAAGCTCAGGTCCTGCAAGGGACCAGTGGCTGACCACGCCACGATCTCGTCCGCGAAGGTCGGCAAGCACCACTTCACCGTGACCGCTGTCGACACCAACGGCAGCACGACCACGAAGAGGGTGCACTATTCGATCAGGTCGTAGGTCCGTCGGTCGCTGAGGCAGCGCCGAAACGCACCGGGCCCCGATCGGCCCGACCCGTGGTCCCAGCAGGGCTCGAACCTGCGACCTCCTCGTTGTAAGCGAGGCGCTCTAGCCAACTGAGCTATGGGACCGTCGGGCCAGGATACGAGTGAACCGACCGGCAGGTCCTCAGGTCGTGACCTCGCAGTTGAACAGGTGCTCGCCGGAGCAGGTGTCGGTGCCGTCGCCGCCGTCGACGATGTCGTCGCCCGGCCCACCATCGAGCGTGTCGTCGCCGCCCAGGCCCTGAATCGTGTCGTCGCCCGGGCCACCCTCGATGACGTTGGCGTTGTCATCGCCACGCAGCTGGTCGCTGAAGTTCGACCCGATGATGTTCTCGTCCTCGACCAACGTGTCGCCGCCGTCGTGCGCCGCAGCGCCGGTGCTCAGGTCGACCGAGACCGCGTTCGGCGCGTCGACGAAGCTGACCGTGTCAGTCCCGTCGCCGCCGTCGAGGAAGTCCGCACCAGGCCCGCCGATCAGGGTGTCGTCACCGCCGTTCCCCTCCAGCTCATCCGAACCCAGGCCGCCGTAGAGGACGTTGTCGGTGCCGTCGCCGATCAGCACGTCCTTGAACCGGGTGCCGATCACATCCGAGACCCCCGACACCGTGTCCGTGTCCGCGCCGGTGACGACGCCGTCCGGCAGGTCTGCCGTGATCGCAGCCGGCGCCTTGGACTCGTCGAGGGTGTCCTCGCCGCCTCCCCCGGTGAACGAGTCGTTGCCCGGAGACGCCGCGAACAGGTCGTCGCCCAGCCCGCCGTCGACGGTGTCGTTGCCGGACGACGGATAGATCTTGTCGTCGCCGTCGCCGCCGTCGAGGGTGTCGTTCCCGGTCTTCCCCTCGAGGACATCGTCACCGCCGGCGCCGTCGAGGGTGTCGTCACCGGCACCGCCGATCAGGAGGTTGGGCAAGTCGTCGCCGACGATCGTGTCGTCGAAGATCGATCCGCGGACGTCTTCGACATTGGTCACAGTGTCGTTGCCGTCGCCGGTCACCGTGCCGGCACCGAGATCCACGTCTACCGGGTTGGGCGACCCGTTGAAGGTGATCAGATCGGTGCCGTCACCACCATCGAACGTGTCGTCCCCATCGCCGCCGACCAGGGTGTCGTTGCCACCCATCCCGTCGATGACGTCGTTGCCCGGTTGCCCGCTGAGCAGGTTGTCGTTGTCGTCACCGATCAACGTGTCGTCGTACACCGAACCGACGACGTCCTGAATGCTGACCAGGGTGTCGTTGCCCTGCCCGGTGGCCGTCCCAGTGGTGAGGTTGACGTCGACGCCCGAGGTCGCCGAGGTGAAGACCGCAACGTCACCCTGGGTCGCGGTGCCATGTGCCCGCTCAAACGGGTCTGCGCCATCGACGATGTCATCCCCGTCGCCGCCGTCGATGTGGTCGATGCCTTCGTCGCCGCGCAGGATGTCGTTGCCGCCCTCGCCGCGGATGACATCGTTGCCTTCACCCCCGCTCATGGTGTTCGGGCCGTCATCGCCGATCAAGATGTCGGCCTGGTTCGAGCCCGACGCGTTCTCGATCGACGTCAGGGTGTCGGTGCTGGTACTCCGATCGAAGATCGCTCGCGAGATCCCGATCGCCAGGTTGACGAAGGCGCCGCCGGGCAAGTACTGGTCAGCGTAGGAGATCGTGTCGGAGCCGTCGCCGCCGTCGATCGTGTCGTTGCCGGCCGAAGCGACGAACACGTCGTTACCACCGAGCCCCTGCTCGACATCCTCGGCATCACCGGACTGGAAGGTGTTGTCGCCAGCACTTCCGATCAGGGTGTTGCTGACGTTGCTGTTCGCATCGATGTTCTCGATACTGACGAGCTTGTCCGTGCCGTCACCCGTCGCCGTACCGGTGCTGAGGTTGACCTTGAGCCCGGTCGATTCGTTGATGTTGCGGGTGAGGACCACCGTGTCGGACCCCGGCCCGCCGTCGATCGTGTCGTTCGCGGGTGTCGAAACATCGCCGAGCCGGCAGAACTCACAAGTGTCGTTGCCCTGGATGGTGTCGTTGCCGGGTCCGCCCGAGAGTTGGTCGGCCCCGTCGCCGCCGTCGATCGAGTCGTTGCCCGCATCGCCGTTGATGACGTCCTTGCCGATATCACCACTGAGGTCGTCGTTGCCTGCGTCGCCATTGATCGTGTCCCGGCCGTTGCCGCCGGACACGAAGTCGTCGCCGTCGCCACCGTTGATGGTGTCGGTGCCGTTGTCGCCCTGGAGGTCGTCGTCACCCGCACCGCCGTCGATCACGTCGTTACCGTGACTGCCGCTGATCTCGTCCCTGCCGTTGCCGCCGGTCAACAGGTCGTTGCCCAGACCGCCGTCGATGGTGTCGTCACCGTCTCCACCGGTCAGGTGATCATCGCCGCTGTCGCCCTGGATGTTGTCGTTGCCCAGCCCGCCGCGGATCCGGTCGTTGCCCGCGCCGCCGTCAAGGAAGTCGTTGCCGTCCCCACCGATGATGAGGTCCGCGCCGTCGTCACCGTAGATCTCGTCGTCGCCGGCGCCGCCGTCGATCTTGTCGTTGCCGTTGCCGCCGTGGATGGTGTCGTCACCGGCGCCGCCACAGATCAGGTCGTTGCCATCCCCGCCGAACACGCTGTCCGCGCTCCCCAGCGCCACGATCACGTCGTTGCCGGGCGTCCCGATGATGTCGTCGTCCTTCGACGTACCGACGATCGTCGCCTTGTGCCCGAAGCACAGCGGTACGCCGGCTGACGCCGCGGCACCCGACGCCGGGGCCGCGCTCGCCACGGCCGCGAGCTGTGGCGCGACTCCGAACATGACCAGTGCAGTCATGCCGAGCCAAGTGCGAACGATCCGGCCGGCCAACGGCCGACGAGCGCGTGCGGACATCTGAGTCACCTTTCGTCGACGACGGACACCCGTCCAACGCCCGACGGTCCACGGAGGTGGACACGACGCGGAAAATATTTCCGCGCCGGGTCGTCACGGTGCGGGCGACCTGAACCGCCGTCCGAGGGCCTCGGCGACCTCGGCCGCCAACGTTGCGTCGCTCGGTGGCTCGCCGCCACCACCGGCCGAGACCAGGCCGCACGCCCGGCACCGGGTGTCACCGAGCGCTCGCACCAGCATCGTCGAGCCGCATCCCGGGCAATGGTCGAGATCGGCGTGCCAGTCGTGGCCGCGCTGGCAGCTCGGGCAGATCAAGACCTGTACGCCGTCGACCACCCCGCGCTTCCAGTCGCTCGGGCCCTTGCCCGGGTCGGTCTGTCGCGCGGCACAGCGGTAACAGGGCATCGGCTACAGCTCGGCGATCGCTTTGACGTAGTCCTCGACCTCGCGCGGGTCGGCGATCGCGGTGCGGACTGTCCAGCGGATGACTCCGCCGCGATCGATGAGGTACGTCGCGCGGGTCGCGCAGCCGAGGAAGGGGTCGAACGCGTCGTACGACCGGGCCACTTCGCCGTGCGGCCAGAAGTCCGAACCCAGCGGAAAGTCCACCTTCTCCTGGTCCGCGAAGGCCCGCAGCGCCGGCACGCTGTCGCACGAGACCGCGATCACGTCGGTCCCGAACGACTCCCAGGTGACGGCATGGTCAGCCAGCGCGCGGACCTCGCCCGTGCACACCCCGGTGAAGGCGAACGGGAAGAAGACGAGGAGCAGGTTGCGATCACCGCGCCGCTTGGCCAAGGACTGCTCCCGGCCGTGCTGGTCCTGGATGGCGAACTCGGGAGCGTCGTCGCCGACCTGCGGCACGGTCAGCGGCCCTTGCCCCTGGCCGCCTTCGGCGAGACGAGTCGGGCGCCGTTCCAGTCGCTACCCGCGGAGATGCTCGAGGTCTGCTGCAGCCCGGCCGTCGGCGCGGCCTCGCTGACATCGCTGGGCTCGACGTGGCCGTCCCGGCCGGCCTTGGGGGTCAGCAACCAGATCACCCCGTTGTCGGTGAGCGGAGTGAGCGCGTCGACAAGAGCGTCGACCAGGTCCCCATCACCCTCACGCCACCAGAGGACGACCACGTCAACGACGTCGTCGTAGTCCTCATCCACCAGCTCGGAGTGCGCACAGGCGGCAATCGTCTGGCGGAACTCTTCGTCGCAGTCGTCGTCCCACCCGAGTTCCTGGACGACCGCGCCGGCCGCAATGCCCAACTTCTCCGCGACGCTCCGCGGACCCGCCGCACCGCCTGCGGTGGCGCTCACGTGCTGTGGCCCTCCTCGTTCGGTGATCCCAGACCGACCGCGATTCGGTCGATGGGGCACAGTCCACCCGTTGAACGCGCCAAACGCAAGTTACCGGTCCGTCGGGCCGCCCACCGGGCGGCCGGGCGACACGCTTCCGGCGCCAGGCCCGACATCTCCCGCCCGCTCCGGCGTACCGTCACATCATGGCTTCAGGACGAAACCGCTACTCGGTCATCAGCGACGGGCTGCCGAGTCAGATCCCCGATGTCGACCCGGCGGAAACCCAGGAGTGGCTCGACTCCCTCGACGGCGTCATCGACACGGCCGGACCGCGCCGGGCCCGCTTCTTGATGCTCAAGCTGCTCGAGCGCGCCCGCGAGAAGCAGGTCGGCGTCCCCGCCCTTCGCTCGACCGACTACGTCAACACCATCCCGGCCGAGGCCGAGCCCTGGTTCCCCGGGGACGAGTTCGTCGAGCGCCGGATCCGCGCGTACATCCGCTGGAACGCAGCGATCATGGTCAG
>CAYNDD010000203.1:0-6341 GCA_964395425.1 uncultured Frankiaceae bacterium
CGGGAATGATGCCGGCCGCGCCGTTGGTGGGAGCCGTGACGACCCGGCCGCCGGAGGCGTTCTACTCGTTGACCGCGAGCGCGAACAGGTTGACCCAGTCCATCGCCCGCATCGGGTCGGTCGAGTCCAGCTCGGCGGCCAGCGCGCGGGCCAGGTCGGGGGCCCGCCGTCGCACCTTCAGTCCGCCGGGCAGGACTCCTTCATTGGCAATCCCGGCGGCGACACATTCCTGCATGACGCCCCACAGCCGCAGCAACCCCTCGCGGACCTCGGTGGCACTGCGCCAATGCTCCTCGTTCTCCATCAGCAGATCGTCGATCGAGCGGCCGGTGGCCTCGCACCGGGTCATCAGGTCGGCGGCGGTCTCGAACGGGTGGGGGAGCACCGTCGTGTCGACCACGATCCGGTCGCCGGCCGCGGCTGTCTCGTCGAGCACGAAGCCGCCGCCGACCGAGTAGTACGTGCCCAACCGCAGCGAGGTCCCGGCGCCGTCGAAGGCCTCGAAGGTCATCCCGTTGGGGTGCAGCGGCAGCGATTGGCGACGGTGCATGACCAGGTCGCGGTCCTCGTCGAACCCGATCACCTGCTTGCCCATCAGGGCCAGCGACCCGCTCCGCCGTACCTCGGCCACGATCTCGTCGCAGGCGGCCGGATCCACGTCCTCGGGCGTCTCGCCGAGCAGGCCCAGCACGACTGCCCGCGGGCTGCCATGGCCATGACCGGTCGCTCCGAGCGAGCCGAACAGCTCGACGTGGACCCGGCTGGTGTGATCGGCGAGACCGCTCTCGACCAGTCCCGCGGCGAAGGTCCGGGCCGCTCGCATCGGCCCCACGGTGTGCGAGCTCGACGGCCCGATGCCCACGCTGAAGAGGTCGAAGACGCTCAGCGCCATGTCGCCCTCCCGGTTCGCGGTCGCCGCTCGTGGCGATCATTCTCTAGTTCACCGTATGTCGGTGTCTTCCGCGCGATTGACGACCTCATCCGGGCGTGGTTGATTGCATGTTCAGTCAGCCGCCGGTGGGGGTTCTGGAGCTGACCGGCCGGCAGCTGGAGGATCGTCATGACTCGTCGCCGCGGCGCCGCGACGATCGTCGCCGTACTGGCGATGGTGGCCTCCGTGCTCGGGTCCTCGGCCGGGCTCGGGCAGGCCGCCCCACGCCCGCATCCGGTCGGCTCGGCCGGATCCGGCCCGGCCCGCGCGTCGTCCGCACGGCCCGGTACGAACCTGCTCGTCAACGCCGGCGCCGAGGCCGGGGCGGCCTCGAAGCAGGGCTGGGCCACGGTCACGATCCCGGGCTGGCGAGTCGCCCGCGGGTTACCGACCGTGGTCCGGTACGGCAACCACGGCTTCCCGGCACCCGCCTCACCCGGCCCCGGTCATCGAGGGCGGCAGATGTTCGTGGGCGGAGCCGGCGGCACCGCCGTGCTGACCCAGTCGGTATCGCTGGTCCGTGCCTCGGGCACGCCGTTGCCGGCCGGCGCGGGCTTCCGGCTGACCGGCTGGCTCGGCGGCTCGGCAACCAGTCATGCGGTTGCCGACGTACGGTTCCTCTCGGCCACCCGCCACGTCCTTTCGACCCAGCGGGTGCGGCCGTTGCGGCCGGCGCAGCGAAGCACCCATGCCTTGGTGCGCAAGTCCGTCACCGGCCCGATCCCGGCCGGCGCGCGGACCGCCCGGATCGAGGTCCGGCTGGACACCTCGGTGACGAACGCGGACGGCTACTCCGCCCCGCTGGTCGGCTACAACCATGCGCTGGCGGACAACCTTCGGTTCACCGTCTCGACCCGGGTGCGCCGTCCACAGCGACTCGCGCCTCCGGTCGCACACATCCCGGCGTACGACCATGTCTTCCTTTATTACTTCGAGAACCAGGACTACGACTCGGTCATCGGCAACACGAAACAGGCGCCGTACTTCAACAGCTTGTTGTCGAAGGGCAGCTTGCTCGCCGACACGTTTGCCGAGGAGCATCCCTCCGACGGGAACTACCTCGCAGTTGCCGGCGGGAGCACGTTCGGGATCCCGCTCGATGACCCGCTCGAGGAGAACCCGCGCTACACCATCGACCGGCGCAACCTCGGCGACCTGCTCGTCGGCGCACACGAGACCTGGAAGGACTACGCGCAGGGTGCGAACGGGCCGTGTGATGACACCGTCCACGGCGCCTACTGGAACGACGACCCGGAGTTCATGTACTTCCGGGACGTGCGGACGCGGCCGCAGTACTGCGCGGCCCACCTCGTCCCGCTCGAGGAGATGAGCAACGACCTGCGCAGTGCGGCGACGACGCCGAGCTTCTCCTGGGTCGAGCCCAACGACTGCACCGATATGGAGGGTTGCGGGATTGCTTCCGGTGACCGCTTCCTGCGGCAGACCCTTGGTCAGATCATGGCTGCGCCGGCCTGGACCACCCAGCGCTCGCTCGTGATCATCACCTTCGACGAGGACGCCTACGACCACGAGCACCCGGCCCAGCGGGTCGCGACGGTCGTGCTCGGGTCGACCGGCGTGCGGGCCGGCTTCGTCTCGAAAACGCGCTACACGCACTACAGCCTGCTGCGCACGATCGAGACCGCGCTCGGGTTGGGGGCGCTGACCGACAATGACCGCTACGCACAACCTCTCAACGATGTCTTCGCGCGATAGCCGGGCGACGCAGGCCGCGGCCGTCGTGGCCGCGGTGGCACTGGCGGTGGCCTGCCCGGCCGGCTCGGCGCTCGCCGCCCGGCCACACGGTGTGGTCCCGCGCGCGCCGGCGGCCGGTTCGGTCGCGTGGGTGGTGAACGCGAAGTCCGCGACCGTGACCCCGGTGGACCTGGCGAAGCACCGCGCGGGCAAGGCGTTGAAGGTCGGCCGCGGCCCGTCCGGGATCGTGGTGAGCCCGGACGGGCGCACCGCGTATGTCTTGTGTTCGGGCGCGCGCACCGTCACCCCGATCGACACCGTTGCCCGGCGCGCGCGAGCGCCGATCCCGATCGGCTCGGGTGCGGGCGACAGCGCACATCCGGGTGGGATTGCCATCACCCCTGACGGTTCGACCGTGTACGCCGTCGACCCGGGGGCGGACGCGGTGACGCCGGTCGACACTGCAACCGATGTCGCGGGCGCGGTCATCCCGGTCGGCCGGCATCCCCTTCAGATCGCGATCACCCCGGACGGGCACACCGCGTACGTCCTGGACTGGGAGGGCCGTTCGGTCACGCCGATCGACACCAGCACCGACGTGGCCGGGCCGGCGATCCAGGTCGGCAGCTACCCGTTCGCGATCGCGATCACTCCGAACGGCAAGACGGCGTACGTCGCGAACTACGGGTCCGACACAGTGACCCCGATCAACATCGCCACCAACACCGCGGGGCCGGCAATTCACGTCGGGATCGCTCCGGACGCGATCGCGATCACCCTGAACGGCAAGACGGCGTACGTCGTCGACGGCGACTCCAATGCCGTGACTCCGATCAATGTCGCGACCAACAAGGCCGGGCCGCGGATCAAGGTCGGCAACGCGCCGGAAGGGATCGCCATCTCGGCGTCCGGTGCCACGGCATACGTCGTCAACAACATCTACGGCAGCGTCACGGCGATCGCCACCAACCACAACCGGCCGATCGCAACGATCCCGGCCGGCAGCTATCCCTACCCCACCGCGATTTCGCTCGCGCCGACCGGCCATCTCGCGGTGACCGTGGACACCTACACGGGCCGATTGTCCTTGCTCGACATCGCCAAACGACGGCTGGTCGCGCGGGTCGCGGTCGGTGCGACGCCGGTGGCGGTCGCGTTCGGGCGCTAGGTGGACCGGGTCCGGGGTTCGCCGGACACCGGCGGGGAGCGGGTCCTATGCTCGGCCCAACAACCGGGGGTGGCGCGAAGGGAGCGCCTGGGATGAGACGCACTGCCAACGTTGTGCTGGTCGGACTCGCGACCCTGGGGGTCGCGGCGGTCGCCGGGCCGGCGACCGCACATCCGGCATCGACGCCGAAGCCGACCGGCACGATCTTCTTCTTCCGCGAGAACGCCGCCCAGAACGGCCAGAACGCCTTCTCGATGACCGCCACCGGGAAGAAGGTGCACAGGGTGCCGCACATCGGCACGGACTTCCCGGCGCTGCCGGCGCCGAAGGTGCACGAGATCATCACGACGGTGCAGCCCGCGCAGTTCGTGCGGTCCATCGGTGTCTCCACCTATGCCGGCAAGGTCAAGCACGTCTACAAGTCCAAGACCTTCGACCAGGTGGTGTCGGTGTCGCCGAACGGGAAGTACCTCGGCGCAGAGATCAGCCAGAGCGCGGGGGCGGCGTTCGCGATCACGACGATCAAGGGCAAGAACCCGAAGATCCTTTTCAGTTGGACCAGTGTCCCGCCGACCGTCGCCGAAAGCTGGAACCCGACGAGCACGCAGGTCGCTGTGGTCGACACCAACCCGAACACGAACAAGTCGACCCTCAAGATCTACAACCTCAAGGGCAAGGTCGTGCGCACCCTGCTGACCGGAGCGTCGCTCAGCGGGGGTTTGAGCTGGTCCGCCTCCGGCGTGTTGGCCTACACGACCGGCCACGAGATCGCAGAGATCAGGGCGACCGGGGGCAACCCGCACCTGCTCATCGATCTGGGGGCGAACTATCCCTACGGGGTCTCGTACTCGCCCAATGGTGCCTTCCTTGCTTATGGCGTCGATGTCGTGTCGACGCCCGACACATTCCAGGTGTGGCGCGCGACCGCGGCCGGGGCCTCGCGGGTGGAGATCAACGGCAAGGGGTCGCAGCCGCACTGGGGCTGAGCCACCACACGCATGGCCCATCGGTGCGGCTATCGCCACACGGATGGCCCATCGGTGGGGCCGAGCGTCTCATTGAGTATTCTCATTCAAACCCGGCGCTCGGAGCGGTGATGGCGAACTTTACGTTCACGCAGCTTGCGCCGGCATCATTCCTCGATCGCTCTGCCGCGGTCTTTCGCGATCGGGTCGCGGTCGTCGACGGCGGCCGCCGGCTGACTTACGCCGAGCTCGGAGACCGGTCCCATCGGCTGGCCGGGGCACTCGCCGGCCTCGGCGTACGCCCGGGCGACCGCGTGGCCGCGTTGTGCGCGAACAGTCACGTCATGCTGGAGCTGCATCACGGTGTGCCGTTCGCGGGCGCGGTGCTCGTGCCGATGAACATCCGGCTGTCCGAGGACGAGCACGCGTACATCGTCGAGCATTCCGGCAGCGAGGTCCTCGTCGTGACCGCGGGGTTTGCCGAGCGCGCGGCGGCCCTCGCGGCCCGAAACCCCGGGCTTCGGGCCGTGATCGCCGGCGACGAGTACGACGACGAGTACGAATTGCTGCTCTCGGCGGCGGAGCCTCTGACCGTGCCGCTGGAGGATGAGCGGTCGCTGCTGGCGATCAACTACACCAGCGGCACGACCGGTCGGCCGAAGGGGGTGATGTATCACCATCGAGGTGCCTACCTGCAGGCGCTGGCGACGGCGTTTCACGCCCGGTTGACGCCGGCCAGCCGATACCTCTGGACCCTGCCGATGTTCCACTGCGACGGTTGGTGCTTCACCTGGGCGGTCACCGCGGCCGGCGCGACCCACGTGTGCCTCGGTGCCTTCGACAGCGACGTTGCCTGGCGGCTGATCCGCGACGAGGGCGTGACCCACCTCAGCGGAGCGCCCGCGGTGTTGACGATGATGGCCGCTGCCGCCGAAGCGGGTCGGGGCGCGCCGACCCCGGTCCGGGTAGACACCGGCGGCGCGCCGCCGTCGCCGACCCTGCTGGCCCGGATGGCGGCGTTGAACTTCGAGGTCAACCATCTGTACGGCCTGACCGAGACCTTCGGCCCGATCTGCCTCAACGACTGGCATCCGGAATGGGACCGGCTCGACGTCGACGCGCAGGCTCGGCTCAAGGCCCGGCAGGGAGTGGGCAACGTGATCGCCGACCGGCTTCGGGTGGTGACGCCGACCGGCGATGACGTCGTACCCGACGGGTCGGCGGTCGGGGAGATCGTCTGTCGCGGCAACGACGTCATGCTGGGTTACTACCGCGACGACGAGGCGACCGCGGCGGCCGAGCTCGATGGCTGGTTGCGCACCGGCGACCTCGCGGTAGTGCATCCGGACGGCTACATCGAGATCACCGACCGCAGCAAGGACATCATCATCTCGGGTGGCGAGAACATCTCCTCGGTCGAGGTGGAGCGCGTCCTGGACGCGCACGACGCGGTGCTCGAGTCAGCCGTGGTCGGGCGGCCGGATGAGCTGTGGGGCGAGACTCCGGTGGCGTTCGTCACCTTGCGCTCCGGGGCCAGCGCGACCGAGCAGGACATCATCGGTCATGTGCGCGACCGGCTCGC
>CAYNDD010000204.1:0-6307 GCA_964395425.1 uncultured Frankiaceae bacterium
GAGGTCGGGAACGGCTGCTGCCACTTCGCGTCGAGCAGGATCGCGTTGGCGAGCACGGTCCGGGTGCTCGGGTCGAGCGGCTGACCGAACAGCGACGGGATCAGCCCATCGGTGTCGTGGCTGATCACGGAGTTGATCGTGTTGGTAGCGGCCGGCTCCGAGCCGAAGTCCAATTGCCGCAGGTCGGCGGCGTACGCGGTCTGAAGGTCGTTGAGAGCCTGCTTGGTCGGCGCCAGCCCGGCCTGCTCGAAGACATGGTTGGTCACGGTGACCTGCGAGACGGTCTTGAGCGCGGCGGTCTGCGCGTGCAGCGCGGCGACCACGGCCGGACTCCAGCCGGGCAGGTGCAGCAACGTGCTGACGGCGGCTTGGGTGCCGCCCACCGAGCCGGCATCGAGCATGCCGAGCGCCTGGGCCGCGCTCGCCGGCGAGATGGTCAAGTTGGCCGTCGGCGCGGCCGTGCAGAGCTGGTGGAAGAGCGCGAATCCGAACGCGGTGTCGTCGGCGGCAACCTGGCGCGCGGTCAACGACCCCGGGTGGAGGTCCTCGACCTGCCCGACCAGGATGGCGTTGCCGGTGACCCGCGGGCCCGCTGATCCGCCTGAGCTCGCCGACCCGCCGCAGCCGGCCAGACCGGCCACGACCGCAAGAGACACGCCCACAGCCACGCCGCGGCTGACCATCGTCATTTCTGGCTCACCCTCCCACTCGTCCGATGATTTGGACGCGCCGCGCGCGCGGCCGGTTCCAAACCGCCCGCGATCTGGCAGAATCGACGAGGCGTGGCACGAATCCGATCGAGCGCAAGGAGTGGCGGCGTGAGCGTGGATCGTGCCAAGCGCGGCCTTGCGTGGCTGCCCGCGCGGGCCCGTTCGGTTCGACCGCCACGCTGGTGGCAGGAGATCGCCTCCATCGGGATCGTCTATTACCTCTACTCGCTGGTCCGCAACGCGGTTCCGACCGGGGACGCGGGCGCGTTCAACCGGGCCCGGACGGTGCTGTCGATCGAGGCCCGGCTGCACATCAACGTCGAGCGCTCGCTGAACCACTTCGTCGCGAGCCACGACTGGCTGGCCTACATCTGCAACTACTACTACTCGACGCTGCACTTCGTCGTCACGATCGGCGTACTGGTCTGGCTCTACGTCAAGCACCCGTTGCGGTATCGATCGATCCGCTCGGTGCTGATCCTGACCAACCTGGTCGCGCTGGCCGGCTTCTGGCTGATCGCGGTCGCGCCGCCGCGGATGCTAGCGGGGTACATCGATACCGTGGTGAAGCTGCACACCTGGGGCTCGCTCGCCTCACCGGGCCTGGCGAAGGAGTCCAACCAGTTCGCCGCGATGCCGTCACTGCACATCGGCTGGTCGCTGTGGTGCGCGTTCGCGATCGTGGCCCTGGCCGAACGGCGCTGGGTCAAGGTGCTCGGCGCGCTCTACCCACTTGCCACGTTCTTCGTGATCATCGGCACCGCGAATCACTTCGTGCTCGACGCGATCGGCGGCGCGGTGACGCTCGGCATAGCAATCCTGATCCAGCGGCTGCTCTCGGGCCGGCCGATCTACCGGACCCGGACCGTCGTTCTTCCTGACGCCGAGCGGGCGCGCGAGCTGATCCGCGCCTGAGCGCGCTTACAGCAGGCGCCAGATGGCGTGCAGATCGTGCGTCCCGCCGCTGGTGAGCCTCAGCTCGAACTGGTTGTTCGCGGTCTCCACCAGCGTGCCGCCGGTCACCGCGAGGTACGGCGACCACTGCATCCGCAGCAGGTAGCTGCCCGCGGCCGGGACCTTGACGGTCATCCCGGTATCGGTGAGACGCAGGACCCGGGCCGGCGCCGCGACGATCGGGGTCGGCCGGTCGACGGTGTAGAGCCGCCAGTGCTGGTCGCTCCAGACCAACCGCAGGTAGGGCAGGCCGGTCTTCAGCAACGCCGCCTCGCGAGTGACCCCGTAGTCCAGCGGCACCCCGGTTGCAACCGCGATCGCGCCGACCGCGTTACGGTCGAGGAACGCGCGGTAGGTCCGGGCGGTCAGCGGCCCGCGACCGTAGAACATCGGGTTTCGCGACTCGTCCACCTGACGCTCCCACCCGCGGGCCAGCTCGACCTTGGGCAGCAGGTAGGTCGACGGCCAGTGGGTCGCGGTGTCGACCAGCTCGACCCGGTGGTTCTTGACCAGCGGGTCGGTCGACAGCTGGGCCAGCAACGGCGCAACGAACGCCCGCGAGCTGTCGTCGGCAGTCGACGCTCTCAAGTCGTTGTGGAACTGCGCGAGCGGCAGCAGTGCGGCGAGCACCCCGGCCGCCACCAGGACCACCCGCTGAGACACCTTCGCGGTGGCGATCAGGGTCGGCGCGGCGGCCAGCACCGCGATCCGGGTCGCGTTCGCGCCGACCGGCGAGTGCACGAAGTAGACCCCCACCAACATGACGATCGTCACACCGGCCGCGACCCGGAGCCGGTTGCCGACCGGAGCGAAGCCGACCACTGCCGTGGTGGCGACCGCAAGCAGCAGCGACACCCGCGAGAACGGCTCGTACCCGGCGGTCCCCCGCGAGAGCAGCGCCAGGATCCCGAGCATGCCTGTCACTCCGGCCGCGAGCGCGATCGCGACCTGCCGCCGCGACCGGTCCGCAAGCAGCACGGTCAATGCGGCCACGAACAGCAGGAACCCGGCGACCGGGCTGGTCGCGGTGGCGAGCGCCGCCAGCGCAACGGTCAGCGGGACCGAGCGCCGCTCCACCGCAACGACCGCGGCAAGCGCAACGGCCGCGCCGACGGCGAACGTCGTCCGCCCGGAGGCGACGTCAAGCGAGGCGGCTGCGACGAAGGCGATGGCGCCAAGCCGCGGCCGGACGCTCGTGCGCAACATCGGGACGACGATCAGTGCGGTCGCGACGATCGAAAGCGCGCCGAGCCACACCGCGCCGAACCAGCCGAGCAACGGCGGGGTGATCAGGCTGTATTCAGCGCTCGGCACCCCGGCGTACCACCCGGACCAGAACGCCACGAAACCGCTGCGGCGAAACAGCTCCTCGCGGGCGGTCTGCCCGGCAAGATCCGCGGTGTGCGGCGTGAAGCAGACGTAGAGGACGGCGATCGCCACCGCAACCAGGTACGGCGACCAGTCGGCGAGCCGGGCCCGATCGAGCCTCACGAAGCGAACAACCGCTCGTGCACTTGCCGGGCGCGTCGGGTCGCCCGCTGGTAGTCCTCGCGCAGCTCGCCGGTGTGCCCGGCGCGATAGCCCATCGCCCGGGCGACCGCGGCCAGCGACCGGGCGTCCGAGGGCACGACGTCGGAGGGCCGGCCCTGGGCCAGCATGATCGCGTTGCGCACCCGCGTGGCGATCAGCCACGCCTCACGCAGTGCGCGCTCGTCGGAATCGTCCAGCAGGCCCTCACCGCGCGCGGCGGCCAGCGCTTCGATCGTGGAGGTCGTCCGCAACGACGGCACGCGACCGGCGTACTGGAGTTGCATGAGCTGGACCGTCCACTCCACGTCAGCCAGCCCACCACGACCGAGCTTGATGTGCATCGCCGGGTCCACCCCGCGCGGCAACCGCTCGGCTTCCATCCGGGCCTTGAGCCGGCGGATCTCGCGCTGCGCGTTGTCCTCGATCCCGCCGGCCGGATAACGGAACGCGGAAATCATCTCGACGAACCGGGCCCCGAGGTCGGCATCACCGGCGATCGGGCAGGCCCGCAGCAGCGCCTGGCTCTCCCACGGGAGCGACCACCGGCGGTAGTACTCGGCGTAGGAGTCGAGGCTGCGCACGAGCGGACCCTGACGGCCCTCGGGTCGCAGATCGGCGTCGACCAACAGGGGCGGGTCGGGTGCGGGCATCGCAAGCAATCGGCGCAGTTCCTGAGCGATCTCGTGGGCCGCCGTGGTCGAGGCGCGCTCGTCGTCCTCGAGCGACTCGAACACGAACAGGACGTCGGCATCACTTCCGTACCCCTGCTCGAAGCCGCCCAACCGACCCATCCCGATCACCGCCAGCCGCAGCGGCAGGGCGCCCTTGCGCTCCGACTCGACCTTGCGCTGGGCCGACTCGAGCGCCGCCGTCAGCGTCGCAGCCGCCGCGTCGGACAACGCCTGCCCGACCGTGGCCACATCGAGCAGGCCGAGCAGGTCACCGCAGGCGATCCGGAGCAGCTCCCGGCGGTGCAGCGAGCGGGCGGCCGCGACCGCACCGTCCCAGTCGTCGTTGCGGCGAGCGACCGCGAGCATCTCGCCACCCAGAACCGCCCGCCCGCGGGGCCGCAGCTCGGCATCGTCGGCCCGCAGCGCCACCGCTTCGGGCGCCCGCGCGAGCAGGTCCGCGACGTAGCGGCTGGTGGCGAGCAGGCGGGCGAGCCGCTGCGCCGTCACACCCTCGTCGCGCAGCACCCGCAGATACCAGGGGGTGCTGCCCAGCGCGTCGCTGACCTGCCGGAACGACAGCAGGCCGGCGTCGGGGTCCGCGGCGTCGGCGAACCACCCGAGCATGGCCGGAAGCAGCGTCCGCTGGATCGCCGCACTCCGGCTCACCCCCGACGTCAGCGCCTCGATGTGGCGCAGCGCCGCGGCCGGGTCGGAGAAGCCGAGCGCCTCGAGCCGTTCGCGGGCCGCCTCGGGTGTCAGGCTCGAGTCCTGGACCGGCAACCGCGCCACCGCATCGAGCAGCGGCCGGTAGAACAGCTTCTCGTGCAGCCGGCGGACCTCGCGCACATGGCCGTCGTACTCACGGCGCCATTCGTCGGTGTCGCGGAAGTTCATCGCCCGGGCCAGCCAGCGCAGCCCGGCCTCGCTGGTCGGGAGCAGATGAGTCCGCCGCAAGTGCTGCAGCTGTAGGCGGTGCTCGACGGTGCGGAGGAACCGGTACGCCGCCGCCATCCGGGCCGCATCGTCGCGACCGACGTAGCCGCCGTCGGACAACGACTGGAGCGCAACCAGCGTCGTCGCGCTGCGCAAGGACGGATCGGTGCGCCCGTGCACGAGTTGGAGCAGCTGGACGGCGAACTCCACGTCGCGCAGCCCGCCCGGGCCCAGCTTCACCTCGCGCTCGACGTCGTCGGGCGGCAAGGTGTGCACCACCCGCCGTCGCATCGCCTGGATGTCCGCGACGAAGCTCGGCCGGCCGGCCGCGGCCCACACCAAGGGCGCCACGGTCTCGATATAGGCGCGCCCGAGCGCGCCGTCGCCGGCCACCGGCCGGGCCTTCAGCAATGCCTGGAACTCCCAGGTCTTCGCCCAGCGTTCGTAGTAACCCTCGTGGCTGGCCAGGGTCCGCACGAGGGGGCCGGCCTTGCCTTCGGGACGGAGCGCAGCGTCGAGCGGCCAGATCGCACCCTCTGCGGTGACCTCCGAGCAGACCCGGATCAGGCCGGCGGCGAGGGCCGCAGCGGCCTGGTCGGCCGGCTCGGCCACGAAGATGACGTCGACGTCGCTCACGTAGTTGAGCTCACGCCCGCCGCACTTGCCCATCCCGATGACCGCGAGCCGGCCGTCACGGTCCAACGGGGACTCGGCGCGGGCCAGCTCGAGGGCGGCACCGAGGGTGGCCTCGGCCAGGTCGGCGAGCTCGGCGGCGACCTCGTCGACCTCCACGTCACCGGCCAGGTCGCGGGCGGCGAGCCCGAGCAGCAGCCGCCGGTAGGAGACCCGCAATGCGTCGTAGCCCTCGCGCCCGCGAGCGTCGCCGATCGCGTCGAGCAGGGTGCGCTGCATCCCCAGCAGCGTGGGGCGCATGTGCGCCATCGAGTCCTCGGCGAGGGCGCGCCAGTCCTGCGGGCGGCGAACCAGCGACTCGCCGAGCGCAGCGCTGGCCCCGAGCACCGCGAACAAACGGATCCGCAACCCTTCCCTGGTCCGGATCGCCGCCAGGAAGTCGGGCCGCTCGGCCGGGCTCATTGCCTCGGCCAGGCGGCACAGCGACGCGAGCGCGAGATCGGGATCGGCGGCCCGGCCCAGTGCGTCGATCACCGCCGCGTCGCCCGGCGCTTCGGTGAGACCCAGGTCGGCGAGCCGCAGGTGCGCCGCGTCCCCGTCCCCGAAGCCGGTGCGAGCGAGCCGGACCGGCAGCGCCTCAGACCGCTCCGGCACCGTCACATCGGGAACGCTACTGCCGGGATCGGAGCGGTGGCTGCGCCGTGCGATCGAGGGCGGCCGGCCGTCAGCCGGTGATGATCGCGGCGAACCGTCGCGCGATCGCCTCGTTGACCTCGGCCAGCCGGCCGGCCGCGAACGCGATCGGATCGCCGATCGAGGGGTCCATTCCGTCCTCGATCGCCCAGCCCCGCACCATCTCGGCGGTGGTCTCGATGT
>CAYNDD010000205.1:0-2355 GCA_964395425.1 uncultured Frankiaceae bacterium
AAGGAAGAGGCGCAGGACTACCGCTACTTCCCGGAGCCCGACCTGGTGCCGCTCGCCCCGCCCCGCGAGCAGGTCGAGCGGATCCGGGCCTCGCTGCCCGAGCTCCCGAGCGTGCGGCGCGCGCGGTTCGCCGAGGCGAACGGCTTCAGCCCGCTCGACATCGAACAGATGACCAACGCCGCCATCCTCGACCTGGTCGGGGCGACGATCGCGGCCGGCGCGACACCGACGAAGGCCAAGGGCTGGTGGCTGGGCTACCTGGTCGGCGCCGCGATCGAGCGCGGCGCCGAGGTCGACCAGCTCGCGGTCGGGCCGGCCGAGGTGGCCCGGTTGAGCGAGCTCGAAGAAGACGGCAGCTTGACGAACAAGCTGGCCCGTCAGGTGGTCGACGCCGTACTCGCCGGCGAGGGCGACATCGACACGGTGATCGCCGCCCACGGCTGGAAGGTCGCGGGCGAGGACGAGCTGGTCGGTGCGGTTGATGCCGCAATCGCCGATCAGGCCGACGTCGCTCAAAAGGTCCGCGACGGCAACCTCGGCGCCATCGGCCCGTTGGTGGGCGCGGTCATGAAGGCGACCGGCGGCACCGCCGATGCCAAGCGGGCCCGTGAGCTTCTGCTCGAACGGCTCGGCGCATACCCTTCATGATCGTGGACCGGAAGCCTCGAAGCAGAGACGTCACTGACGGATACGAGCGGGCCCCGGCGCGGGCGATGCTCCGCGCGGTCGGCCTCACCGACGACGACTGGGACAAGCCGCAGATCGGCGTCGCATCGTCATGGAACGAGATCACCCCGTGCAACCTCTCGCTCGACCGGCTGGCGAAGCGGGCGAAGGACGGGGTACGGCAGGCGGGCGGAGTGCCCTTGGAGTTCGGCACGATCTCGGTGTCGGACGGCATCTCGATGGGCCACGAGGGCATGCACGCGTCGCTGGTCTCGCGGGAGGTGATCGCCGACTCGGTCGAGACGGTGATGTTCGCCGAGCGCTTCGACGGCTCGGTCCTGTTGGCGGGCTGCGACAAGTCGCTGCCCGGCATGTTGATGGCCGCTGCTCGGCTCGACCTCGCCGCGGTCTTCCTGTACGCCGGCACGAGCCTGCCGGGCCGGATCGACGATCGCGACCTCACCATCGTCGACGCGTTCGAGGCGGTCGGGGCATGCGCACTCGGGCGGATCAGTGAGACCGAGCTCGGCGAAATCGAGCGCAAGACCTGCCCGGGCGAAGGCGCCTGCGCCGGCATGTTCACCGCCAACACGATGGCCAGTGCGGCCGAAGCGCTGGGCATGTCGCTGCCGGGCAGCGCCGCTCCGCCGGCGGTCGACCGGCGCCGCGACGACTTCGCGATCCGTTCGGGCGAGGCGGTGGTCGCCTTGCTCGATTCCGGCATCACCGCGCGGCAGATCATGACCCGCGCAGCGTTCGAGAACGCGATCACGGTCGTGATGGCGCTGGGTGGCTCGACGAACGCAGTCCTGCACCTGCTCGCGATCGCCAACGAGGCGCAGGTCGAGCTCAGCCTCGACGACTTCAACCGGATCGGCGACCGGACGCCGCACCTCGCCGACGTGAAGCCCTTCGGCAAGTACGTGATGAGCGACATCGACAAGGTCGGCGGCATCCCGGTCGTCATGCGGGCGTTGCTCGACGCCGGCCTGCTGAACGCCGACTGCATGACCGTCACCGGGCGCACGGTGGCCGAGAACCTCGACGACATCGCTCCGGTCGCGCCCGACGGCGCCGTCATCCACGCGATGGCCGACCCGATCCACGCGACCGGCGGGCTCGTCATCCTGCGTGGGTCGCTCGCCCCGGACGGTGCCGTGGTCAAGACCGCCGGCTTCGACACCGCGGTCTTCGAAGGCACCGCGCGGGTGTTCGACACCGAACGGCCGGCGATGGACGCGGTCACCAGCGGCGAGCTGAAGGCCGGCGATGTGGTCGTGATCCGCTACGAAGGACCTCGGGGCGGCCCCGGGATGCGCGAAATGCTGGCGGTGACCGGCGCGATCAAGGGCGCCGGGCTCGGCAAGGACGTGCTGCTGCTGACCGACGGCCGCTTCTCCGGCGGCACGACCGGCCTCTGTGTCGGCCATGTCGCGCCCGAGGCCACCGACGGCGGACCGATCGCGCTGGTTCGCGACGGCGACCCGATCCGGCTCGACGTGCCCGCGCGGCGGCTCGATCTGCTGGTCGACGAGGCCGAGCTCGAGCGCCGCCGCGCCGAGTGGTCGGCGCCGGCGCCGCGCTATCCCACCGGGGTGTTCGGCAAGTACGTGAAGCTGGTCGGCTCGGCCGCGCAGGGCGCGGTGTGCGGATGAGCGCGGTGTGCGGATGATTGCGGGGTGTGGATGA
>CAYNDD010000205.1:2455-6219 GCA_964395425.1 uncultured Frankiaceae bacterium
GGATGATTGCGGGGTGTGGATGAGCAAGGTCCACGACGGGATCGAGCCGCGGCTGCGGGCGTGGATCGAGGCCCAGCACATGTTCTTCATCGGCACTGCGCCGCTGGCTGCCGACGGGCACATCAACATCTCGCCGCGCGGCACGCCCGGCACGTTCGCGGTGCTCGACGAGCACACCGTCGCCTGGCTCGACCTCACCGGCAGTGGGGCGGAGACAATCGCCCACCTGCGTGAGAACGGCCGGATTGTCGTGATGTTCTGCGGCTTCGAAGGCCCGCCGCAGACCGTCCGGCTGCACGGCCGCGGTCGGGTCGTCGTACCGGCGGACCCCGAGTGGACCGCGCTGTCGGCGAACTTTGCCGCCAGGCGAGGCGCTCGGGCGATCGTGGTGGTCGATGTCAGCCGGGTGAGCGACTCCTGCGGGTTCTCGATCCCGCGGTTCGACTTCATCGGCGACCGGGACCTCCTGGAGCGCTGGACCCAGCAAAGGGACGACGCCGACCTGGCTGAATACTGGGCCACCCGCAACGCCGAGAGCATCGACGGGCTCCCGTCGCTTTCTTGACCCTGCGTTTCTTGACACAGCGGCGGGCGTAGTCCACCGTTGATGCGTGCGGCGAATTCTCGTACCCCGGAGCACGTGATCTGATCGTTGGATCGCGTGCCGCCCCTCAGCGCTCTTGCGCGAGGGGCTTTTTGATGCAAGCAGGTCCTCGGCAAGCAGAGCGGCTGGAGTGATGAACGTGGAGCGGCTGACAGGCGCGCAGGCGATGGTGCGTGCGTTGGAGGAACTCGACGCCCGGGTGGTGTTCGGCATCCCAGGTGGCGCGATCCTCCCGGCGTACGACCCGTTGTACGACTCGGTCAAGGTCCGCCACATCCTGGTCCGGCACGAGCAGGGCGCCGGTCATGCCGCGACCGGCTACGCCCAGGCGACCGGCCGGGTCGGGGTCTGCATGGCCACCAGCGGACCGGGTGCGACCAACCTGGTGACCCCGATCGCGGACGCCTACATGGACTCGGTGCCGCTGGTTGCGATCACCGGTCAGGTGCCGTCGGCCGCGATCGGCACGGACGCCTTCCAGGAGGCCGACATCTGCGGCATCACGATGCCGATCACCAAGCACAACTTCCTGGTCCAGCGCGCGGAGGACATCCCGCGCACGCTGGCCGAGGCGTTCCACATCGCCGCGACCGGGCGGCCCGGCCCGGTCCTCGTCGACATCGCGAAGGACGCCCTGGTCGCCGAGACCGACTTCGTCTGGCCGGTTGAGATGCACCTTCCCGGCTACCGGCCGGCCGCCAAGCCGCACGGCAAGCAGGTGCGCGAGGCGGCCCGGCTGATCATCTCCTCGGAGCGGCCGGTGCTCTACGTCGGCGGCGGCGTCCTCAAGGCGCACGCGACCGATGAGCTCCGGGTGCTCGCCGAGCTCACCGGCGTACCGGTCGTGACGACCTTGATGGCGCGCGGCGCGTTCCCGGACTCCCACGCCCAGCATCTCGGCATGCCCGGCATGCACGGCAGCGTGTCGGCGGTGACCGCCCTGCAGCGCTCAGACCTGCTGATCACCCTCGGTGCGCGCTTCGACGACCGGGTGACCGGGAAGCTCTCGTCGTTCGCGCCCGACGCGACCGTGATCCACGCCGACATCGACCCGGCCGAGATCTCGAAGAACCGTACGGCGGACGTGCCGATCGTCGGCGACGTGCGTGAGGTGATCGCCGACCTGATCCTCGCGATCCAGGCCGAGCACGCCGACGGCAACCGCGGCGACTACACCGCGTGGTGGAAGCAGTGCAACGGCTGGCGCAGCACCTATCCGCTGGGCTACGACGCGGAAAGCGACGGCTCGCTCGCGCCGCAGTACGTCATCGAGCGGCTTGGCAAGATCTGCGGTCCGTCGACAGTCGTCGTCGCCGGCGTCGGCCAGCACCAGATGTGGGCGTCGCAATTCATCTCTTACGAGCAGCCGTACACCTGGATCAACTCCGGCGGTCTCGGGACGATGGGTTTCGCCGTACCGGCTGCGATGGGAGCCAAGGTCGGCCGGCCCGACGCCCTGGTGTGGGCGATCGACGGCGATGGCTGCTTCCAGATGACGAACCAGGAATTGACCACCTGCGCGATCGAAGGCATCCCGATCAAGGTCGCGGTGATCAACAACCAGTCGCTCGGCATGGTCCGGCAGTGGCAGACGCTGTTCTACGACAGCCGCTACTCCAACACCGACCTGTCCTCGGCCGGTCATTCGAAGTACCTACCGGACATCGTGATGCTCGCGGAGGCGATGGGCTGCGTCGGCCTGCGTTGCGAGAAGGCCGAGGAGGTCGACGCGACGATCGAGAAGGCGATGTCGATCAACGACGCGCCGGTCGTCGTCGACTTCGTCGTCGGCAAGGATGCGATGGTCTGGCCGATGGTCGCGGCCGGTACGTCCAACGACGACATCAAGATCGCCCGCGAGACCGCCCCGGACTTCGAGTACGAAATGGGCGAGGTGGTGGGGGATGAGTAGGCACACCCTGTCGGTGCTGGTCGAGAACAAGCCCGGCGTGCTGGCTCGGGTGGCGGCGCTGTTCTCGCGGCGCGGCTTCAACATCGACTCGCTCGCCGTGGGCCCGACCGAGCACCCGGACATCTCCCGAATGACGATCGCGGTCAATGTCGAGGACCTGCCGCTCGAGCAGGTCACCAAGCAGCTCAACAAGCTGGTGAACGTGCTCAAGGTGGTCGAGCTCGACGGCGAGGCCTCGGTGCAACGCGAGCTGCTGCTGGTCAAGGTCAAGGCCGACCTGGCCAGCCGGTCGCAGGTGCTCGAGATCGTGCAGCTGTTCCGCGCGAAGGTGGTTGACGTAGCCGCCGACGCCGTGACGATCGAGGCCACCGGCACGGTCGATAAGTTAGAGGCGTTCATCCGGGTGCTCGAACCGTTCGGCATCCGTGAGCTCGTGCAGTCCGGAATGGTCGCGGTCGGCCGCGGCGCCCGCAGCATCACCGATCGCAGTCTCCGCTCCGTTGAAAGGACCGCGTAAGCGAAATGGCAGTTGAGATCTTCTACGACGACGACGCCGACCTCGCGCTCGTCCAAGGCCGCCGGGTCGCCGTCCTGGGCTACGGCTCCCAGGGTCATGCCCACGCGCTGAACCTGCGCGACTCCGGTGTCGACGTGCGGGTCGGGCTGCCGGAGACGTCCAAGAGCCGGGCGGCGGCCGGGGCCGAGGGGTTGCGGGTCGTGACGCCGGCCGAGGCGTGCGCCGAGGCCGACCTGATCATGGTGCTCGCACCCGACACCGTGCAGCGGCACCTGTTCGCCGAGGCGATCGAGCCCAATCTCTCGGCGGGCGATGCGCTGTTCTTCGGCCACGGCTTCAACATCCGGTTTGGCTACATCACCGCGCCGTCGAACGTCGACGTCTGCATGGTCGCCCCGAAGGGGCCCGGCCACCTGGTCCGCCGGCAGTTCCAGGAAGGCCGCGGCGTACCGTGCCTGGTCGCGGTCGAGCAGGACGCGAGCGGCAATGCGCTGGCCCTGTCGCTGGCGTATTCGAAGGGGATCGGCGGCACCCGGGCCGGCACCCTGAAGACGACCTTCACCGAGGAGACCGAGACCGACCTGTTCGGCGAGCAGGCCGTGCTCTGTGGCGGGATCTCGGCGCTGGTCCAGGCCGGGTTCGAGACGCTGACCGAGGCCGGCTACCAGCCGGAGGCGGCGTACTTCGAGTGCCTGCACGAGCTGAAGCTGATCGTCGACCTGATGTACGAG
>CAYNDD010000206.1:0-6213 GCA_964395425.1 uncultured Frankiaceae bacterium
CCGGACGCAACCAGCGCATGCAGCATCGTCTCCGCGATCACCTCTTGCTGGGCCGAGCTACCACCGAGCCGCTCGGCACCGGCCACGACGACCGCGAGCCGATCCGCGGCGACCGCCGAGTCCCCTCGGACGTGGGCGGCGAACCCTTCACACATCGGTGCGATCAGCTCCGGATACTCCGCATCCGGGTGCTTCGTCGCGAACTCACGCAACCGGCCGAGCCCGTCGACGTCGCCGGCCGCGGCGAGAGCGACCACGGCGTGCATCGCCGCGAAGGCGGTAGCTGGGTGGTCCAGGAGGCACGCGGGCACGGTTGCGAGGACGTCCTCGATCGGGAGGTCGTCCGGCCAGATGCCGGCCAACCGGGACCGCCACAGCAACGACGCCGAGTCGACCAGAGCGCGGGGGCCGGTCACCACCGGCGGGGCGAGCTGATCCGCATAGCGACGACGGACCGCATCGGCGTCGTCGAGCGCCAGCTCGTGCAACGCAGCGTGCCAGGAGTAGTGCGCGGTGTACTGGGTCTCCCGGCCGTTGGCCACGATCCACTCGTCCATCCAGCGAAGACCTGCCTCGTGCTCGCCGGTCTCGTAGAACACGTGGGTGCGGGCGTGCGCCGCGTGGCCGGACGAGGGCTGCTCGCGCATCGACCTGGCCGAGAGCCGCTCGGCCTCGTCCCAGCGCTGTTGCTCCTGCCGGACGAAGGCCAGCATGCCGGCGAACCACCAGTCATTCCCGTACGCCGGGGCGAGCCGCTCGGCAAGGGCCCAGGACTCGGCCACCGGCCCGGTCACGCCGCTGAAAGCGATCGTCGGCAGCGCCACGCTCACCGCGAGGGCGTCGCGCGGGAACTCATCGATGTGGCGAAGCAGAGCACGATCGCCCGCGATCCGGCCGGCGGTCAGCCGATTGACCACGGTCTGCACAAAGCTGCGCTCCCGGCGGTCGCCGCGATGCCGAACCGCATCGACCGCGGCGTGCAGGTGGGCATCCACGTCGGCGGGCAGATCCCACTCGTGTCCCACCAGCGCGAGTGCGGCCTGCCCGACCGCGAAGCCGGGGTCGGCCCGAACCGTCGCCTCGAGCAGCTCGAGCGCATCGCAGCGCAGCAGGCAGATCGACTCCAGCGCGCCCCGCCATAGCTCGGCGGCCTCTGGCGTCGCGGACACCGCGAGGTCGTACTGGTCGCGCGGGCGACGGTCGCGGCGGGCGGAGTCAGCGAGCAGCCGCCTGGCAATTGCGGCCGCCTGGTCGCGAATCTCCGGAATCGCCGTGCTCTCCCACAGCGTGCCGCGCCGCAGCGAGCCCAGCGTCCAGACCGGGAGTGCAGTTCGTCCGGTCACGTCACGCAGCGCCCCGTCGCGCGCGGTGTCGAGTCCGATCCCGACCGGGCCGGCGCAAGCCAGCCCGCGATCGTGCAAGGCCCGCACGAGTGGGTCGGTACTGGTCGCAGCGCCGGCCGTCGGGCCGGCGCAGTTCACGATGGCCGCGACCTTCACGGAGGTGCCGTCCGAGAGGACCACCTCTACGCCGTCGGCAACCTCGGTGGCCGCGACGACCCGGCCGGTGTGCGCGACCACCCGCCCGGCCGAGCGCGCCAAGCGCAGGGCTTCGGCACTCTGCGGCGGGATTCGGTGTCGCAACGAGTCCCACCGACGGGCGTCCAGGGCGACGAACTCGGCGCGATCGGTGTCGCTCAGCCCAGCCCACAGCCGCGACGTGATGGCGCGGATGCTGTCCACCGCCGGTCGCCAGTCGCCGTACCGGGCTTGGGCCTTCTCGATGTGTGCCTGCATCACCTCGTGCAGCTCGGCGAGGGTCGGCGTCGCCGAGTCGAACTCGGGCGCCTCCATGACCGGGCGATCGCCGTCGGTCTGGGGCTGCGGAAGGATGCCGTGCCGGGACGTCAGATGAAGCACCCGACCCGGCCGGTCGAGCACCCGGACGGTGTCGACCATGGTCAGCCCGGTGCCGACGATCAGGACATCGCCGTCGGCCGGCACCACATCGAGCGCGCCCTCCGCCCACGGATCGGCAACCAGGCGCCGGCAATTCTGGAGCGGCGCCGGCACCCACGACTGCTCGGCCCCGAGGTGCCCGATCGCGAGCACGACCGCATCGACCTCGACGTCGGCGCCGGCGGCAAGCGCCAGCCGACATCGCCGCCCGTCATAGGTCAGGCCGACGACGCGGTCGCGCCGGTGGTGCAGCATGGCCCACGGGGTACGCCGCTCGGCGTCGTCGAGCACGTGCTGCAGGTAGCGCCCGTACCACTCACGCGGAACGTAGTCGCACGGTGCGGATGGTTCGCCGCCCTGCTGGGCCAGCCAGCGGGCGAAGTGCTCGGGATCCTCGGTGTACGCCGTCATCCCGCGCACCGGCACGTTCAGCAAGTGCCGGTCGTCAGTGGTGGAGTAGGCGATGCCGCGCCCGAGCGCCGGCCGCGGCTCGATCACCGTCACGCTGATCGCGCGATGCTGCCGACCGGCTTCGTCGATCAAGCGGGCAGCGGCGAGCGTTCCGGCAGCGCCACCCCCGATCACCGCGAAACTAGAGTGAGATACTCGGGTTGCTCCACTCATGGCTCACTACTGTAACCCGCCCGGGCCGGATTGGGAAAGCCACCGCGCCGGAACTTCAGGCCACCCGCTGCGTACCGTTCAGGTCGTGGCCGCGGCGCTGATCCCCCTGTTCCCGCTGGGAACCGTGCTGTTGCCCGGCAGCCCACTGGCGCTGCACATCTTCGAGGACCGCTACCGCGCGCTCATGGCCGACCTGCTGGCCCGGCCCGAGGCCGAGCGCCGGTTCGGCGTCGTCGCGATTCGCAGCGGCCGTGAGGTCGGCGCCGACGGCATCGGTGCCCTGCACGAGATCGGCTGTATGGCCACGATCACCTCGGTCGCGAGCGGCTCCGATGGCACCTTCGACATCGAGACGGTGGGCAGCACCCGTTTTCGGGTCGTCTCGTTGGACCGCGAGCGGCCGTATCTCTGCGCGACGGTCGAATGGCTGGCCGAGCCGGTCGGCGAGGTCGGGGCACTGAAGGCCATCGTGACCAAGCGGTACGCCGACTATCGCGACGCATTCGGGGAGCTGCGCGGGGTCACGTTGGCGGGTCCGCCGCTGCCCGACGATGCCCGGTTGCTGTCATATCTGGTTGCGGCGACGGTGATCGCCGACCTGCCGGATCAGCAGCGGTTCCTGGCCGAGGTCGACGCCGCCGGGCGGCTCGCGGCGGAAGCCCGCTGGCTCGCGCTGGAGTCATCGTTGGTACGCAACCTCTCGGCCGTACCGGCCGGGAGGATCATCAACGTGCCGTCCTCGACGAACTGATCTGGACGAACTGACACTGGAGGTGGAGATGACGTTCGACCGCACCTGGGCCGAGGTCGACCACTATTTCGCGCGACTGCTCGCGCCCACGGACCCCATTCTCGAGGAGACCCTCGCGGCCAGCGCAGCGGCCGGACTCCCGGTGCAGCAGGTCTCGGCGCTCCAGGGACAGTTGCTCACCGTCATCGCGACGATGATCAACGCGCGAAACATCCTCGAACTCGGAACGCTCGGCGGCTACAGCGCCATTCACCTGGCCCGCGCGCTGCCGGCGAACGGCCGGGTGATCACGCTGGAGTCTTCGCCGCGTCACGCCGCGGTCGCGGTCGACAACATCGCCAAAGCCGGTTTCGCGGACCGGGTCGAGGTCATCGTCGGCGAGGCCCTCGACACCCTGCCCAAGCTGGCCGATCGCAGCTTCGACCTGGTGTTCCTCGACGCCGACAAGGCCAACAACGAGGACTACCTGCGGTGGGCGCTCAAGCTGACCCACCCGGGGAGCGTGATCGTCGCCGACAACGTCGTGCGGGGCGGCGACGTCCTCGACGCCGGGTCGATCGACCCCAGCGTCGTCGGGACCCGCCGATTCGCCGACGTACTCGGCGCCCAGCGCCGGCTGGCGGCAACCGTCATCCAGACCGTCGGGGCCAAGGGCTACGACGGCTTCGCGCTCGCCGTAGTCCTCGGCCCTTAGCTCGCCGGCTCAGACGTCGCGCCGGGCCAACATCCGGCCGGCCAGCAGCATCGCGACCAGGGCGTACCCGGCCAGGACCGCGGTGCCGACCCACGGCCCGAGGGCGTGCGGCTCGGGAACGACCGCTCCCATCGACCCGCCACCGATCTGCTCCGGCAGGAACCGGCCGACCGAGTTCTGGAACGAGGTCGGCAGCGCCGCGGTGATCGCCGGGAGAACGAGCAGCAGTGCCACGATCGCCGTGATGGCGCCGGCGGTGTGGCGCAGCACGACTCCGAGCGCCATCGCGATCAGGCAGATCAGGGCGAGATAGACCCCTGCCAGCAGCACCGCCCGGGCCACGCCGGGCTGGCCGAAGGTCGCGTAGGGCACCCGGCCCTGGAAGATCCGCTGCCCGATGAAGAAGGAGATCAGCGAGACGATCTCGCCGGAGACCAGTGCGACACCGCCGTACACCGCCGCCTTCGCGACCAGCAGCGGGGTCCGCTTCGGCACCGCCGCGACGCTCGCCCGGATCGTGCCGCTCGCGTACTCACCGGTTACGGCGAGGACCCCGAACACGGCAACGGCGAGCTGGCCGAAGATGGTGCCGACCAGCGACTGGTTGGTGGGATCCCAGCTGGCCCGGTCGGCCGCCGATGCACTCGACCAGTGCGCGGCGACCACGGCACAGAGCAGGGTCCCGAGCGCGATGCTCGACACGACCATCGCGACCATCGTCCAGCCACTCGACCGCAACGACCTCAGCTTGGTCCACTCCGCCCGCAGCAGGCGGTCATAGGTGACGATCACGATGCACTCCCCACAGGTGACAGCTCACGGGTGAGCTCGACGAAGGTGTCTTCGAGCGACGCGCGTTGGGGCGTCAGCTCGTGCAGGACGAGCCGGTCGGCGGCGGCGAGCTCGCCGATCCGGGGGGCGGTCAGGTCACCGACCGAGACCTGGTCACCGTCGACCGCGAGGATCCGGCCGCCGCTCGCCCGGACCAGGCCGGCCAACCGGTCCGGCTCGGGCGTGACGACCAGCACCTCGTTGTCATTGCCCCGGTCGAGCAGCTCGGCGGTCGAGCAGTTCGCGACCAGCCGGCCGCCGCGGATCACGACCAGGTGGTCGGCCGTCACCGAGACCTCGCTGAGCAGGTGGCTCGACAGCAACACGGTCCGGCCCTCGTCGGCGAGGTCGCGTAGCAGCGTCCGGATCCACCGCACGCCCTCGATGTCGAGGCCGTTCACCGGCTCGTCCAACATCAGCACGCTCGGATCGCCCAGCAGCGCGACCGCGACCCCGAGCCGCTGCCCCATCCCGAGGGAGAAGCCGCCGACCCGCTTGTCGGCGACATCGGCCAGGCCGACGAGCTCGAGCATCTGCTCGACCCGGGCCGGTGCGATGCCTTGGCTGTAGGCGAGGTAGCGAAGGTGGTTGCGGGCGGTGCGGCCCGGGTGCAACGCCCGCGCCTCCAGCAGGGCACCCACCCGTCGCATCGGCTCGGCCAGGTCTGCGTAGCGCGTGCCGCCGATCGTCGCGATGCCGGCATCGGGCCGGTCGAGGCCGAGCACCAGCCGCATCGTCGTCGACTTGCCGGCACCGTTGGGCCCGAGGAAGCCGGTGACCCGGCCGGGGGAGACCGTGAAGGTCAGATCGTCGACGGCGGTGGTGTCGCCGTACCGCTTGGTCAGTCCTGAAATCTCAATCGAATCCATGCCAACCACACTGGACGGCCGGGCGGTCGCGCACCATCCGGGACGCCCCCGAATTCGGGGTAGGGACAACCCCCAACGATCTCGGGGGCCTTCCGGCTGGGCGACCGGCCGCTCGGTGAGCCACTCTGGGTGGTCAACACACGCGGTACGACGACATGGAGCGGGGGTGGCGGAGATGCCGGCCTTCTTCACCGCGCTCGCCCAACCCCGCACCTGGCGCGAGCTGTTTTACGCGCTGATCGCCTTCCCGATCGGGGTGGCCTCCTTCGTCTGGGTCGTGACCAGCCTGTCCGTCAGCGGGTCGCTGCTGATCACGCTGATCGGCATTCCGCTGCTGGCCCTCGCCATCGCGTCGGCCCGCATCCTCGGCGGCGGCTACCGTGCAATCGGCCGGGCGTTGCTCGGCGTCAAGGTCGAGACGCCGATCGTGCGACGCCCGCCGGGCATCTGGGGCTGGCTGACCGAGGTCAACGGCTGGCGGGCGAT
>CAYNDD010000207.1:0-6172 GCA_964395425.1 uncultured Frankiaceae bacterium
GATCTGAGCGGCGTCCTCGGTCAGCCAGCTCACGGCCTCCCACAGCGCATCGACGAACGCCGGCTCGCCGGCGTAGTGCCGGATCGGGCCGCGGACCCCGACCGCGACCAACCCCGGCCGGATCACCTCGACGCCCGGCACCAGCGACTCCATCGCGACGATCACCGGCTCGAAGCACCGGGCCTCGGCCGGCTCGTCGCGAGCCAGCACCACCAGCTCGGGGCAGCGCGACTGCGCCTCCCGCCGGCGCATCCCCCGTCGTACGCCGGCACCCCTCGCCACCGCCGAACAGGCGATGACCTGGTTGGCCGTGACCACCGCGACCGGCGCGTCTCCCGGCACCCCGGAGGTCATCCGCGCCGTGGTCACCGGCCAGTCGGGGCACCACAGGGTGGCCAGGCGAGGTGGGGAGATGGCACTCAGGGGCACGTCATCGCACCCCAGCCAGCCGAGGCACGACCTCGACCCCGGCCGGGTTGAACGGGATGACCGTGCCGAGCGGCGGCGCGCAGTCCGGCTCGACGCCACCGGCCGCGGTGGGAAGCCACAGCCCGACCGACCGGTGGCGCGCGGCCGATCCACGACCCTCAGCGGTGACCGTGACCCGGCGCTGCCGCAGCCGGCCGTACCCGGACCCGATTCCCGACCAGTCCCCGGGCTCGAGGCTCACCCGGACGTCGGCATGCGGCCAGGGTGCTGCGCCCGATCGGGGTGCGACCCCGGCCGTGAAGGGGACGAACACCGCGCCCTTGGACCGGACCCGGGCCGCGAGCCGGCGGATGTCACCGTCGGCGAGCCGGGCCGGAGTGCGGGCCACCACCACATCGACGGCGTCGAGCAGGGCGGCCACGACCGCGACCCAGTCCGGGCCGGGGAACGGCACCAGCGGAAGCCGGGCGAGCTCGATGCCGAAGTCGCGGGCCGCCTCGGCACTGATCGCCGGCATCCCCACCAGCGCGCACCAGGCACCATCGGCGGAGGCCGCGCCGAGAACGGCCAACAGCAGCGACACCGACCCGGAAATCGCGATCGTGCTCCCCCGCCGCAGCCCGTCCGGCAGCACCGGGGCAAAGGCCGAGCTGACCCGCAGCACCGGCATCTGAGGCCGCGCGAGGGTCGCATGAACGCCCACCGCCGCACCGGCCATGGAAGGGCCGCTGAGCTCGACCAGCCGGTCGCTGCCCACACCTGCGGCGGCGAGGCGGGCAGCGACGTCAATCACCTACCGAGTTTCGAACATATGTTCGAGTTCGTCAAGGCCCGCGTGTCAGCCCGGCAGCACCACGAGGCCGGCGGTTGCGCACCCTACGATCGCCCGATGGCGCTCGATCTCCCCTGCCCCGACTGCGGCACCCAGATGTACGCCGAGCAGGCCCACAACCGTTGTCCGGCCTGCCTCTACTACGAACCGTGCTGTGACGGCGCTCCGCAACCGTGCCGGGTCCCGCCGGTTCCCGAGCCGGCCGGCCGGAGCGGCTCGATCAGCGGCTCGGTCAGCCCGGTCAGCCACTAAGGCAGACGAAACCAGACGTCCTTGCCCGGGCTACCGACCCGCGGCTTGACCCCCCACGAGCTCGCCAGCGACTCGATCATCCGCAGGCCCCGGCCGCCGAGCGCCATCAACCGTTCCGGCTGCAACAGCGGTTCGGCCGGCTCGTCGTCACTCACCGTGACCGACAGTGCGTGGTCGGCGCAGTCGATCGAGATCGTCACCATGCCGGTGCCGTGGGTCACCGCGTTCGTCACCAGCTCCGACACCAGCAGCTCAGCGGTATCGGTCACGTCTGCAGGGACGAGTGGCAGCAGCAGCTGGCGCACCACCCGGCGAGCCTGTGCCGGCGCAGCGCCCGATGGTTCGAGGCTGATCACCTGATGCGTAGCGCACGGCACGGCTGTCGCTCCTGCACTGGCCGCCCACCGATGAGCGGCATCAGCCTGATGGTGCCCCAGATCAGGACAGATCGAACCCGCCCCTCAGCGCATTCCACCGGCCCCGCAGTTCCGCCATTCGGTCTATTCGCCGAGGTCAACCGGCCGCCGACAAGCGTGCCTGCCGCATCGTCCGCCACTCAGGCGGAAAACGGCATACTCATCCCTCAGACGTTGACGGTCACCAACTGCTGGCCGGTCGTACCCAACAGCACCAACCGGGACAGCTGTGACTGGGTGATCTTGGTCGACCCGGTCTCCTGCCCCCAGCCGGCGTAGGTGACGTCCCATCGACCGGCCACGTCACGGCTGCCGTTCTTGGCGACCGCGATCAGCGTGCAGTGCTCGTCGTGCGGCAGCCCGGACACGGTGACCTTCAAGCCGGTGCCGGTCGTCTGCGCGGCCAGCGTCACCCGCATCGTTACCGGGCCCTGGGTCGCCGAGAACCCGTTTGCCGGGCGCGAGTGGTGGTTCAGCGCAACGCTCGCTCCGATGCTCGCGCCGGCGATCACCACCACCGCAGCCGCAACCGCCGTCAGCCGGCGATAGCGATGAGCGGTCCGCCGGGTCTGCTGCAGGTGCTCGTCGCGCGCCTTGGCGGCGACCCGGTCGAACAGATCCTCCGGCGCGGCCAGCGGCTCGAGCGGGAAGTCGTCGATCGACAGCCGCTCGAGCATCGACGGCAGCGAGGCCAGCTCGGCCAATTCCGCCTGACAGGTCGGGCAGTCGGCCAGGTGCGCCTCGACTGCCTCGCGATCCGCGGCATCGAGTGCCCCGACGAGGTAGACCCCGAGCGAGAGAACGGTGTCGTCGCAGGTCACGTCGTCACCCCCCGCTCGGCCAGTGCGAGCTTGAGCGCCCGCAATGCGTAGAAAGTCCGCGACTTCACCGTGCCGGGCGGGACGCCCAGCGCCTCCGCCGCGACGGCCACCGAGTGGCCGCGGTAGTAAGTCTCGACCAGCACCGCCTGGTGCTCGGCCGACAGTGCGGCCATCGCGTCGGCGATCAGGAGCCGGTCGAGCCGCACATCGATCTCGTCGGCGGCCGGGACGGTGGCGAGCACGGCGTCGCCGACCTCAGTCGGGCGCGCCGAGCGGGCCCGATGGGCATCGATCGCGACGTGATGCGCGACCGTGAACAGCCAGGGCCGGACCGGTCCGCGCGCCTCGTCGAGAGCTTCTCGGTGCCGCCAGGCACGCAGCATCGTCTCTTGAACGACGTCCTCGGCCCGCCCGCGATCGCCGTTGGTCAGCCGCATCGAGTACGCCAGCAAGGCACCCGCGTGCGCGTCGTACAACTCGCGCAGCGCAGCCTCGTCCTCGGCGTCCACGAAGGTGCTCACTCCCCAATCACGAGCCTCGCGCGGAAACGGTTCATTGGCCGATCACGGGCCGTGGACGGAAACGGTTCATTGGAACGCTCTGCCGCTCGACCGGCCGCACCGATGGCCTCGACGATACGCCCGGGAGCGACCGAGATCACGGCCTCGAGGTCAGCGCCAGCCAGCGCCGCGGGCCTGGTTCTCCGCGTCCAGCTGGCGCAGGTCGGTGCCGGCCCGGCGGGCGATCGCGCGGTGGCCGATCCCGCTCATCAGCAGCGGCCGGAGCAACGCCATGACGCGGGTCGCCTTCGGCACGTAGGTCCGCAGCGCGCGCCGCTCGACCGCCTCGGCGAAGGCGTACGCACACTCCTCGACCGAGGTCAGCGTGTTGGCCGGCCACGGCATCTCGGTGCGCATCTTCGTCATCGTCGGCAACCCGTCCTCACCCCGCCGGATCATGTCGGTGTCGATCCACGACGGGTGGGCGGTGCCGACCGTGATGCCGTACTGCGCGAGCTCGAGCCGCAGCGTCGCGGCGAGTGACTCCACGCCGCCCTTGCTGGCGGCGTAAGCCGCCGCACCGGGCAGCGGCGAGAACGACGCAAGCGAGGCGACGACCAACACATAGCCACGACTGTCGGCGAGGTGGCGCACGGCAGCCGCAACCGTGCGGTGCGGGCCGATCAGGTTCACCTCGATCGTGCGGGCCGATGCGTCCGGATCGGCGGTCCGGATCGTGCCGAGGTTGACCACGCCGGCGTTGGCGATCAGGACGTCGATGCCGCCGAACCGCTCGACCGTCGCCTCGACCGCGGCGTCGATCGCCGCCTGACTGGTGACATCGGCCTCCACCCACATGTGGCGCTCGCCGAGCGCTTTGGCATTGAGCTCCAACAGATCCGGCTCGAGTCCGACCAATGACACCCGAGCTCCGCGCCGGGCCAGCTCGGTCGCGGTTGCCGCCCCGATGCCGCGAGCCGCGCCGGTGATCATGACGTTCTTGCCGGCCACGCTCTGATGATCCGTCATGGCCATACTCTGCCAGCCCGTGCGCGTTATGGTGACGCGGGAGGCCGGCCTCAGCCACTGCCGGACCGCGGCCAGTGAGAACTTCGGAGCTTGTTGCGGCGCTGGCAGTCGTCGTGCTCGCGCTGATCTTCGCGGCCCGTTACTTCCTGCGTGGCAGCAAGAAGCTCGGCACCCCCGCGCAGCGGACGACGTACGCCACCCTGCACACCGCGAGCATGGCGGCCGGTGGCCTGCGGGCCGGGCTCACCGCGGACAGCGCGGCGAAGTCCGCACCCGCGCTGCGCAAACTGCTTGGTACGCCGGCAGTCGTCATCGGTGACGCCGCAGGCGTGCTGGCGACCGAAGGCGCCGACGCCCAGCACGTCGAGCTCGTGACCCCGCTCATCGCCCAGGTGGTCGGCGACGGCCGGGCCCGGGTGATCGAGCGGAGCGAGCTGGCCTGCGGGCTGCCGTACTGCGCGCTGGCCGCGGGTGTCGTCGTACCGCTGCAGGTTTCGGAGAGCGTTGTCGGTGCGATCGCGGTGCTCGACGAAAGCGCTCGCCCCGACCTGTTGCGGGCGGCCGGCGAGGTCGCCGGCTTTGCCTCGTCGCAGCTCGAGCTGACCGAGCTCGACCTGTCGAAGACCCGCGCGATCGAGGCGGAGCTGAAGTTCCTCCGGGCCCAGATCTCGCCGCACTTCGTCTACAACGCGTTGACCGCGATCGAGTCCTACATCCGCTCCGACCCCGAGCGGGCCCGCGAATTGCTGATCGGCTTCGCCGACTTCATCCGCTACACGTTTCGCGCACACGGGCCGTACTCGACGCTGGCCGAGGAGCTGCGGCTGGTCGAGACCTACCTGGAGCTCGAGCGGGCCCGGTTCGGCGACCGGCTCGACGTCACGCTGCGGGTCGCGCCCGAGGTGCTGCCGGTCGCCATGCCGTGCCTCACCCTTCAGCCGCTGGTCGAGAACGCGGTCCGCCACGGCATCGAGCGGGCCGGCGGCGACGGGCACATCTCCCTGATCGTGCAAGACAGTGACACCGAGGCCTTGATCACGGTAGAAGACGATGGCGTCGGGATGGACCCGGACCGGCTGCGCGACCAGCTCGCCGGGCGGATGACGGATGGAATCGGGTTGCGCAACGTCGACGAGCGGCTTCGACGGGTCTTCGGGCCGGACTTCGGCCTGAGGGTGGAGACCGAGGTCGGCCTGGGTACGAGGGTGGTGCTCCGAGTGCCCAAGTTCAAGGTTGGAGTGCGCGCGTCATGACCCGGCCCGGCCAGCTCGCGGTCCTCGCCGTCGACGACGAGGCGCCCGCCCTCGACGAGCTGGTCTTCCTGCTCCGGGCCGACGACCGGGTCGGCACGGTCGACGTCGCGAACGACGCGACCGACGCGCTGCTCAAGCTGCGTGCCCACGACTACGACCTGATCATGCTCGACGTCCGGATGCCACGTCTGGACGGTCTCGAGCTGGCCCGACTCCTGCTGCGTTTCTCCGACCCGCCCTCGGTGGTGTTCGTCACCGCGTACGACGAGCACGCCCTCGAGGCGTTCGAGGTGCGCGCCAGCGACTACCTGCTCAAGCCGCCGTCCGCCGACCGGCTCGGCGAGACCCTCGAGCGGGTCCAGGAGTCACGCTCGGCGAGCCGCGTCCCGACCGATGACCTCAGCACCGTGCCGGTCGAGATGGGTGGCACGACCCGGATGGTCGAGCGCTCCGACATCACGTGGGTGGAGGCGCAGGGCGACTACGTCCGACTGCATGCCGTGGGCGGCGCGAACCACCTAGTCCGGTTGCCGATCTCGCTGCTGGCAGAGCGCTGGGCGGACCACGGCTTCGTGCGGATCCACCGCGGCTATCTGGTGTCGATCCGGCACATCACCGAGCTCAGCAGCGAAGCCGGCAC
>CAYNDD010000208.1:0-2682 GCA_964395425.1 uncultured Frankiaceae bacterium
CTGCATCAACACCCGCCAGCACACCGGCAGCAGCTGGAGGCCGACCCGGATGCTGCCCATGAAGCCCAACCGGCCCGAAGGCGAGTACGACGACGGCGAACCGTGGGTGTTCGACCACGTGGTCGCCGCGCTGGTCGCCAGCATCTGCCGCTCTTCCGGCGACAGGTCCGGCGTCAGCTCGCGCTGCGGCGCCGGTGCCGGTGCAGGCGCTGCCGGAGCGCCCCAGCCGGACCCGCCGACGGGCGTTGCCGCCGCCGAACCGGCGAAGTAGTCGAAGTCCCCCACCGTCGGTTGATCGGCCCACTACCCCGTCTGGTTGAGCGGATCACGGCAGGGTGGTAGGAAGCAGCAGCCGCGCAGGCCTCCTCTCCCCCGATCGGAGTACGCCGTCATGACCGAGTCAGTCACCGCGCCGTTGGCCGACCCCAGCGACATGATCGGCATGCATCGGGTGTTCCGGATCGCGTTCGGCAGCTCGGTCGGCTACGTCGAGGCCGCCGATCAGGGCGACGCTGGGCGAGTCGATGCAGTCGGCAGCTACTTCGACAACGTGCTGCGGCTGCTTCACGTGCATCACGACGGCGAGGACGCGCTGATGACGCCGCGGCTGGTGCAGCGGGCGTCCGCTGACGAGGTTCGTGAGGTCGAACGGGTCGCGGCCCAGCACGCCGACGTCGTCAACGCGATCGAAACCGCCGAGGAGGCGATTGCGACCTGGCGGCTGGCGCCGAGCGAGGATTCGGCGGCGGTCGCGTCCGCCGCGCTGTCCGGCCTCGGCGAAGGCCTGACCGCCCACCTCGACGACGAGGAGCGCACCGTGCTGCCGATCGCGGCGCGCTACATCACGGCGCCGGAATGGGGCGAGCTGCCCGCGCACGGCATGCAGAACTTCACCGGCGACAAGATCTGGCTGGTGCTCGGCCTGATCCAGGAGCAGATGACGCCGGAGCAGGTCAGCATCATGGAGACCCACATGCCGCCGCCCGTTGCGGCGTGGTGGACCGAGCAGGGCCGGCCGATGTTCACCGACTTCATCACCGCGCTGCGCGCCTGACCGGCTTCCGATCATCGGGCGGCCGCTCTTAGGGTGGGCAGATGGCCCTTTCCGGCAGCAAACCGCCCATCCTCCTCGAGCTCGATCTGACTCACCCGTTGATCGATGCCGAGCCGGACGACTCGATCGCGAAGCTGAGAAACCGCGGCAAGCCACGCCTTCGGGCCGTCCTTCGGACGCTGCACGAGGCCGGCGACGACCCGCGGGTGGTCGGCCTGATCGCCAAGGTCGGCGGCTCGGTGATCCCGCTCGCGATCGCCCAGGAGCTGCGGGCCGGCGTCCGCGCATTCGCCGCCACCGGCAAACCGACCGTCGCCTGGAGCGAGTCCTTCGGCGAGTCCAGCACCGGCACCGTGCCGTACTACCTCGCCACCGGCTTCAGCGAGATCTGGCTGCAGCCCTCGGGTGAGCTCGGCCTGGTCGGCCTGATGACCGAAGTGACGTTCTTGCGCGGGGCACTCGACAAGCTCGGCATCGAGCCCCAGCTGGACAAGCGCCACGAATACAAGAACGCGGCCGACCGGATCATGCGCAAGGAGTTCACTCCGGAGCACCGCGAGGCCGTGGACCGGCTGGTCGAGTCCGCGTGGGACGACGTCGTCGCCGGCATCGCGGAAGCTCGCGGCCTGACGATCGATCAGGTTCGCGCACTCGCGGACCGGGCACCACTGTCGGTGACCAAGGCGATCGACGGCGGCCTGATCGATCACGAGGGTTATCGAGACGAGGTCTACTCCGCGGTACGACGCACGGTGGGCGGCGACGTCCGGCTGCTGTTCGCCAGCCGCTGGTCACCACGCCCGCCGCTGCCCGAACGCGTCGCCAAGCTGGCGACCAGCCGCAACCAGTCGGTGGTCGCGCTGGTGGAAGGCCACGGCGCGATCGTCACCGGGCGCAGCCGGCGATCACCGGTCGACGGCCAGCAGATGGGAAGCGACAGCATCGCCGCGGCGTTTCGGGCCGCCCGCAACGACGACAAGGTCAGAGCGGTGGTCTTCCGGGTCGACTCCCCCGGTGGCTCCTACGTGGCCTCGGACACGATCTGGCGCGAGGTCGGGCTGACCAGGGCGGCGGGCAAGCCGGTCGTCGTGTCGATGGGGACGGTCGCCGGCTCCGGCGGCTACTTCGTCTCGATCCCGGCCGACGTGATCGTGGCGCAGCCGACCACGCTGACCGGGTCGATCGGCGTCTTCGGCGGCAAGCCGGTGACCACGGGACTGATGGAGAAGGTCGGACTGTCCACCGGCGCGGTGGCTCGCGGCGCGCACTCGCGAATCTTCTCCGGCCGGATCGGCTACACCGATGACGAGCGGGCCCTCCTCGCAGAGTGGCTGGACGACGTCTACGCGGTCTTCGTCGGCAAGGTCGCCGAGGGCCGCGGCATGACCCGGGAGGCGGTGCACGAGGTGGCCAAGGGTCGGGTCTGGACCGGATCTGATGCGGTCCGCAACGGCCTGGTGGACACTCTCGGCGGCCTTCGCGATGCCACTGCGATCGCCCGGGAGCGAGCCGGCTTACCGACCGACGCGCCGGTGCGGGCGGCAGTCCGGGTCCCGGTCCGCAGCAAGCTGCGCGCGCCGCGATCGAGCGACGACCCGCGTGCCTCGGTGTCGGTCAGCGGGGTGTCG
>CAYNDD010000208.1:2782-6141 GCA_964395425.1 uncultured Frankiaceae bacterium
GGTGTCGGTCAGCGGGGTGTCGATCAGCGGTTGGGGCGACTTCGCGTCGGTCGCAGCATCGCTCGGCCTGCCGGGCGGCGGCCCGCTCCTGATGCCGGGCGTCCGGCTGGGCTGACGCCGGTCAGGTTCCTGACGTCGGCAGCTGGAAGGTCTCGCTAAGCCCGGCGTACGTCGCATAGAGCCGGGTGAACAACCGCTTGCCGCCGACCGTTCGCGGTCGGCCCAGGGTGAAGGTGATCGGGTGGTGCTTGAAGGTGCCGCTGGCGCAGTCCGGCGTACAGGTGTTGTAGACGAAGGTCCCCTTGCCTGCGGCCGAGGTCGCGGTCCAGGACGAGTACGTCGCCCCGCGGATCTGGGTATTGGCGTCAGCACAGGTCAGGATGTAGTGATGCGGCCGGTATTTCGCGGTCGTGCACGCGGCGATGACCGTCGTTCGATGGGTCGTCGTGGCCACCGCCGGCCCGGCGAGGATGGTGACGGCGGTCGCGCCGGCGACGCCGATCACGGTGAGCGACTTGAGCTTCATTGCGGTGGTCCCCGTTCCAGGTTGGCGGGCCGACTGACCCAGTGCTTAGACGCCCATCGTGCCCACTCGGTTGGCATTCGCCAGGCAGGACGTGGCGCGACCCGGTACATCGCCGAGCCGGTCGTACGATCGCGCGATGAGCGACAACCTCGAGACGATCCGCCGGCCCGACGGGCGCACACTGGCGTACGCCCAGTGGGGTGACCCGGCCGGCACCCCAGTCTTCGTGCTGCACGGAACCCCGGGCTGCCGGCTCAACCGCCATCCGGACAACGACAAGATCGCCGCCACCGGCGCGCGGGTCGTGACCTACGACCGGCCGGGGTACGGCGGCTCGGATCGGCACCGCGGCCGCTCCGTCAACGACTGCGTCGCCGATGTGGCCGCGCTGGCCGACGCGCTGGGCTTCGACCGGTTCGCCGTGACCGGCGGATCGGGCGGCGGGCCGCATTGCCTCGCGGTCGCCGCCGGGCTCCCCGATCGGGTCACCCGGGCGGTGTGCGTGGTAGGGGTGGCGCCGTACGACCTGCTGGGCGACGCCTGGCTCGACGGGATGGACCCTGAGAACCTAAAGGAGTTCCAGTGGGCGCTCGAGGGCGAGGATCGGCTCGAGACCGAGCTCACCCGGGAATCGGCCGCGATGCTGGCCCGGATCGCCGACGATCCGGCGACCGTGCTCGGCGACTTCGACCTGCCCGAGGAGGACCGGGCGATCTTCGCCCGGCCGGACATCGCCAAGGTGATGACGGAGGCGCTCACCGAGTGCGTCCGAACCGGGATCTGGGGCTGGGCCGACGACGACATCGCGTTCACGAAGCCGTGGGGATTCGATCCGGCCACGATCACGGTGCCGACCGCGGTCTGGTGGGGTTCGAAGGACGTGCTGGTGCCGCCGGCGCACGGCGAGTGGATCGCTCGCACCGTGCCCGATGCGATCCCCCGGGTCGACGCCGGCGGCGGTCATCTCGGCGACCCGGACACCCAGGTCGAGGAGCTTTACGGCTGGCTGATCCACGGCACGCTCTGGTCCGACTGACCCATGACGTCGCGCGAACCGCAGATCCTGGCCACGTCGGGCGGCTGGAAAGGCCCGGCCACCGGCCCGTACCGTGCCCTTCCCGGGCCGTTGCTCACCCACGCGCTTCGGCTGTCCGGCAAGGACCGGCCGAGGCTGTGCTTCCTCGCGACCGCGGGCGGCGACAACGACAGCGAGATCGCCGGTTACTACAACGCGTTCGCCGGCTCCGACGACGTGGTCGTGAGCCACCTCGAGCTGTTCCTGATGCCGAACGTGGCCGACCCGGCGGCACACCTGCTCGCACAGGACGTGATCTGGGTCGGCGGCGGGTCGGTCGCCAACCTGCTGGCGGTATGGCGGGCGCACGGACTCGACACCGTCTTCCGCGAGGTCTGGGAACGCGGCATCGTGCTCGCCGGCGTGTCGGCCGGCTCACTGTGCTGGCACGTCGGCGGCACCACCGACTCGTTCGGGCTGGAGCTTCGGCCGGTCACCAACGGGCTCGGCCTGCTGCCCTACTCCAACGGCGTCCACTACGACACCGAAGCCCAGCGCCGCCCGCTCCTGCACCGGCTGGTCGCCGACGAGACGCTGCCGGACGGTTTCGCGACGGACAACGGGGTCGGGCTGCACTACATCGGCACCGCGTTGAACGAGGTGCTCAGCGAGGTCGAGGGCGCCAAGGGATACCGGGTCGAACGAACCGGCGCCGGCGAGGTGCGCGAAACCGTGCTCGAACCGAGGCTGCTGACCGAGTGAGCTCCCCCGGCGGGCTCCGGGCTGCCGTGCTGAGTGCGGTCGCCGTCGACCGAGCCGGCTTCGCACCGCTGATCGCGGTTCGCGCCGCGGCGGGGGTCACGATCCCGTTCGGACTCGGAGCGGCGCTGGGACATCCGGCCGAGGGCGCGATCGCGGCCGCCGGCGCACTCCCGGCCGGCGTCGCCGGCTTGGGCGGCGGCTTCCGTTCGCGCGCACCCACCATGCTGGCGACCGCGCTGGGCATGGGGGTCAGCACCTTCGTCGGCGGACTGGTCGCCGGACATCTCGGCCCGACCCTCGCCGCCCTCGTGGTCTGGGGGTTCGCAGCCGGCATCGTCGTCGTACTGGGTCGGGAGGCAAGCCTGGTCGGCACCCAGGCGGTGATCGGCCTGGTCGTGTTCGGGCGGTTCCCGTCGTCGGTGCCGTCCGCGGCCGTGCACGCCGGCTGGGTGCTGGCCGGCGGTGGGTTCCAAGGCCTGCTCGCCGCAGTGATCCGCCCACCCGAACGGTTCGTTGCCGAGCGCCGCACCCTGGCCGGCGCCTACGCCGACCTGGCCGCGCTCGCGACCGACCCGGCCCGGTCGACCCTGACTTCGGTGAGCGAGGCGGCCCGGTCCTCCGCGCTGCTCAGCCGTCGCACGCCGAGCGAGGACGTCGAGCTGTTGCGCGGGCTCGCCGACGAGGCGGACCGGATCCGGCTCGAGCTGTTGGCGCTGGCCAGCTTCCCGGACGTCGCGACGGTCGACGACGTCCGCCGCGCGGTGGGCGCCTGGTTGCACCGGGTGAGCAGCGCGATCGCGGCCGGGCTGCAGGCGCCACCCGAGGACCCGACGCTCGAAGGTCTGGTCGATGCGCTCCGGGTCCGGCGGGAGACTGCGGCGCCCGGACGCGCCGGCACCCCCGACCGGTACGTCGCCGCGCGTGCGTCGGCGTTGCTCGGCCAGCTCCGTGCGGTCGACCGGCTGACCAGCGGGCTGGCCGGAGTCCGGCGGCTGGTCCTGCCGCACAGCATCGGCGCGACCGCGGTCCTGATGCTGCCGCGCCGCGCCGCCGACT
>CAYNDD010000209.1:0-6130 GCA_964395425.1 uncultured Frankiaceae bacterium
CGGCGTACGCGGAGTGCTTCGACTCGATCCGAGAGCGGTTGCCGGCGCTCGAGGCCGCATTGCCGACCGTCTCGGTGCCGGTCGGAGTGGTGGCCGGGGGGCGCAGCCCGATCCCGGTCTCCGCCGCACACGACACCGCCGCGGTGATACCCGGCGCATGGGTCGAGATCGTCGAGGGCGCCGGGCACTTCCCATGGTTTGAGCGACCCGGGTCGGTCCGTGCGGCGCTGGCCCGGCTGGTGGGGAGCTGATGGCGGCGATCGCCGATGTGGTCGCCGCCCTCGAACACCGGTACGACCCGAGCTGGGCTGCGGAGTGGGACTCGGTCGGCCTGGTCTGCGGCGATCCCCTTGCCGAGGTCCAGGCCGTGCTGTTCGCGGTCGACCCGGTCGAAGTGGTGGTCGACGAGGCGGTCGCCGGCGGGGTGCAGCTGCTGGTCACCCACCATCCGTTGTTCCTCGGCGGCACCGACTCGGTGGCCGCGACGACGGCGAAGGGCCGGGTGGTGCACCGGCTGATCACGAGCGGGATCGGGCTGTACGTCGCCCACACCAACGCCGATGTCGCCGATCCGGGTGTGAGTGACGCTTTGGCCGGCGTACTCGGCCTTGCCGAAGTGCGGCCGATCGACGCGACCGTCGAGCGCGGCCTCGGGCGGATCGGTCAGCTTGTGGAGCCCACGACGCTGGGGCAGTTCCTCGCGCTGGCCGCGGGGGCGCTGCCGGCGACGGTGTGGGGACTGCGGGCCGGCGGCGACCCGGATCGGCGGATCGCGAGCGTCGCGGTCTGCGGCGGATCGGGCGGTGAGCTCGCGGAGGCCGCCGAGGCAGCCGGCGCCGACGTACTCCTGACCGCCGATCTGAAGCACCACCGCAGCTCCGAGGCGCTCGCGGACCTCGACATCGCGCTCGTCGACGCCGCGCACTGGGCGACCGAGCAGCCGTGGGTGGAGCAGGCCGCTGCGCTCCTTGCCGACGACCTGCTCGCGGCGGGCACTAACGTGGTGACCAGATCGTCAACCATCGTCACCGACCCGTGGACCCTGCACGCCCACTCGCCAGAGGAACCGTGAAAGCCGCACCCGAGGACCAGCTCCGACTCCTCGATGTCCAGGTGCTCGACTCTGCGCTCGACCGCCTGGTGCGTCGTCGGGCCACCCTGCCCGAGCTCGCGACCATCGACTCGCTTCAGGCCCGCAGCGATGAGATCGCCGACGACATCGTCCGGGCCGAGACCGAGGACAGCGACCTCGGTCGTGAGCAGGCGCGGGTCGACGCGGACGTCGAGATGGTCCGGAACCGGATGGAGCGGGACCAGCAGCGTCTCGACAGCGGCCAGGTGGGCTCGCCGCGCGAGCTTGAGAACTTGCAGTCCGAGATCGAGTCGCTGCATCGGCGGCAGTCGGATCTCGAGGATGCCGAGCTCGAGGTCATGGAACAGCGTGAGGGGATCGAGGCGCGGCTGAAGGCGCTGCGCGCCGAGCAGGAGCAGGTCACGTCCTCGCTCGCCGGGGCCGAGCGCACCCGCGATGCGGCCTGGGCCGAGATCGACTCCGAGGTGGAGAAGTCACGCGCGCAGCGGGCCGAACTGGCGGCGACGCTGCCGGACGACCTGGTCGCGTTGTACGAGAAGCTGCGGGCGTCCTCCGGCGGGGTCGGCGCGGCGGCGCTGCATCGTGGTCGGTGCGAGGGCTGCCACCTTCAGCTCAACACGACCGACCTCAACAACCTGCGCGATGCGCCGGCCGACGACGTCGTGCGCTGCGAGGAGTGCCGGCGGATCCTGATCCGCACCGCCGAGTCCGGGCTGTGACCGCCGCCCGTCGGGTCATCGTCGAGGCGGATGGCGGCTCGCGCGGCAACCCCGGCCCGGCCGGCTTCGGCGCCCTCGTCCGCGACGCCGACTCCGGCGAGGTGCTGCGCGAGATCGCGGCCGGGATCGGGGTCGCGAGCAACAACGTCGCGGAGTATCGCGGACTGATCGCGGGCCTCGAGGCTGCGCTCGACCTCGGTGCCGACGACGTCGAGGTCCGGATGGACTCGAAGCTCGTGGTCGAGCAGATGAGCAGCCGCTGGAAGGTCAAGCACCCCGACATGAAGGTGCTGGCCGGCAGCGCGGCCGGCTTCATCAGGCAGTTCCCGGCGGTGCGGTTCGTCCACGTGCCGCGGGCGCAGAACGGGTACGCCGACCGGCTCGCCAACGAGGCGATGGACGACCAGGCGGCCGGGCGCGAGTGGCGGCCACGCGGCGCCGGTCCGCCGCGGGAACCGGCCGCCGCCCCGGCCCCGGCGCGCAACTCGCTGTATGGCTGGGGCGGGCCGCCCGGCTCGCCGACCGCCGCGATCCTGGTCCGCCACGGCGAGACGCCGCTGTCGGTCGAGCGGCGCTTCAGCGGCCACGGCGATGCCGCCCTGACCGAGCGCGGCGAGGCCCAGGCGGCCGCGGTTGCGAAGGCGCTGTCCGGTCTCGGGGTCGACGCGATCGTGTCGTCGCCGCTTCGGCGCACCCGGCAGACTGCGGCGGCGATCAGTGCCGCGCTGGGCGTCGACGTGACAGTTGATGACGGATTCGCCGAGTCCGACTTCGGCGAATGGGAGGGCTCGACCTTCGCCGAGCTCGCCAAGGAGCACGGCGCCCGGCTACAGGCGTGGCTCGACGATCCCCGGATCGCGCCGCCGGGCGGCGAGAGCATGGCGGCAACCGCGGAACGGGTCGCGGCGGCCCGCGAGCGAGTGGTGTCGTCGTACCCGGGGAAGACCGTTGTCGTGGTCTCCCATGTGACGCCGATCAAGCTGATGCTGCGCGACGCGCTCGATGCGCCGATGGACGCGGTCTTCCGGCTGCACCTGGATCCGGCGTCGGTGTCGATGATCGACTGGTACACCGACCGGGCGTCCGTGGTCCGCGGGATGAACGACACCAGCCACTTGGGGGATCTCGCCACCGGTTCGCATCGCTGACGGCAGTGCACGAAGCACTCGCGTTGCTGGCGCTGGTCGCGATGCTTGTGACCGCGGTACGGCGGCCGAACGGCCTGCCGGAGCTGGTGGTCGCGGTGCCCGCGGTCGGGCTGCTGCTCGCGGTCGGCGCGGTGTCGTTCCACGCCGCGAAGGTCGAGGTTGAGCAGCTCGGGCCGGTGGTCGGTTTCCTGGCCGCGGTGTTGGTGATCGCCGAGTGTTGCGATGACGAGGGAGTGTTTCGCGCTCTTGGCGGGCTGATGAACCGTGGATCGAGGCGCTCGTCGTCGCGGCTGTTGCTCGCAGTCGTCGGGGTGGCTTCGGCGACGACTGCGTTGCTGTCGCTCGACACGACGGTGGTGCTGTTGACCCCGGTCGTCGTCGCGACGCTGCGCGCCAACCGCGCAGCGCCCCGCCCGCATCTGTATGCGACCGCGCATCTGGCCAACTCGGCGTCACTGCTGCTCCCGGTGTCCAACCTGACGAACCTGCTGGCCTTCGCCGTCGTCCCGGTGTCCTTCGGCCGGTTTGCTGCGTTGATGGCGCTGCCCTGGCTGGTGGCGATCGGGGTGGAGGTCGGCGGAGTGCGCACGGTCTTCCGGGCCGACTTCTCGGCGGCCCTCGCACCGGGTGACGAGGAGTCGCCGCGACTGCCGGTGTTCGCAACGACCGTGGTCGCAGTGACGGTGGTGGGGTTCGCGGTCGCGTCGTTTGCCGGGATCGCGCCGGTGTGGGTTGCGACTGCAGGGGCGGTGGTGCTCGCAGTCCGGCAGCTGATCGGCCGGCGTATGGGCGTCGTGGGGATCGTGCGGTCGACGTCGCCGTCCTTCTGCTTGTTCGTGCTCGGGCTGGGCATCGTGGTCCGTGCGGTGTCCACGAACGGCCTGGGTCGAGTCGTCACCCACCTGGTGCCCGCGGGCACCGGTTTCCTCTCGCTGCTCGGCTTCGCGGCGGTCGCGGCGGTCCTGTCGAACCTGATGAACAACCTGCCCGCGACGTTGCTCCTGCTGCCGATTGCCGCCGTCGGGGGAGTAGGCCCGGCGCTCGCGGTGCTGATCGGCGTCGACATCGGCCCCAACCTGACCTACCCGGGGTCGCTGGCGACCTTGTTATGGCGTCGCGCGGTCGCCGGCGTCGACGGCGTGCCGACCATTGGTGATTTCACCCGCTTCGGCGCTGTCACCGTGCCGATCGCGATCGTCGGCTCGACCGCGGCGTTGTGGCTGTCCTTGAAGGTCATCGGCGTCGGCTGACGGTGTCGGGCGCTAGCTGCCCATCGTCGCGAGGGTGTCGCGCAGCACCTGGCAGCCTTCGCTCTTCGGGTCGAGGTGCACGAAGTGGTCGCCCCTGACCACCTCGAGCCGGCAGTCGTCGCCGGCCCCGGTGGCCTTCTCGACGTAGCGCTGGCTCTGGCTGAGCGGGACCAGCCGGTCGCGCCGGCTGTGGATCAACACCGAGCGGACCCCGGTCGGCAGCAGCAGCAACGGGTCGGCGACGGCGTACCGGTCCGGTACGGCGGAGGGCAGTCCGCCGAGCAGCGCGTGCACCGCACCGCGGCCGAGCTTCGCCTCGGCCGCCGCGGACAGGGCGACCACCCCGGCCTGCGGGATCGCGAGCGCCGGGCGGAGCGGGTCCGGGTGGTAACCCGGCGCATCGGGCGGGAGTCGGTGGCGCGAGGCGAGCCAGGCGGCCAGGTGGCCGCCGGCCGAGTGCCCGACGACCGCGACCCGGCTGGTGTCGACCCGGTGGGCGAATGCGCCGCGGGTCAGGTGGTCGTAGGCGATGGCAACGTCGCTCAGCGTTGCGGGCCACGGTTCGGCCCCGGAGCGGTAATCGATGTTCCAGCAGAGGTAGCCCTGCTCGGCGAGGTCCATCGCGACCGGCAGCTCGAGGTCGCGATCGTAGTCGGTGCCCCAGAAGCCGCCGTGAATGAGAACGACGGTGGGCCGTGGCTCCTCGCCCGGTGGCGCAAACCACTCGCCGACCTGTAGTCGGTGCGCGCCGTACGCGTCGACCAGCGTGGTGACCTCGAGGCGTCGTCGTCTCACTTGGTGAGTCTCACATCTCCCGGCGCCGCTGGTGGTTCGGCCGCAACTCGGCCGGCCCCCGTTTCAGCACACAACGCCGCGCCCGGCCGCGCCGTGTCGGCAGGTCCCGCACTGCGCGTCCGCTTTTGCCGGCCGCCGCGACGAGCGTTGTGTGCTGAAACGGTGAGAGGCCGTCCGCGTCAGACCTTGGTCAGGACGTTGTCGCAGCTGGATGCGTCGACGCCGGGCTTCTCCTCCACCTCGAGGCTGGTGAGCACGCCGTCTTCGATCACCGCCGCGTAGCGGGCCGAGCGGCGACCGAGGCCGCCTCCGCTGAGGTCGATCGCCAGGCCCATCGCCTCGGTGAACTCCCCGTTGCCGTCGGCCAGCATCACGATCTTGTCTCCGACGCCCTGATTCGCGCCCCACGCGTCCATGACCCAGGCGTCGTTGACCGAGATGCACGCGATCGTGTCGACGCCTTTCGAAAACAGCTCGTCGGCGCGCTGGACATAGCCGGGAAGGTGGATGTTCGAGCAGGTCGGGGTGAAGGCGCCGGGTACGGCGACCAGGACGACCTTGCCCTTGCCGAGAACGTCGCCGGATCGTACTGCCTCGGGTTTCCCGCCGCGGATCGTCTTCAGCTCGACGTCGGGAATCGCGCTGCCAAGTGTCAATGCCATGGGGTCCTGAGCTCCTCGTGGAGTGGGCGCCACTTACGGGCGCCCCGTCGTTGACTTCCCCCGAGCGTAAGCGGCGCTGGCTCGGCGCTGATCTTCGCCGTACCCTGATCGTGGCGGACGAGTTGGCCGGACGGTCGCGGCGACGTTTCCACGGAGACGTCGCCGAGGAAAGTCCGGGCTCCGAAGGGCAGGGTGGTCGGCAACACCGACCCGGGGTGACCCGCGGGACAGTGCCACAGAAAACAGACCGCCCGGCGGCTCCGGTCGCCGGGTAAGGGTGAAACGGTGGGGTAAGAGCCCACCAGCGTTCGGGGTGACTCGAGCGGCTTGGCAAACCCCACCTGGAGCAAGGTCAGACAGGAAGCGTTCGAGGGCGGCCCGCCCGAGCTTCCGGGTAGACCGCTAGAGGTCGTCGGCAACGGCGACCGTAGATGGATGACCGTCGGCTCGGACTCCGGTCCGG
>CAYNDD010000210.1:0-6025 GCA_964395425.1 uncultured Frankiaceae bacterium
CAGGCGGTCGCGCTGTTCGTCGACGAAGCCCGCAAGCGCCGCGCCTGGGACCGCCTGATCTTCAACGTCAGCCAGTACACGATCGCGCTGCTCGCGACTCGTGCCGTGTTCGTGGCCCTCATCGGTCAGTCCGTGTTCGGACACCCGACCGCGCTGACCCCGACCCAACTGCCGGCCGCGCTCCTGAGCTGTGCCGCGTTCTTCGTCCTCAACAACGGGCTCACAGGCGTTGCCGTAGCGATCGCAACCCGGATGCCGCTGCGTCGCCTCGTCTTCGCGGACTTCCGCTCGCACCTGCCGACCGACGGCGTCCTTCTCGCCCTCGCACCGGTGGTCGCCCAGTCCCTTGCGTGGTCGGTGGCCGCACTGCCGTTGCTCATGGTCCCGCTAATCGCGGTCCACCGAAGCGCGCGGCTGGCCTCCGAACGGGAACACGAAGCGCTGCACGACGCGCTGACCGAGCTGCCCAACCGGACCTCGCTGCTCCTGCGGCTCAAGCAGGCTTGCGAGGACCTCGCGCAAGTCCCGGTCGCGGTCATGCTGGTCGACCTCGACCACTTCAAGGACATCAACGACACCCTCGGCCACTACGCCGGTGACCGGCTGCTGGTCGAGGTCTCCTCCCGGTTGAGAGGGGCGCTGCGCAACGGCGACTTCATCGCCCGTCTCGGTGGTGACGAGTTCGCCATCCTGGCGTATCACATCGACACCGAAGCGGCCGCCGTGGACGTTGCGGCGCGACTGCGCGAGGCGTTCGACTCGACGTTTCCGATGGCCGGTGCCGACCTGTCGGCACAGTGCAGTGTCGGCATCGCGCTGGCCCCGCGCGACGGCGCGGACGAAGACCTGCTGCTCAAGCGGGCCGACGTCGCGTTGTACGACGCCAAGACCGCGCGCGGCAGCATCATGGTCTACGACGGCACCCGGGACGACCACTCGGTCGAGCGACTCTCGCTGGTCGGCGACCTTCATCGTGGCATCGAGTCCGGTGAGGTGTTCCCGCTGTTCCAGCCGATGTGTGACGCCGTCACCGGCGAGATCGTCGGGGTCGAGGCCCTGGCCCGCTGGCGTCATGCGCATGCCGGCGTGCTGGCCCCGGGCGAGTTCCTCGACATCGCCGAAGGCGCCGGGATGCTCGACACGCTGACCTATGCGCTGCTCGAGCAGTCGCTCGACCATCTCTCGGTCTGGCACCGGGCCGGTCAGGAGATCGGGCTGTCGATGAACGTCTCACCGCGAACCATGCACGACGTGCGGTTCATCGATCGGATCGAGGGCGCGCTCGTGCGCGGTGGCGTCGACCCGAAGTGGCTGACCCTCGAGATCACCGAGTCGGACATGGTCAGCCAGCGCGAGCAGAGCCTTCGACAGCTGGCGCGACTGCGGCGGATGGGCTGCAAGATCGCCATCGACGACTTCGGCACGGGCTACTCCTCGATGGCCTACTTGAAGACACTGCCGGTCGACGAGATCAAGATCGACAAGTCATTCGTCGCCGAGCTCGGCGAGAGCCCCAAGGACGAGATCATCGTGAGGGCGATCGTGGACCTCGGTCACCGCTTCGGGCTCTCGGTCACCGCCGAAGGCGTCGAGACGGATGAGGCCTGGGCGCTGCTCACCTCGATCGACTGCGACACGATTCAGGGCTACCGGCTGGCCCGGCCGTTGACGGCCGACGCGCTGAACGCCTGGCTCGGTCAGCGCGCCGTACCGCCGGTGGCAGCCGCCAGCCGCGCGAAGCTGCAGGCGCTGTGACATGTTCCTCGGATTCTGCGCGCTTCTGATCGTCGTCCTCGTGCCGCTCACCGGTGGCAACCTGCGCCGGCTCGCCGAGATCAAGCTCCGATGGGTGCCGCTGGCGATCGCAGCACTCGCGGTACAGGTCTTCGTGATCACGATCTGGCCGGCGATGCCACACCCGATCGCGGTCGGTCTGCACCTCGCGACCTACGCCATGCTGGCCGCCGTGGTCTGGGTCAACCGGGCGGTGCCCGGCATGATCGTGATTGCACTCGGCGCCGGCGCGAACGCGCTCGCGATCGCCCTCAACGACGGCACTCTCCCGGCTTCGGCCCGCGCCCTTCGCGAAGCCGGCATCAAACCGCGGGTCGGGTTTCAGAACTCCGGTGTGCTCAGCCACCCGCACCTGAGCTGGCTCGGCGACATCATGGTGACGCCGTCGTGGTTGCCGCTGCGCAACATGCTGAGTGTCGGCGACCTGGTGCTGCTCCTCGGCGCGGTCATCCTGGTGATGCGGGTGACCCATTCCGCGCCCCCCGTGGCCGACCCTCCATCGTCCGAGTCATCGGTCGCGGAGTGCGCCGAGCCGGTCGCCCAGCCGGTCTGACTGACCCGGCGTACCGCTACCGACGCGGCGCGGTCATCGATCGACGATCACGTTCGTCGCCTTCACCACCGCGGTGGCGAACACGCCCGGCTCGAGCTTGAGGTCGTCGGCAGCCTCCCGGCTCATCAGCGACACGATCCGGAAGTCGCCGCAGGCCATCTCGACCTTGGCCATCACCCCGTCGCGGTCGACCGAGACCACCACCCCGCTCAGCCGGTTGCGGGCGCTCGACCGGTTGGTCGACCCGGTCTGAGACCGCAGGAGCTTGCCGAGCTGGGAGGCCGGAAGCATCCGCTGATTGCCGCGCCGGACGAACTTCACCCGGCCGTCGGCCTCCCATCGCCGAAGCGTGTCGATGCTGACGCCGAGGGCCTTCGACACCTCTCCGATCCGCAGCAGCTCAGCCACGGGCCTCACCATATTGGTGATCGAGCGGAAACCGCACGCTCGTCTCGACTCGCACCCGGACTGCGTCGCCGACGTTCGGCCCCGGATACCCCACCATTGCTGACAGGTGCCCGGTCGGGGTCTCCAGCTCGGCGCGTGCGCCGTCCTCCAAGGGGATCAGCCGTACGACGGTGGCCGTGATCTCACCCTGCGGGTCGAGCTGCACCTGGCTTGACCGGGTGAGCACGATCTCGGCCCCGTCCCGGAGCTCTCCGGTAAAGCCCAGAAACCGCGCGACTTGCGCACTGGGCGGCGCCTCGAGCACCTCGCGTGGCGGGCCCTCTGCGGCGACCCGGCCCTCGATCAGCACGACCAGCCGGTTTGCCAGCGCCCACGCTTCGGCCCGGTCGTGGACGACGAGCACCACGGCCCCCGCGCCGCCCCGCAGCGCGGACGCGGTGTCGTCGAGCAGCGCGCCGCGGCTGACCTGGTCGAGCCCGGCGAACGGCTCGTCGAGCAGCAGGACGTCCGGCCGCAACGCCAGCGCGCGGGCAATGTGGACCCGCCGGCGTTCACCGCCCGACATCGCCACGGTCGGCCGGTCGGCCAGGTGGTCGGCGTGCATCGCCGCCAGCGCCTCCGCGGCGCGGTCCCGGCGCTCCCGCCTCGGCACGCCCCACCAGGCGAGCGCCACTTCGACGTTGGCACGCGCGCTGCGGCGGGCGAGGTCGGGCGACTGCATGGCAGTGGCCACCCGGCCGGAGCGCTCGATCCCGCCGGTCGACGGCTTCAGCCCGCCGCCCATGGCCGCCAGCAGGGTGCTCTTGCCCGCGCCGTTCGGCCCGAGCACGGCGAGGACCTCGCCGGGTGCGACGTCGAGGCTGACCTCGTGCAGGATGTCCGCACCGCCACGTCGTACGCCGACAGAGGTCACGCGCAACAGCGGCCGCGGTGCGGCGATCGGTGTGCTCACGACGGTGGCCGGATCCGGACCCGGTGCCCCGACCCCTGCTGGATCAGGGTCAGCACGGCTGCGACGACGAGGATCAGGCCGAGCAGGATGATGCCGATCGCCATCGCGTAGCCGAACTGCGCCTGGTCGACCGCGAAGATCGTCGCGCTGGCCAGCGTCTGGTCGTTGCCATAGATGTTGCCGCCGACGAGGACGACCGCGCCGACCTCTGACAGCGCCGACCCGACCGCCGCGATCACCGCGGTCAGGATGCCGACCCGGGCCTCGCGGACCGCGAGCGCCCAGATCTGCAACCGGCCGGCGTCGAATGCCCTGGCCTGCTCGATCAGGCCGGGTGGCACCGCGCGCACCGCCGAGCAGCTGAGCGCCACGATGATCGGGAACGACAGCAGCGACTGCGCAATGTAGACCCCGTGCAGGGTGAAGAGCAGGTGGAAGCGGCCGAGCGGCGCGGCCGGAAACATCAACAGTGCCAGGATCAAACCCACCATCACCGGCGGCAGGCCGAGGCCGGCGTTGGCCAGGATGATGCCGGCCTGCCGACCGCGGAACCGGCCGAGCCCGAGTGCCAGGCCGAGCGGCAACCCGATCGCGACCGCAACCACGGTCGCCACGATCGCGACGTCAAGGGTGATCCAGGTGAGGTGCCGGAGGTTCGGATCGCCGGTGACGATCAGGTGCCACGCCTGGCGCAGCCCCCGCCAGATGAACGTCATCGCCCGGCGCCCAGCCGGCCGGTCACTTCGGCGTACCGGTCACATACACGAGCTTGCCCGACGGCAGGCGGTAGACCGTGCCGACCTTGACGCCCGGCCCGATGGTGCGGGCACCCGGCGAGGGCAAGGTGTGCACGGTCTGGCCCGGAGCGATCGTGATCGTGCCCGGCGCCACCGGATGAAGGCCGTTCTTGGTGAGCTCCTTGGTCAGGTTCAGCGAGGCGAGAGCAGCGAGCAGGAACGCGACCGCCAGCACGATGCCGAGGTCGAACAGGTTGACCAGGCCGTCGAGCGGATCCCCGGCGCGGTCTTCGCGCAGCCGCGCCCGCGGCGTCACCGCGATCATGACCGGTGCTCCGCCCGGGCCGGCTGCTCGTCGGTCAGTACGGCGGCGACGTACTCCAGGTCCGACAGGTCCTGGCCGTACATCCGGTCGCGATAGAGCGACAGCGCGAAGGCGATCGCGCCGACCAGCAGCCCGAGCACCGTGACGCTGAACGCCACCCGGAGGTTCTGGCTGAGCTGGTTGACGTTGCCCTTGGCCAGGCCGTCCAAGGCCGGCGAGAGCGGGATCAGCGTGCCCATCAAGCCCAGCGCCGGTCCGGCTCGCACGAGCAGTCGAGTCCGCGCGAGCCGCCGCTGCGAGCCGAAGTCGAAGTCGGCCAGTGCCTTCGCCAAGCGGGTGTCCGCCCCGGGCTCACCCGCCTGGTCGGCGATGGTCTCCAGCGTGCCGGCCATCGCCGCGCTCCACGCGACGTGGTCGAGCGCCGTGGTGGCCGCGCCGCGGTCACCGGCTGCGATCGCCTTGCGGGCGTCGGCAGCCGCGGTCGACAGCATCGAGAACCGCCGGCGCTGCCGGGTCCGCAGCTCGACCGCGAACGCGCCGATCTCGACGATCACCGCGGCGAGCGCGAGCAGGGCGAGGATGAGCACCGGCACCTCGAGTGATCGGGCGACGTCGAAGATCGCCTGTTCGATGCCGTGGGTCACGGTGTCCTCAATGCCGTCGCACCCACGTCTTCGACCCCGTTCTCGACCAGCGCAGCTCGCGGGCGGCACCCAACCCGAACAACAGCATTATCGCCAGCACCGAGCCGGTCGCGGTCGTCACGCGCCAGCCGGTCGACATCCGCGCTGACGGGATCGCGTCGCTCTGAGCCTGCGCCGACGACGCGCCGGATGTGGTCAGCAGGGCCACCCCCTCGCCGACCAGCCGCCCGCTGACGACCGGGAGCTGACCAGGGTTGGCCGGTGGGGTCGGCCGCACCGAGGCGCTCGCCCCCGCGCTCGGGGTCGGACCACTGCCGTCGGTCGCGCTCCCACCCGGATGCGGCGAGCCGGACGGTGAACCGGACCCCTGACCGCTGGGCGTGGCCGTCGGATGCGAGGTCGCGGTCGGGTCCGCGCTGGTGCTCGGCGACCGCGAGCCGCTCGAACCCGGGCTCGGCGACTGCGACGGTGAAGAGGTGGCTGTGCCCACGGTGATGAACAGCGGGCTGGCGGCGCCGGCCGAGTCGTCCGGCCCGGCCGCACTGAGCAGCACTTCGTACTCTCCCGAGGTTGCGAAGGTGTGAGTCACCCGCTGGCCGGCGGCGAACCGGT
>CAYNDD010000211.1:0-6017 GCA_964395425.1 uncultured Frankiaceae bacterium
TGCTGAAGAAGGTCATGAGAGGGGCTGCTCGAGACCTGCGCCGTCGCAGTGCGGGAGGCTGAGGGGCGAACTTCCCCCACTGCCGACCCACGGAGGGCGACGCGATGCCTGAAGCCGTTGTCATCGGTGCGGGCCCAGGAGGCCTCGCCGCCGCGGCGATGTTGCAACGCGGCGGGGTCGAAACGGTTGTCGTCGATCGCGCGGACTCGGTCGGCTCTGCCTGGCGCGCGCACTACGAGCGACTGCACCTGCACACCGTCCGTTGGCTGTCCGGGCTTCCCGGGCTACGGATCCCGCGGCGCTACGGCAAGTGGGTCGGGCGCGACGACGTCGTTCGCTACCTCGAGGCATACACCTCGCACCACAACCTCGACGTGCAGCTCAACACCGCGATCACCCAGATCGACCGGGTCGGCGATTCCTGGGTGCTCAGCAGCCCGCACGGAGATCTGACCGCGACGTACGTCGTGGTCGCCACCGGCTACAACCACACGCCCGCGATTCCGGACTGGCCCGGCGTGGACGGCTACACCGGCGAGCTCTTGCATGCCCGCGACTACCGCAACGCCACGCCGTACGTCGGTAAGGACGTCCTGGTCGTCGGAGTGGGCAACACCGGCGCCGAGATCGCGCTCGACCTGATCGAGACGGGTGCGCGCAGTGTGAAGGTCTCGGTGCGGACGCCACCGCACATCGTCTTCCGGCAGCAGAACGGCATCGCTAACCCCGTGCTCGGCGTGTTGTTCCGTCACCTTCCGGTGCCGGTGTTCGACGCGATCGCGCGCCAGCTCCGCAAGCTCACGGTCGGTGACCTCGCCGAGTTCGGTCTTGAGACGCCGACCGAAGGGATCTACAAGCGCGTGCAGCGCGACGGTGCGATCCCCCTGGTGGATATGGGTTTTCTCGAGGCGCTGAAAGCCGGGAAGGTCAGCATCGTCGCAGCGGTCGTCGGGTTCGAGGGCGACCGCGTGCTGCTCGCCGACGGCGAGACCCTCGTCGTCGACGCGGTCATTGCTGCCACCGGCTACCAGCGGGCGCTCGCTCCGCTGGTCGGTCATCTCGGAGTGCTCACCGCCGAGGGCAGGCCGGCAGTGCGCGGGCGGCACACCGGCACGGGTGCGCCCAACCTGTGGTTCACCGGCTTCACCAATCCGGTCAGTGGAGCGTTCCGCGAGGCCGGCATCGATGCCAAGCGAATCGCTCGTGCCGTACTGCGTGAGCGGCGGTCGGGAGTGGTCGATGCGCTGAGGGTCACCGCGCCACGGGTAGTGCCTGGAAGGGAGCCGGTCCGTCGATGAGCGACATCAGTCGCCGAGGGTTGTTGCGCGGAGCTGCCGGGTTGTCAGTTGCCGGCGCTACGATCGCGGCTGCCGGCCGGCCGGCCGTCGCCGCGCCCGCGACGTCCGCCCGCGCTGCGAACCGCGACGTGGACGTCGTGGTCGTGGGCGCCGGTCTCGCTGGTCTGACCGCCGCCCGTGAGCTGCGGCGTGCAGGGCACTCGGTGCTGGTGCTCGAGGCTCGTGACCGGGTCGGCGGCCGCACCCTCAACCACCCGCTGCCGCACGGCTATCACGGCGACCTCGGCGGCACCTGGATCGGCCCGACCCAGACCGAGATCGCGAAGCTCGCCGACCAGATGAACGTGCACGCATTCGCCCAACCCGACCACGGTGACCAGGTCTACTTCGACGGCACGGTCACCCGATACAGCGACAAGGGCCTGACCGGCACCGCGCCACCGGACCCGGTCATCGAGTCCGACCTGATCAACGTCGTGCTGTCGCTCGACAGCATGGCGGCCACGATCCCGGTCGGCGAGCCGTGGAAGGCGAAGCACGCGCTCGAGTGGGATCAGCAGACTTTGCAGACCTGGTTGCAGGCGAACACCTCGCATCCGGCGTACCCGAAGTTGTCCAAGCTGATCTCGGCGTTGTTCGAGTCGCTGGTTGGGGCGGAGGCGCGGGAGTGTTCGTTGCTCTACACGCTCGCCTACATCGCGACCGCGACCGACGGCCACGGGAAGGGCACGGTCGAGCGGCTGATCAACACTCGAGGCGGGGCACAGGCGAAGCGATTCGTCGAGGGCTCTCAGGTCATCTCGATCCGGCTCGCCGAGCACATCGGCCAACAGCACGTCGTGCTGAGCTCGCCGGTGCGCTCGATCGCTCACCGCAAGCACGGCGTGACTGTCATGTCGGATCGGGTGACGGCCCGGGCTAAGTACGTCGTGGTGGCGGTGCCGCCGACGCTCGCGCTGCGGATCGACTTCGACCCGGGCCTGCCGGCCCTTCGCGACGGCCTCATGCAACGGCTCCCGCAAGGCACCCTGATCAAGGTCGAGGCGTTCTTCCACGAGCCCTGGTGGCGCCACCACGGCTTGACCGGGGCCGCGGTGAGCACGGTCGGTCCGGCGAAGACCACTTTCGACGTGTCGCCGGAGGACGGGACGATCGGTGGTCTGCTCGGCTTCGTCGGTGGCGACGAGGCCCGGAAATACACCGGTCGCCCGGAGGCCCTCACGCATGCGGTCCTCGGCAACTTCGCGGCGTACTTCAACAAGGGCAAGAAGGTTCCTACGCCGACCTCCGTGGTCGTTCAGGACTGGAGCCGGGAAGAGTGGACCCGCGGTTGCCCGGTTGCGATTGCTGCGCCGGGCACGGTGCGGGAGTACGGCCGGCACGTCGGTGTGCCGATCGGCCGGATCCACTGGGCCGGCACCGAGACCGCGACGTACTGGCACGGCTACATGGACGGCGCCGTTCGGTCAGGGCAGCGAGCCGCGGCCGAGCTGAAGGCCTTGCTCTGAACAGCTGACCACCCCGTCTCCTTGTTGACGACGATCACGTCGAGCAACTGCGTCGACCCGTCGGCCAGGCGTTGCCTCAGCTCGCGCGAGAGCCGACGGTCGGCCCGGGTCGGACGTCCGTCGGTCCGGAGCACGGCGAAGACGACGCCCGCGAGGGCGAGATCGGTGACGGTCGCGACGAGGTGACGCAGGAACAGTTCGTCGACGCTGCCCGTGCCCTCGTCGAACCCGACCGTCAGGAGCACTGCACGCGAACGGTCGAGGAAGATCGCCCGAAGCGCGCCGTCCGACCACCCGCCGCCGTGCGCGAGGGCCGCGGTCCAGACCGCATCAGTGGTCTCGCGATCGACGGCCATGAGTCGAGCCTGCGCTGTCGACTCCCGGCTTGGCTCGGTCGGGCCGCGGTTGTGGACGCGCGAGCCTTGGTGCTGGGTCGTGGAAAACTCGCGCCGGATGCGAGGCTTCCGGGGTGGGTCGCTCCGATGTCGTGCCGGCACCCGTGCTCGTCGTCGGCGCGATTGCGAGCGTGCAGAGCGGCGCCGCGGTCGCGATCAAGATGTTCCCGGCCGTTGGCGTCGGCGGTGCCGTGCTGTTGCGGCTGGTCGTGTCGGCGGCCCTCTTGCTGGCCCTCGCTCGGCCGCGGGTGCGTGGCAGGTCACGACCCGACCTCGTCCTGGTGGTCGGGTTCGGCCTGGTGCTCGCATTGATGAACTGCTTGTTCTACCTCGCGATCGATCGGGTGCCGCTCGGGGTGGGTGTCACGGTGGAGTACCTCGGACCGCTCGGCGTCGCGATCGTCGGATCGCGCCGAGCGCTCGACTTCGTGTGGGCGCTGCTGGCGGCGGGCGGGGTCGCGCTTCTGGCCGGCGGCAATGGCCGGCTCGACCTCGCCGGGATCGCGTTCGCCGCTGGTGCGGGTGCGTGCTGGGCGACGTACATCCTGGTGGCGCAGCGGGTCGGTCGCGCGTTCGACGGCATGACCGGACTGGCGATCGCCCTGGGGGTCGGAACGGTCGTACTCGTGCCGTATGGCGTCATCGCCGGCGGGAGACACCTGTTGCGGCCATCGGTGCTCGGCAAAGGCGCTGCCGTCGGGGTGTTGTCATCGGCGATTCCCTATTCGCTCGAGATTGCTGCGCTGCGCCGGCTGCGGGCGGCGGTGTTCGGCGTTCTGATGTCGCTCGAGCCGGCGATGGCTGCGATGTCAGGCCTGGTCTTCCTGCATCAACGGTTGCGATGGCAGGAGTGGGCCAGCGTGGTCGCGGTCATGGTCGCCTCGATCGGTGCGGCCGCCGACGGGGGTATTGCCGAGCCCGCGGAGGTCTTGGGGTGACGGTCGAGCTCATGCGCGACGCGACCCGGGAGTCCGGCTGGTGGTTGCTGGTCGACGGTGCCGAGCAGTCGTACGTCGACTGCACCGACCCGCTGCACCTGGAGTTCGAATACGTGCAGATGATCGGGCACATTCTGGACGCCTGCTGCCCGGGGGATACGCCGCTGTCGGCACTGCATCTCGGTGGCGGCCTGTGCACGGTGCCGCGCTGGCTGGCTGCCCGGCATCCGGGGTCGCGCCAGCGAATCGTCGAGCGCTCGACCGAGATCGCGCAGCTGTCGGCCTCACTCGGCTCGATTCGCGGCGCAACCGTGCGCATCGACGACGCGCTGGCGGTCGTGTCGCGGGCTCGCCGGTCGACGGTGGATGTCGTGGTGTGTGACGTGTACGACGGCCCCGACACGGTGACGGAGATGTTCACCGTCGATGCCGTCGAGCGGGTCCGCCGGCTGCTGCGCGACGGCGGCATCTACCTCTGCAACCTTTCGGACGCGACGCCGTTCGCGTTGACCCGGGTGGTCGGGGCAACGCTGCGGGACGGGTTCGGGTCGGTCGCGATGCTGGCGGAACCTGCGGTGCTGCGCGCGCGGCGCTCCGGCAACCTGGTGTTCCTCGCGGCCGACCGGGAGCTCCCGGTCGCCGATCTAACCCGCCGCGGTGCCGGAAACGCGGTGCGATTCCGGGTGGTGAGCGGCGAGCCGCTCACCGAGTTCATCGGCGCGGCGCAGCCGGCTGAGGACGCGGGCGAACTGCCGGCATCCGGCGAGTCGACCGGGCGGGCGTTGCGCTGAACGACTTCGGTCAGGTCCGTGCGCTCATCACGTGGGCAAGGGTGTCGACCGAGTCGACCAGTGGGTCGAGGTGTGCTGCGAGCAACGCTCGGCGTCGGGCCGCGAGGCTCGTCAGGTCGTGCGCAGGGCCGGCGTCGAGCTCCTGTTGACGCTCGCGCAAGCCGGTCACTGCCCGATCGTCGTGCGCAGCGAGCCCGCGCAGGGCCTCGGACACGGCCAGCCGCATCCCGGCCACTTCGGGCACCGCCACGTGCTCGCTCGCGTCATCGAGGGTGGCCCGCAAGGCGTGCAGCGCGATGACGATTCGCCGCGCCGCGGCGAGCACGCCGGCCGCAGTGACGGTGTCCGCACCCGCGCGAGCCGGCTCGGCAACGGCGCGGGTCAGTGAGGCCTGGGCGGCAGTCCGAGCGCGGCGGGCGGCCAACGCGGCGGCGGTGACCGACTCGCGCTCGGCCGATTCGGGATCGAGATACGCCCCGAGCACGGCATCGGCGTACGTCGCGAGTGCACCGATCAACCGGTCTGTCGACGCGGTCAGCGTTGCGCGCTCCCAGGTCGGCCAGACCGCGTAGGCGAGCAGGGCCAGTGCGCCGCCGACGAGGGTGTCGAGGCCGCGGTCGGCGACCGTCGACAGGTCGTTGCCGCCGACCGGGGTCAGGAGCAGGACGACGATGGCGGTGACGGCGAAGGAATACAGCGCGTACGACGCGCCGAAGGTCGTGTACGCCGCCCAGGTCATCAGGGCCAGCAACAGAGTCAGGGCCAGCCCCGACGGGTGGATCGCGACGACCAGCAGGCCGGAGAGCACCACGCCGAGACCGGTGCCGGCCACCCGGGCGATGCCGCGCTGCATGGTCGCGGCGTAGTCGGGCTTGAGCACGACGAGCGCCGTCAGGGTCACCCAGTAGCCGCGCTGCCACGGCAGCACGTGGCTCAGCGCTTCGGCGACCGGCAGCACGACCGCGAGTCGAACCGCATGCCGGAAGGCCGATGACCCGACATCGCGGGCGGCCAACCTGAGCTGGTGCGCGGAGTCGGCGGCGCGGCGCGGCAGCATCAGGACCGCGGTCGCGCCGATGCTGTGCGG
>CAYNDD010000212.1:0-5985 GCA_964395425.1 uncultured Frankiaceae bacterium
GTACGACGATCGTCCTCAACTGGTACTAGTAGGCGGTGCCCCCGCGCAAGCCGTCGCCGATCGGCTGCCATGTCCCGTCGTCCGGAAGCCCGTCCGGCCTGACATATGCGGAGCGGGTCGGCGCCGAGGCGATCCAGGTGTTCGCGTCGAATCCGCGCAGCTGGGCCCAACCCAGACCCACCGTCGCCGCCGACGCGACGTTCGCCGAACGATGCGCCCAGGAGCGGCTTCCGGTCTTCGTGCACACGCCGTACCTGGTCAACCTCGCGTCGCCGACCACCGTGACGCGGGAGCGATCGGTCGAGGCGGTGCGGCATTCAATAGCGCGCGGTGCACTGCTCGGCGCGCACGGTGTGGTGCTCCATGCCGGGGCGGCGATCGAGTCGGCAAATCATGACGATGCGATCGCCGCGATCCGCGAGTTGTTGTTGCCGATCCTGGACTCACTCGGCGACGACGACCCCGACCTTCTGATCGAGCCGAGCGCAGGTGGCGGCGAGCCGATCGCGGCAACCGTCGACCACCTCGAGCCACTCTTCGCCGCACTCGGGTCGCACCCGCGGCTTGGCGTGTGCCTCGACACCTGCCACGCCTTTGCCGCCGGACACGACATCGCCGTACCCGGCGGGGTGCGCACGATGCTCAACGCGCTGGTCCGTGCGGTAGGGCGCGGGCGGCTGAAGCTGGTGCATGCCAACGATTCCAAGGACCGGCTGGGTTCGAAGCGGGATCGGCACGCCACGATCGGCACGGGTCAGATCGGTGCCGATCCCTTCGCCGAGCTGTTCCGCCATCCGGCCACCCGCGGGGTGCCGGTAATCGTCGAGACGCCGGGCGGCATCGACGGTCAGGCGAGTGACATCGCCTTGCTCAAGTCGCTGCGCGACAACTAGTGCCCCACTAGCTGAACGGGTTGCCCGACGGCGTGGTCGCCTGCAGCGCGTAGATCAGCGAGACGAGGTTGACCAACGCCGCGATCAGCGCGGTGAGGCAGGCCGCACCGACGACTGCGTGGATCCACCGCGGCTCGGTCGACTCCGGCCCTGACCCATCGGCTGTGTCCGCGTCGCGGTCGAGCGCGAGCAGACGAGTGGCCCCCGCGATCGCCAGGCCGATCGCGATCAGCGCGATCGCCAGCCGCACTCCGGCGGTGACCCGTAGCTGAAGCAGGTTCGACGGATTGCGGCTGTGCGAGCCGAGCAGGGCAGCCTCACCGATCTCGTCAGCTGCCTGGATGATGGTCAGCGAAGCGAGGGACAGCACAAGCGACGCGATCGCGCGACGGCGTCGACCACACCAGCGACCAGAACAGGTGCCAGCGGCCGGAGTACACCGAATAATCGCCGGCGTCGTCGTCGCTGCCGTACTCGTCGTCGTCACCGAGGTGCATCTCGATCAACGGTCACTCCCCGGCTGGTCGGCGCGCTGCAGGCGAAGGGTACGACGAAGCCGACCATCGCAACACTCGACCGGCCCGACCCAGCGGCCCGTTTCAGCACACAACGCCCTCGAATTCAGTCGCCCGCGGGTGACGTGCACGCTCAGCCGGCTGCGCGGCACGCCGCGATGTGTGCTGAAACGAACAAGAATGATCCAGTGACCGGACCGAGGGCGTCGAAGACCACGGTCGCGACCTTCCTGCTGGTCGCGGTCACGGCCGTGTGGGGCTCGACGTTTGTGATCGTCAAGCATGCGGTCACGCGGATGCCGGTGATGGACTTCTTGGCCTGGCGGTTCGCGATCGCGGCGATCGCGATGGCACTGGTCCGGCCGCGATCTGTGCTGACCCTCGACGCACAGGGTTGGCGGGCCGGCATCGCACTCGGTCTTGCCCTCGGTGGCGGATACATCGCGCAGACCATCGGGCTCCAGCACACCCCGGCCTCGATCTCCGGCTTCATCACCGGGCTCTTCGTCGTGTTCACCCCGCTGTGCGCTGCGGTGTTGCTGCGCCGCCGGCTCGACCGGATGACGCTGGCCGCGGTCGTCCTCGCCACCGTCGGGCTCGGCTTCATCTCCTTGCACGGCTTCTCGATCGGCGGCGGCGAGGCGCTGACCTTGGTCTGCGCGCTTGCCTTCGGCCTGCACATCGTCGGCCTCGGTGAGTGGTCGTCGTCGTACGAGTCAGCGGGCCTTGCGGTCGTGCAGCTGACCACGGTGGCGGTGATCTCGATCGTGATCGCCGCCCCGAGCACCCTGGCGCCACCCCCGGACGCAGCGGTCTGGGGCGCGATCCTGCTGACCGCACTTGCGGCAACCACGCTGGCGTACCTGATCCAGACCTGGGCACAGACCCGCCTCGCACCGACCCGCACCGCGGTGGTGCTGACGATGGAGCCGGTCTTCGCCGGCATCTTCGGCGTGACCCTCGGCGGAGACCACCTCGGACCGCGGATCATCGTCGGTGCGGCCCTGGTGCTGGTCGCGATGTACATGGTCGAGCTCGCCCCGGGACAGGTCAAGGATGCGGCGACCGAGCGGTTCGAGTAGCATGATCGTGTGACGCGCTGGTTCTTTAGCTATTACGCCAGGCCCGGGCTATCGCTCGGTCGGGTGGAGTAGCAGCGCGACTCCGCAACGACGAGCCCCGGGCACTCGCCCGGGGCTTTTTTCGTGCCGGTCCTTTTTCGAGGAGACACGCAGCGATGGTGGTGGTCATGACATCGGAGGCAACAGCCGAGCAGCTGGACGCCGTGGTCCGCACTGTGCAGGGCGCGGGCGGCTCGGCGTTCGTCAGCCGCGGCGTGCATCGCACGATCGTGGGCCTGGTCGGCGACGTCGAGCAGTTCGAGACGCTGAACCTCGACGCCCTGCCCGGCGTCAGCAACGTCGTACGGATCTCGGCCGCCTACAAGCTGGTCAGCCGGGAGAACCATCCGGAGACCTCGACCGTGTCGGTCGACGGGGTGCCGATCGGACCCGAGACGTTCACACTGATCGCCGGGCCGTGCGCGGTCGAGACCCCGGAACAGACCGTCGCGGCCGCCCGGATGGCGAAGTCCGCCGGCGCCGCCCTGTTGCGGGGCGGTGCCTTCAAGCCGCGCACCTCGCCGTACGCCTTCCAGGGCCTCGGCGAGGCCGGCCTGAAGATCCTCGCCGAGGCCAAGGCGGAGACCGGCCTGCCGATCGTCACCGAGGTCGTGGACGCGCAGGACGTCGATCTGGTCAGCGGGTACGCCGACATGCTGCAGATCGGCACCCGCAACATGCAGAACTTCGCGCTGCTGCAAGCCGCCGGCAGCGTCGGCAAGCCGGTCATGCTCAAGCGCGGCATGAACGCCACCATCGAGGAATGGCTGATGGCGGCCGAATACATCGCGCAGCGCGGCAACCTCGACATCGTGCTGTGCGAGCGCGGGATCCGCACCTTCGAGACCGCCTACCGCAACACCCTCGACATCAGCGCGGTGCCGCTCGTGCATTCGCTGTCACACCTGCCGGTGATCGTCGACCCGTCGCATGCCGGCGGGCGGCGCGAGCTCGTCGTACCGCTCGCGCGCGCCGCGATCGCGGCCGGTGCCGATGCGGTGATGGTCGACCTGCACCCGGAGCCCGGCACCGCGCTGTGTGACGGGCCGCAGGCCCTCGTCGATGTCGACCTGCAGGCCCTCGCCGCCGCGGCCCGTGACCTGCCGCCGCTGGTCGGGAAGCGCCTGGTGACGGTGCCCTAGGAGGCTCCTACCGCTAACCGGCGAGGGCGGGCCGGATCACGTCGAGCGCGCGCTCGATCCCGGCGTCGTCGATATCGAGATGCGTGACGAGCCGGACCCACTGCGGGCCCATGCACGACACCAGCACGCCCTCCTCCTCGCAGACCGCGGCGAGGGTCACGGCATCGATCGGTACGCCGGACAGGTCGAGCATGGCGATGTTGGTCTCGACCTCGTCCGGGTCGGCGACTCCGGTCGCGGCATCAGCAATGCCGGCCGCGAGCCGTTTCGCACGTTCGTGGTCGTCGGCGAGCCGCTCGACGTGATGGGCGATCGCGTACCGGCCGGCTGCCGCGAGGATGCCGGCTTGCCGCATCGCGCCGCCGAGCCGGTGCCGCAGGTCGCGCGCCGCCTCGAGCCGATCCACGTCCTGCATCACGACCATCGAGCCGACCGGCGCGCCGAGGCCCTTGCTCAGACACACCGACAACGTGTCGAAGAGTCCGCCGTACGTCGTCAGGGGCACCCCGGATGCGACGTGCGCGTTCCAGATCCGGGCGCCGTCGCAGTGGAACACAAGCCCGTGCGCGGTGGTCAGGGCGCGCAGCTCGTGCAGGAGCGCGAACGAGTAGACCGCTCCCCCACCGCGGTTGTGGGTCTGCTCGACCGCGAGCGCCTTGGTGGCGACCGCGTGGAAGTCGGCGGTCCGGATCTGCGGCTCGACCACTTCGGGAGTGAGCCGGCCGTTCGGCACCACCATCGTGCGGGTCTGGATCCCGCCCTGGGCCGCGAGACCGCCCGCCTCATAACTGACGATGTGCGCGTCTGCATCGCAGAGCAGCTCTTCGCCGTGGCCGCAGAGCATTCGAAGCGCGACCTGGTTGCCCATCGTGCCAGTCGGCACGAACATCGCCGCGCCGTGGCCGAACAGCTCGGCCACCTCGGCTTCGAGCGCGTTGACGGACGGATCCTCGGAGTAGACGTCGTCCCCGACCTCGGCCTCCGCCATGGCCTGCCGCATCGCCTCCGTCGGGCGGGTCACGGTGTCGCTACGAAGGTCGACGATTGCCGGCACGGGCGCTGCCTCCATGGATTGGGTACCGAGTCGACCTAACCTATTCCGCGTGCCCCGCGACGTCGTCGCCCTCGTCTCCGCGGACGACTTCGTCAGCGCGGTGCGGGTCTATGCCGACCGGGTGAACGACCTGCTCCGGCGCAGCGGAGCGCCGGTGCTGGAAGCGATCGACGTCTGCGAGACCCAGGCCTTCGCGTTGCTCGATGCGGTCGTCACCAGGCCCGAGACCGTCATCGACCTGGCCGGCTGGTGGTTCGCCCGGGCGATCGAGCACGGCAGCCTGGGCAGCGCGCCGGGCAGCCTCACCGCGGTCGAAGAGCCGGCGAGTGTGCTCGCCGGCACCGGCGGCGAGGCGCAGATCCGGGCCGCCCTCGCCGGTCTGCCAGAAGGCGAGCGGGCCGCGGTGGTGCTGCGCGACTGCTACGACCTGCCTCCCCAGGCGGTCGGCGTGGCGCTTCGCCGGGGTGCTGAGTCGGCCGCCGAGCTCACCGCGGCCGGGCGGTTGCACCTGGTAGCGGCGTACGACGGGGTCGGCGTCCCCGACCTGTCCGCGCACGCCGGCCGGACCACCGTCGACCTGGTCTCGCTGAGCCGGCTGGCGGAGGGCACCCTCGAAGCACCCCGAGCCGCGCCGCTGCGGCGCCACACCGCCAACTGCCCGGCCTGCGAGACCGTGGTGGAGGCCCTCGGCAAGGGCCGGCGGCTCGCGGCCGGCCTGCCGATCCGGGCCATGGACGACGACGCCCGCGAGTCGATGATCAGCCGGATCGCGGCCCGGGCGGTCGCGGTCCTGCCCAGCCACGAGGCGGTCCTTCGGGCCGTCGACGAGGATCGCGACCCGGGGCCCGCGGTCTCACCGGTCTTCGCGGTGATCGTGCTGGTGCTCGCGCTGACCCTCGGAATCGCGATCGCGGTGATCATCCGCTAGGCGCGCGCGGGTCCGCCATGGATCAGTTGTCGTGCAGCATCTCCGCGACCAGGAAGGCCAGCTCCAGCGACTGGCCGGTGTTCAGTCGCGGATCGCACGCGGTCTCGTAGCGACCGCCGAGATCGGTGTGGTCGATGTCGAGCGCGCCACCGAGGCACTCGGTGACGTCCTCCCCGGTCAGCTCCACATGGACGCCGCCCGGCGTCGTACCGATGCCGCGATGCACCTCGAAGAAGCCGCGAACCTCGTCGATCACATCGTCGAAGCGCCGGGTCTTGTAGCCGCTCGGCGACGAGATCGTGTTGCCGTGCATGGGATCGCAGATCCAGGTG
>CAYNDD010000213.1:0-5982 GCA_964395425.1 uncultured Frankiaceae bacterium
TCGGCAAGGAGCTGTTCCTCGGCAACTTCCGGCTCGACCTGATCCACCCGCAGCCCACCCAGCCGGCCGAGACGGTCGAGCGCGGCGAGGCGTTCCTCGCCGAGCTGCGCGCGTTCCTGGAGAACAAGGTCGACCCGCTGGCGATCGAGCGCGACGCCCGGATCCCCGCCGACGTGATCGACGGCCTGAAGGAGATGGGCGCGCTCGGGATGAAGATCCCGACCGAGTACGGCGGCCTCGGGCTCAGCCAGGTCTACTACAACAAGGCGCTCGCCTTGGCCGGCGTGTGGCACAGCGCGCTGTCCACGATGCTCTCCGCGCACCAGTCGATCGGGCTGCCGCAGCCGCTCATGCTGTTCGGGTCGGAGGAGCAGAAGGCCGAATGGCTGCCGAAGCTGGCCCGCACGCACATCAGCGCGTTCCTGCTCACCGAACCCGACGTCGGCTCCGACCCGGCCCGGTTGGCGGTCACCGCGACGCCGAGCGAGGACGGCACGACGTACACGATCAACGGCACGAAGCTCTGGGCCACCAACGGCGCATTCGCCGATGTGGTCGTGGTGATGGCGATGGTGCCGAAACGCGAGGGGCACCGCGGCGGCATCACCGCGTTCATCGTCCCGTGCGATCTGCCGGGCATCACGGTCGACCATCGCAACGCCTTCATGGGCCTGCGCGGCATCGAAAACTCGGTGACGACCTTCGACAACGTGACGATCCCGGCCACCAACGTGGTCGGTTCCGAAGGGATCGGCCTGAAGATCGCGCTGACCACGTTGAACACGGGCCGGTTGTCGCTGCCGGCGATCTGCGCGAGTGTGACCAAGTACTGCCTGAAGATCGTCCGCGAATGGGGCGGGCAGCGGGTGCAGTGGGGCGTGCCGGTCGGCCAGCACGACGCGGTCGCGCAGAAGATCGCGTCAATCGCCGGTACGTCGTTCGGGCTCGAGGCGATGCTCGACGTCTCCAGCCGGCTGGCGGACGAGCACCGCAACGACATCCGGATCGAGGCCGCGCTGGTCAAGCTCTACGGCTCGGAAATGGCCTGGCAGGCGGTCGACGACATGATGCAGGTCCGCGGCGGCCGCGGCTATGAGACCGCGGAGTCACTGAAGGCGCGCGGCGAGAAGCCGGTGCCGGCCGAGCAGCTGATGCGCGACATGCGGATCAACCGGATCTTCGAAGGCTCGACCGAGATCATGCATCTGCTGATCGCCCGCGAAGCGGTTGACCAGCACCTGCAGGTCGCCGGCGACATCATCGAGCCGGACATCCCGCTCGGCGACAAGGCCCGCACCGCGGTGAAGGCCGGCGGCTTCTACGCCACCTGGCTGCCGAAGCTCGCGGCCGGCAAGGGCAGCAACCCCACGTCGTACACGGAGTTCGGCGAGCTCGCCGAGCACCTGCGCTTCGCCGAACGCAACTGCCGCAAGCTGGCCCGATCGACGTTCTACGGGATGAGCCGGTGGCAGGGCCGACTGGAGAAGAAGCAGGCCTTTCTCGGCCGGATCGTCGACATCGGGGCCGAGCTCTACGGCATCGCCAGCGCGTGTGTCTACTCGCAGACGCTCGGCAAGGAGGACCCCGCAAACGCCGACCAGTACGTCGAGCTCGCCGACCTGTTCTGCCATCAGGCTCGGCGGCGAGTGGACCGGCTGCTGCACGACTTGTGGTTCAACGACGACGCGGACAACTACGACGCGGCGATGAAGGTGCTCGACGGCCGCTACACGATGTGGGAGAAGGACATCATCGACCCGGCCGGTGAGGGCCCGATGCTGCCGGCTCACGGCAGCGCGTAACGCAACCCTTCGTGCTGCACGGTCATGCCGACCGACTGGTAGAGCCTGGTCGCTCCGGTCAGGCTCTCGGCGTCCACGCCCAAGCCGACCTTGGGCAGGCCGCGGCGGTAGAACTCGGCAAACGCGTTGAGTAGCAACGCTTTTGCCAGCCCACGACCGCGATACTCCCGAAGCGTCCCGAGCACATCGACGTAGCCCGACTCCGGCAGCTCGTTGCCGTAGAGCCCGGCGCCGGGGACACCGTCGACCGTCGCGAACCACCACAGCGACAGATCTTGACACGATCCGTCGGCGGACAGCGCAAGCCAGCGCTCGTAGGGCTCGCGGATCGGATCGAAGTGGTCGAGGAACGCGACGTCGATCAACTCGTGCATCGTGCGCAGATCCGCCTCGGTGCGCTCGACCTGGCGGATCTCGACGCCGGCCGGCAACTCTGGGACCACCGGTGGCTGATCGAGGACGATGGCCATGCGGTAGAAGCGGCGTACGACGGTGCCACCGGCCTTCTCATATGTTCCGCGCTTCACGGTGTTTTTCGAGTTCGCGAAGACGTGGGTCGGCAACCCGGGTCCGACCTCGGCCGATGTGCGGCGCAGCCAGTGGAACAGCACCTCGATGACGGAGTCGTGGCTGCCGGGCCGAAGGATGATGTCGCCGAACACGTTGGCGTGACCGGGAATCATCTCGACCCAGGAGTAGCCGAGCAGGTCCCCGGAGCCGTCTTCGACCACGGCGGCCACTAACTGGTCGTTGGCCAGATCGACGTTGATCTCGTCGATCGTCGTCTGTGGTTCACCGACCTCAGCCAGGTCGCTCAGCACGGCAAGGTCGAGGATCGCCTCGGCGTCGTCCACCGTGGCGGCTCGCAGGTTGCCTACTGTGTTCATGTGTCCAGGTTCGCGCACCCCTGCCGTGTCTGGCCAATGGATTCTCGGAGACGATAGAGACATGACTGCACCGACCGACCGCCCTGAACCATTCCGTGTCGTGACTGTCGGGCCCGATGGAGCCCCGGTCGAGGACACCCATCCGGCACCGGTCGAGGAGGACGACCAGTCCGAGGCGGTCAGCGAGATGGTCGAGCAACCCGCCAAGGTGATGCGGATCGGCTCGATGATCAAGCAGCTGCTCGATGAGGTGCGCGCCGCACCTCTGGACGACGCGAGCCGGATCCGGTTGAAGGAGATCCACGAGAACTCGATCAAGGAGCTTTCCACCGGTTTGGCGCCGGAGCTACGGGACGAGCTCGCTCGGCTGAGCCTGCCGTTCACTGGCGACGAGATCCCGTCGGACGCCGAGCTGCGGATCGCGCAGGCCCAGCTCGTCGGCTGGCTCGAGGGCCTCTTCCACGGCATCCAGGCGACCCTGTTCGCGCAGCAGATGGCCGCACGGGCCCAGCTCGAAGAGATGCGGCAGCGCGCACTGCCGCCCGGCGCCGGCGGTCAACAGCAGCCGAACCAGCCCGGCCTGTACCTCTAGCCCCACACGTGGCATGAGCCAGCCAGCAACGTCACGCTCACCAGGCCCAGCCATTCTCGCTCGCGCCGCGTCGTACGGCGATTGAACCCGGTCGCTCGGTGGACCGCAGGAACGCCACGAACGTCACCGCGGCGTTGCTTCGGTCAGGGCTTGCGGGCGGTGAAGATGAATGCGCGCCGACTGCTCAGCGTCGGGCCGACAGCCTTCGCCTCGTCGAGCAGCTGCTCCAGCTCTTCATCGCCTAACACGGCTCGCAGGGCTTCCTCATTGGCGAGCCACAGCGCGTACATCCGCCCGAGCTGCTCAGCGAACCGGGGGATCTCCTCCTTGCGCTCGACGGCGAGCCCGCCGGCTTCGACGATCGGCTGCCAATCCGGCACAGAGGAGGGCCGCTCGTCGTCGCTCTCATCGCAGGTGAAGACAAAGCGCGCACCTTGCTCAAGCACCCGAGCGACCTCACCAAAGGCCGCGACCCGATCAGCGGCGAAGAAGATCGCGTCCGCGCACATCGCACCCGCAAGGCTCGCGGTAGCAAGCCCGGTCGCTTCGAGATCGCCGACCTGGAAGCGGGCACGTCCCTCCGGAACGAAGCCCGAAGCCCGGCTCTCGGCCTCAGCGATGCCGATCGGGGACCAATCGACACCGACCAGGTCAGCACCAGTCGCTCGCGCCACCCACAAACCAGGACCGCCGCGCCCGCATGCCAGATCGACGAAGGTCTGGCCCGGGCCGACCATCAACTCCGAGACGTAGCGGCCAAGCGTCCACCAAGTGGTCATGCCCCAGGCTTCGAGCTCAGCGGGATAGTCGCGTCCATATGCCTCGGCCGCGAGGCGCCAAAGCAGATCGTGCTTCGCGCTTCCCCCGTGCGCAAGATCGAAGGCCGCAGGGTTCAAATCCGGCGGCCTTTCAACCCGCGAACCGCGGATTTCGGTCATCGCCCGATCCTCGCACGAAGACCCGTCCTGCGATCAAGCCGCGGCGCGCTGGCAGCGCGGGTTCTGCGCGGTCCGCCCATGACCTCACCCAGGGTGTCTCAGGATTGGACCCGCCATCGCCATACGCATGCCCGATCGGTGAGGAAGCTAGGCCACCGCGAAGAGGCGTTCCAGAACAACAGCGACGCCGTCGTCATCGTTGCTCGCGGTGATCTCGTCGGCGACGGCGAGCACGTCGGGGTGGGCGTTGGCCACCGCGACGCCGAGGCCGGCCCACGACAACAGTTCGACGTCGTTGGGCATGTCGCCGAACGCCACCACGTCCTGCGCGCTGAGGCCACGGTCGGCGAGCAACGCGGCCAGCGTGCTCGCCTTGGTGACCCCCAGCGCGCTGATCTCGAGCAACCCGTCGATCGAGGAGTGCGTCAGCGTCGCGGCCGACTCACCGACCGCTGCGCGCGCCAGGCCGAGCAACTCGTCCGGGCCCATGCCCTCGCGCCGGCCGAGCAGCTTCGACACCGGTTCGGTCACCAGCTCGTCGAGGTCGCCGATCTCGGCCGGTGGTCGTGGCGTCCACCGCGGGCGATAGCCGGGCTCATGGCCGAAGCTGCCGTCGACCCGCTCGACGCCGAACTCGATGTCCGGCACGGCGGCTCGCAACGACGCAGCAAGGCGGAGTACGACGTCGGCCGCGAGCGGCCGCGAGCTGATGATCTGCTCGGTCGCCAGGTCGAGCACCAGAGCCCCGTTCGCACAGATCGCCAGGCCGTGATGTCCGGTCGCCTCAGCGACCCCGGGTAGCCAGCGCGGCGGACGGCCGGTCGCGATCACGACCAACGCGCCCGCGTCGCTCGCAGCGGCGAGGGCGGCCTTCGTGCGGGGCGAGATCGTGCCGTCGCTGTGCACGAGGGTGCCGTCAAGGTCGGTCGCGACGACCGCAGTCGTCATACCGGCTCGAGGGTCGTGCGACCCCCGAGATGCGGCTGCAACGCGGCCGGCACCCGCACCGACCCATCGGCCTGCTGGTGGAACTCGAGCAGGCAGGCGATCGTCCGGGCGATCGCGCACAACGTCCCGTTGAGGGTTGCCACCGGAGCGGGCCCGTCGTCGGCGCGATACCTGACGCCGAGCCGGCGGGCCTGGAAGGTCGTGCAGTTCGACGTCGACGTGAGCTCGCGATAGCGCCCCTGCGACGGGAACCACGCCTCGCAGTCGAACTTGCGGGCCGCGCTCGCGCCGAGGTCGGCGGTCGCGATGTTGAGCACGCGGAAGGGCAGCTCCAGCTTGGTCAGGAACTCCTTCTCCCACGCCAGCAGCCGCTGGTGCTCCGCCTGCGCGTCCTCGGGCCGCACGAAGGAGAACATCTCGACCTTGTCGAACCAGTGCACCCGGATGATCCCCTTGGTGTCCTGCCCATAGGAGCCGGCCTCGCGCCGGAAGCAGGACGAGAAGCCGGCGTAGCGCCGCGGCAGGTCAGCCGCCGCCAACACCTCGTCCGAGTGCATCGCGGCGAGCGCGACCTCGCTGGTGCCGACCAGGTAAAGGTCGTCGTCGCGCAGCCGATAGACCTCAGGCTCGTGGGCGCCGAGATAGCCGGTTCCCTCCATCGCCTCCGGGCGGACCAGGGCCGGCGCGATCACCGGGATGAAGCCGGCCGCGACCGCCTGATCCATCGCCAGGTTGACCAGCGCCAGCTCGAGCAGCGCACCGACGCCGGTCAGGAAGTAGAACCGCGCCCCGCTCACCTTCGCGCCGCGCTCGAA
>CAYNDD010000214.1:0-5970 GCA_964395425.1 uncultured Frankiaceae bacterium
CTCGGCGAGGTGCTCCGCGACCCGCCGTGGGATGCGATCCGCTCCGAGGCCAGCGCGGGCGGGGGGATCGGCTACCTTATCCGGCTCGCCGGGCTGGCCGAGTCCTCCGGCCTGCAGACCGAGCTCGCGACCTACGGCTTCGGGTTGACCCAGGCAGCTAACCTGCATGCGATGCTCGGCCTTGGCAGCGGAAGCTATTTCGAGCAGCCGTTCCCGGCCGAGCCGTGGACCTTCGGGCTCACCGATCCGCACCCGTTCGGATACGGCGCCGAGTACCACGCGCCCGACGCACCGGGGCTCGGCGTACCGATTGATCTCGCGTTGATTGAGCCAGCGGTGGTGGCGAGGTTCGTCGTCCAGTAGTCGGCTACCAGGCTGGGTCGACGCGCATTGATGGATCTGCTCGCACGCAAGTCAGGCCCAGCGCGGGCGGACTGCTCCCCAGCTCGAGGCGGCGGCCTCGTTGCCCGTGATGGAGATCTCGGCCGGGCGGTGCCAGACCCACAGGTAGAGCTGCGTGGCGGTCCCTGACACGGTCGCTTCGGTCGGGCCAGCCGCACCGACCCGTGCTCCCGAGTCGTCGATCAGGACCCGGATCGGCGCCCCGTCGCTCGGTGCGAGCAGGAGCGTGGAGGGCGTCATCCCTCTCTTGCGTCCGCCGAAGACGGTGACGATCTCGTCGATGCCGTCCAGGGCCAGCTCGGTGTCGAACACCGGCGTCAGGCCGGCCGCGGTTTCTGCGTCGGCGCGGTGGATCGCGGTCTCGTGCGCCTGCCGCCGGCACCAGAACGCCAACGGTGGCAACGAATTTGAGAACGTCGCGCAGGCAAGGTCCGGCGACGCAGCGCGCAGTGTGTCGACCAGCGCCCGGCGGCCTTCCGTGCACCACATCGTGAGTTCGTCATCGCCGGGGCCGGTTCCGACCGCGTCGCCCGCCGCGGTCTCGAAGCTCTGCCGAGCCTCGCCCACGAAGTCGGTGGCCCACCGGTGGATGCCGCCGATGTGGGTCAGCAGGTCGCGCACCGCCCAATCCGGGCAGGCCGGCACGGCCGCATCGAAGCCGGCCGCGCTCGCGGCCTCGACCAGCTTCGTTCCCTCGGCTTCGACGTACTCAATGTGGTCCGCAGTCTGCATCGGCACAGTGTGCGCTTCCCCGTTTCAGCACACAACGCTCGCCATTTGCTGAACTTGCGGTGGCCGCCGTGCTCCTATGTGCCGATTTGGGCGATTGCGAATACGTCGTTGTGTGCTGAAACGGGAACCCCCTTACGTCGCGAGGATTCAGCGCCGCGGCTCCAGAACGGACTCACAGAACTCGGCGCATTCCTTCGGTTCTCCGAAGTTGGGCAGATTCCCGAGGGCCCCGCGGCGGCTCGCAAGCGGAGTCTCGACGTCCTCGGACTCGGCTCGCCCGGCACCGATCAGCCGCCGAGATCCTGGAAGGCCATGCGCCGGTCGTTCGTCGCGCCGGCTTCAGTGTTTGGTCGCCTCCAGGGCGTCGGCGAGGGTGCCTTGTGCGGCTTGCACGCTGGTCTTGTCGCCGCCCGGCCCGTGGAGGACGAACGCGATGCCGACCGCCGCGACGACGCCGGCGATCGGTCCCGCGGCGTACACCCAGTAGCTGGTGAACGTCGTGGATGCGAGGTCCGGCCCGAAGGTGCGGGCCGGATTCATCGACGCGCCTGAGATCGGGCTACCCCACAGCCCGGCCAGGGCGACGTATCCGCTGACGCCGAGGGCCCCGAAGATTCCAACGTTCTGAGCGCCGGAGGCGGTGCCCAGGACCACGCTGACCAGCCCGACGGTGAGGATGAACTCCATCCAGAACGCAGCGCCGGCGGAGTAACCGGCCGCTGGGAAGTTCGATCCATAGCTCGCGGAGACGTTGACCACCGCGTGCAGAAAGAGCGCAGCGAGGGTGGCGCCGACCAGCTGGACCAGGATGTAGCCCGGCACGCGCCGCCACGGGAAGTCACGGCGGAGTGCGAAGGCGATGCTGACCGCCGGGTTGAGATGCGCGCCGGAGATCTTGCCCATGGACAAGATGATCGCCATCACCATCAGGGCCGGTGCCACGACGGCGGCTTGGTGGCTGATCACGCCAGGAAAGGCGTGGCTCATCATGCCGGCACCGGCCGCGACCAGCACCAGGAAGAAGGTGCCGAGCAGCTCGGCGAACAACCGTCGCCACTCTTGCCGTGGATCGTTGAAGTTGGCGATCCGCTCGAGCACGGCCCGTTCGTAGTGGGCGAGCGGACCCGCTTGGACGCCGGCGTCGCTCGTAGGGCGCTCCGTCTCACGCCCCATAACGAGTCGGCGGGAAAGGATGCTTCTCGGTCAGCGGGTAGAGCTCGCCGTCGGATGCTTGCCGATCGATCTCAGCGCCTTCTTCCAGGTATTCCTCGGTCTCGGTGACGTCGAACTCCTGGCCCTGATCCGTTGCTGCCGGGACATCCGCGGGGTCGTAGTCCTCGAGTCCCGCCGCCACCCGCTCGCTTTCGGTTCGCTGGGCGAGCGCATCGTCATCGGGATGAGTGGGTGCGCCGCCGTGCTCGCGCCGGTCACGGCGGATCTCTTGCCCCTCGTCATTCGTTGCCATCGAACCTCCCGGATGCTCGGTCACTGCAACGATAGGACTCGCCAACCCGCGGTCGGTGTGCGGCCAGGTGCCAGCGGAACGGCGCGACTAGGCGAGCGCATGACGGCCGCGACCGGTCGCTCAGGTCATCTGACTGCCGGTTGGGGAGCGGTCAGGACCGTGGCGACCGGTCGCCGTGCGCCGGTTACAGGTGGTGGTCGGCGATCCAGCCGAGGCACGCCTCAGCGACCCCCTGCCAACCATGATCGATCGTGAGCGAGTGTCCACGATCCTCGAACTCGAGCAGGTCGGTCTCGGCGTTCGAATGCCGATACTGCTTCAGCGTGGACTTCGTGATCGCCTCCGGGACGGTGTGGTCCTGACCGCCCATTACCAGAAGCAGTGGACCGCGCTGCTCATTGTCGGTCGCGACCTTCGCCGGGGAGTGCAAGGAGAAGTTCGCGCTCGCCAACTCGAACAGTGGAAGCCCTGGGGCCGGGATCGCCCAACGCTCGTAGAGCGCGTTCGACTCGTCCTCACCGATGGCATTACCGAAGCTGTATCGGAACTGCTCGGCGGTGAGTGAGACGGCCTTGTGCTTGTTGGTCGGGTTCTTGAACACCGGCAGCGTCGAGTGCAGCGCGGACAGCGGAAGTGGGAGGACTCCCTTGATCTGCGCGGCGTCGATGCCGATCGCGGCTGCACCGTAGTTCTCGCCGAGCAGCTTCTGAGCGATCATGCCGCCGAAGGAGTGCCCGATGATCATTGGCGGTGCGCCGAGGTCCTCGATGATCTTGACGTAGTGCTCGGTGACCTCATCGATGCCACGGTTCGCGAGCGCGTCGGGGTTCTCCCGAGCGCCTGCAACAGTGCCGGGGTCACCGGGCCAGCCTGGGGCGATCGGCGCATACCCGTTCTGCTCGAACAGCGCGATCCAGGGTTCCCATGAGGAGGCGTGGAGCCAGAGACCGTGGATGAACACGACTGGCGTGGGTTGCGTACTCATGTCTCTCCTTCGCCGGTGGTTGACGTTCGTCTGTTGCAGATAGCCACCCACGTCGCGGCGGCGGCCTTGTCGATCAGCTTCGTGACCGCGGTCGGCGTGCTGACCATCGGACGAGGCGAGGTCTTCCGCCTGACGATGCGGGCGCCGGCGTGAAGCTCCATCGCCAGGTGGCGGGCGACCGTAGTCACCCTAATCGGGGGCCTGGTCTTGTCTCCCGGCGGCCTACTCGGCGGGGCTTGGCCGGTCGATGCTGCGGAACGCGGTGCCGAACAGTCCGTCGACTTCCAGCGCGGCTCGATCGACGCCGTTTCGAGGGTCGAGCCAGTGCGAGAACGAGCGGCCGGTCAGGGACTCGAGGAGGCGGATGTCGGCCTCAACCTGCGGGATCAGGAGTTCTCGCTGCTGCGCCGTGAGCGCCGGCCGGGTGCGCTGCTCGCGTTGCAGCAGTGCGGTTGCCGGCACCTTGACCACGTTGCCGAGACCGAACGGCAGGTGGTGGTCCACCTCGTCGGCGAGGCGGATCACCCGGCGCAGCACGTCGTTCACGGTCGAGTGCGACGAGGCCACCGTCACGTTCTCGGTGGGCACCTCGGTGACCACTCCGGTCGAGACGCCGAGGAACGTGCACACGGTGTCGACGGTCTTGGTTGGGTTGTCGCGATAGTCCCGGTACAGCAGGACCAGCACCTGATCCTCGGGAAACACCGACAGCAGATGCTCGAGGTGCTCGCCGTACCGCCCTTGCTCGAGGTATCGCCAGAACGGCGCCCAGCCCTTCTCCTTGCGCGCGTCCTCGAGAGCACATGCTTTGAGGAAGTCGGCTTCTGGCTCCAGGCCAGCTGACCGGAGATGCGTCCAGTTCGAATGGGCCCGGTCGACCGGGTCACGAAGTACGGCGATCAGCTTGGCCTGGGGGATGAGGCCTCGGATCCGGCGGTGCGCCTGGTGGTCGTGCAGGTAGAGGGTCGTCGACTCGCCCTTCAAGGTGCCGGGCGGTGCCGCGTCGAACAACGCCTCGTAGTCGGCACGGCGCCAGACCTGTTCGCGGATCGTGCGCGCATCGCCCGGTCCGCCGCGAGCAATTGGAGCTGCTTCATCGGTGAGGAAGAATTTCGGTTCCTTGATCGGCGACATGAACAGCTCGGGGTGTCGAGCGAGAGCCACATGAAGGGCGGTCGTGCCGGCCTTCGGTGCGCCGACGATCAGGAAGTCGGGCAGCGGCATCGCACTAGTGTAGTGATCCGATCGAGTTAGTGTATATCCGGGCGCGGTGGCTCGTCGGCCACGTGAGAAGGTGGGTTTATGGGCTTCGACGCGTGGCCGGACGCCTTTCCGCTTCCGGCGCTGCGTGAGTCGATCGTCGTGGTCCCGCCGCCTGGGACCACTCCGGGTTCGTGGGCCGGCGCCCCTAGCGTGCTGATGCACGACGGGCTGATCTACCTCGCCTACCGCCTCCGCCGGCCGATCGGTCAGGGCCGTGGATATCGCAACGTGATCGCGGTGTCCGACGACGGGATCAGCTTCGAGCCGGTCGCGCACGTCGACCGCGAGCAGTTCGCGTCCGAGTCGCTGGAACGACCGGCCCTTGTCGTTACACCGGAGGGCCGCTGGCGGCTCTACGTGAGCTGTGCCACCCCGGGCACCAAGCACTGGCGAGTCGACCTCCTTGAAGCCGACCGCCCGGAAGGGCTGTCCAGTGCCACGCCACAGAGCGTGCTTCCGGGCGACGAGACCGTGGCGGTGAAGGACCCGGTGATCATCCGGGACGGTGACCGGTGGCATCTGTGGGCGTCGGTCCACCCGCTCGACCTCCCGGATCAGACCGACCGGATGACGACCGACTACGCGACGAGTGCGGATGGCATCGACTGGGCCTGGCACGGCACGGTGTTGGCCGGCACTGCTGGCTCGTGGGATGCGCGCGGGGTCAGGGCCTCGAGCGTCCTTCCGACCGCTGACGGTCTTTGGATGACATACGACGGCCGCGCGACCGCGGGTCAGAACTGGGAGGAGGTCACCGGCCTCGCGGTGGGTCGACGCACCGCGACCGGCTTCGGCGACCTCACCCGGGTCGAGCGGCCGGCCGTGCGGTCTCGACACGAGCCCGGCGGGCTCCGCTATCTGAGCCTGCTGCCGCTCGAGGCCGGATCGTTCAGGCTGTATTACGAGTACACCCGCCGTGACGGCGCCCACGAGCTGCGAACCGAGGTCGCGGTGGCCGGCGCCGGGGCGAACTCGGCGTCGTTGGTGGCGTCAGCCTGAGCGGTGCGTTGTTCGCCAACCACCACTTCCTGGTCGGTGTGAACACCCACCGGGCCTATCTTGTCCTCGCCGGCCCTGGCTGTCCTCGCGGCAGGTGACGGCATGATGTCAAGGTGGCAACGAA
>CAYNDD010000215.1:0-5960 GCA_964395425.1 uncultured Frankiaceae bacterium
GATGGCGTCCGGCTGGTCAGCCACCAGACCGCACCCGGCACCACGCAGTGCCAGGCGGGCACCGGCAACGTGCAGCAGTACAACACGCTGGCGACCAAGATCAAGGCGTCCGGTGCGGCGTCGGTGTTCTACGCCGGCTACTACTGCGACTTCGCGCTGCTGGCCAAGCAGCTCCGAGCCGCGGGCTACAACGGCCAGTTGGTCTCCGACGACGGCAGCAACGACCCGCACTACGTCTCGGGCGCCGGTGCGTCAGTGGCGAACGGGACCGTGCTGAGCTGCGCCTGCCAGGAGACCATCAAGGGTTCGGCGTTCTCGTCGTTCGCCACCGCGTTCAAGGGCGTGGCCGGATTCGCTCCGGGCACGTACTCGGCCGAGGCGTATGACTCCGCGAACACGATCATCTCCGCGATGAAGTCATTGGGTGCCTCGCCGACGAAGGCCGGGATCGTGACGGCCCTCCACGCGTCTGGCTTCTCCTATGCCGGCATCAGCAAGACGGTGGTGTTCGCCGCGAACGGCAACTACGGCGGTTCCGCGGTTTACATGTACAAGGTCGAGAACGGCCAGATCGTTCAGCTCGGCCTGATCAGCAAGCTCGCTGGCGGCTGATCACCGGATATCGCTAGGGTCGGGTGCCGCCGTTCATTCGGCGGCACCCGATCGTCCGTTTCCGCTGGTCGCATCTACTGCCGGGAGCCGCCAACATGTGCTTCACGCACAGTTTCTGGAGCCTGTTCATCGGCGGCCTGTCGAACGGCTTCCTCTACGCCCTGATGGCCCTCGGCTACACCCTCGTGTACGGCGTCCTGCAGCTGATCAACTTCGCCCACAGCGAGGTCTTCATGAGCGGGGGCTTCGCCGGCCTGTTCATCCTGCAGAAGCTGGTGACCGGCACCACCGTGCCGAGCGGCTTCGAGTCGGTCGCCCTGGTGGTGGTCGGCATCGTCGGGGGTGCGCTCGCCGGCGGGTTGGTGGCCTTTGTCCTCGAGCGGGTCGCATACCGGCCGCTGCGCCGCCGGCACGCACCGAAGCTCGCCTACCTGATCAGTGCGATCGGCGCGTCGTACTTCCTCTACAGCATGGCGGAGAAGGAGTTCGGGCTCACCTCGCAGCCCGTCCCGGAGCTCTACACCCCGGGCAACGTCTTCACGGTCTTCGGCGCCGGGGTCCAGACGTACTACGTCGTGATCGCGGTCTCGGCGATCGTCATGCTCGTCTTCCTCGACCGGCTGGTGGCGCGGACGCGACTGGGCCAGGGCATCAGAGCAGTCGCCCAGGACGCGGACACCGCAAGCCTGATGGGCGTCAACATCGACCGGGTGATCTCGCAGACCTTCGTCATCGGCGGCCTGCTCGGAGGCGCCGCGGGCTTCCTGTTCGGCATGGGCTCGGGGGTCGTCTACACGATGGGCTTCACGCCCGGCCTGAAGGCGTTCACCGCTGCCGTGCTCGGCGGCATCGGGAACATCCGCGGAGCCGTGCTCGGCGGCCTGCTGCTCGGAGTGGTCGAGAGCCTGTCGGTCTCGTGCATCAACACGGACTGGATCGACGTGACCGCGTTTGCGATTCTGGTGCTCGTGCTCCTGTTGCGCCCGACCGGCCTGCTCGGCGAGCGGCTGGGGCGGTCGGCATGAGCACCGCCCAAGCGCCGGCGCCGGCGCCGCGGGGCCTGGTGGCCCGATTCGGCGGCTTCGGCCGGCGCGACCTGCAGCGGCTGGCCGGGTGCCTGGTGGTCGGCCTCGTGCTTGCGTTGATGACCGGCAAGGCGGGCTCCACGACCGCACCCACCGCGGGGATCACCGGGTCGCTCGGGCGGCCCAAGGTTGTGATCTTCATCGTGATCGGGCTCGCGATCTGGGTTGGGATCACGGTGTGGGATCGCAACGTCGGAAGTGTGCGCGAGTTCACCGCTGCCGCCTCGGAGCGGGTCGGGCGGCTCTCCGGCGAGCGGCGGGTTCGCTACCCCACGTACGCCGGGCTGCTGATCGCGGCGATCGTGGTGCCACCGACCCTGCTCAGCGCGTTCTGGCAACGCGCCGCCGTCGACGACATCGCGATCTACGTCCTGCTGGCGCTCGGCCTCAACGTCGTCGTCGGGTTCGCCGGCCTGCTCGACCTCGGCTACATCGCGTTCTACGCGATCGGGGCGTACGTCGCGGCGTACTTCCAGGGCGCGCTACCGGTGCACCCGCCGTTCCACCTCAACCTGTTCTTCGTCTTCCCGATCGCGGTGATCGCGGCGATGTTCGCCGGCGTGATTCTGGGCGCGCCCACCTTGCGGCTGCGGGGGGACTATCTCGCGATCGTGACCCTCGGCTTCGGCGAGATCATCGAGATCGCGGCCAACAACATGACCAGCATCACCGGCGGGCCGATCGGGACCAAGCCGTTGCCGCACTTCTCGATCAACCTGTTGGGCATCCACTACAAGTGGACGCTGTCGAGCCTGCCCTACTACTACCTCCTGCTGGTGATCATCGTCGGCGTCTTGATTGCGTTCTCGAAACTCGAGGACTCCCGGGTCGGCCGGGCCTGGGTGGCGATCCGAGAAGACGAGGTCGCTGCTGAGGCGTGTGGCATCAACACGTTGAAATACAAGGTGATGGCGTTCGCGATCGGCGCATCGACCGCCGGTTTCGCGGGTGTGGTGTTCGCCGGCCGGAACAACTTCTTCGACCCGCCGGTCTTCAGTGTCCAGGTCTCGATCTTCGTGCTGGTGCTGGTGATCTTCGGCGGGATGGGCTCGATGGTCGGTGTCGTCGTCGGCGCGGTCTTCCTGACCTTCCTGCAGCAGAAGCTTCGCGACTACATCCAGCCACAGGACCTCTACATCTATATCGGGTTCCTGCTCGTCACGATGATGATCTTCCGGCCGCAGGGCATCCTGCCGTCGAGGCGAAGAGCCAGAGAGCTCGGAATGGCCGAAGCCGGGGTCGGGGGAGCCGACGCCATGGGCGCACCAGGATCCGCGCCGTGACCGCGCCCGCGCCTGCGCCTGCGCAGCCGCCCGCTCCCGAGTCCGACCCGATCCTGTCGGTCGAGAACGTCACGTTGCGGTTCGGCGGCGTGACCAGCCTTGCCGACGTGTCCCTGACGCAGCGCAAGGGCGAGATCCTTGCGGTGATCGGCCCGAACGGCGCCGGCAAGACCTCGCTGTTCAACTGCATCACCGGCGTCTACCAGCCGCAGGAGGGCCGGATCCAGCTGTACGACGGAGCCGGCCACGCGACCAACCTGGCCGGCCGCCGGCCCAATCGGGTCACCTTGCTCGGTGTGGCCCGCACCTTCCAGAACATCCGGCTGTTCAATGCGCTGACCGCGTTCGAGAACGTCAAGATCGGCGTCGAGGCACACGACAAGACCGGGCCGGGCGGCGCGATTCTGCGGATCCCGAGGGCCCGCCGCGAGGAGCGCGAGGGCAACGCCCGCGCGATGGAGCTGATCGAGTTCGTCGGCCTGCGCGACCGCGCCAACGAGCTGGCCGCTTCGCTTCCGTACGGCGCGCAACGCCGGCTGGAGATCGCCCGTGCGATGGGAACCTCGCCGCGACTGATCCTGCTCGACGAGCCGGCCGCCGGGACCAACCCGGTCGAGAAGCTCGACCTGGAGCGGTTGATCCGCCGGATCAGCGACGAGACCGGCACGAGCGTGCTGCTGATCGAGCACGACATGCGACTGGTGATGTCGGTGGCGACCCGGGTGGTGGTGCTCAACTTCGGCCGGGTGATCGCGACCGGCACGCCGGCGGAGATCCAGCAGGACCCGGCGGTGGTCGAGGCCTACCTCGGCACGGCGACGGACGGAGACGCCGATGCTGCTTCAGGTTGAGGGCCTGCGGGTCGCCTACGGGCGGATCCAGGCGCTGCGCGGGATCGACCTCACGGTCGGGGACGGCGAGATCGTGACCTTGCTCGGCGGCAATGGCGCCGGTAAGACCACGACGCTGCGGACGATCTCAGGCCTGCTGCATCCACTCAGCGGTTCGATCAGCTTCGACGGCCAGCGGATCGATGGAATGAAGGCGCACGACATCGTCGGGCTCGGCATCGGGCACGTGCCCGAGGGGCGGCGGATCTTCCCGCGGATGAGCGTCCACGAAAACCTCACGATGGGCGCCTACCGTCGTCGTGGAGATCTCAGTGCAGACCTCGATCGGGTGCTGGCGCTGTTTCCCGTGCTCAAGGAGCGCCGGACCCAGCCGGGCGGCAACCTCTCCGGCGGCGAGCAGCAGATGCTGGCGATCGGCCGGGCCTTGATGGGCAAGCCCCGACTGCTGTTGCTCGATGAGCCGTCGATGGGTCTCGCCCCGATGATCGTGGCCCGGATCTTCGAGATCCTGCGCGAGATCAACGACCAGGGCACCACGTTGCTGGTCGTCGAGCAGAACGCGGCCCAGGCTCTTCGGCTTGCTTCCCGGGGCTACGTGCTGGAGACCGGGAGCATCGCACTCAGCGACACCGCGCCGGCGCTGCTCGCCGACGACCGGGTCCGTTCCGCATACCTAGGCGAATCCGTGGCATAACCGCGAGCAGGTCGCAGAAAGTGTTGGTAAGCAAGGAAAACTGACCCATGTCTCGGGGCAATAAGGAGCCCGGCACCTTTGGTACCGTCCGCACCTTCCCCGTGCGCGGACGTTGTCTACTCGGTGCCGGGCTGTGCGTTCAAAGTTAGTCAACCGAGGTCGCCCGGGTCAACGGTCACGACCCGCCCATACCGGGGTGATCGGTACGGATGAACCCCCCACTCGCGCAAGTTCGTGATCGGCGCTACGGTGCGTACTCGTTGCGAACGGCTGAACCCGCCCGGACCAAGTGAGGGGGCCCGCAGTGGCACGTCCGACGGTGCTGACTCGGGCCGCGACCCAGCAAGACCTGCCGGTCCTGCTGTCACTGTGGGACGAGTTGCGGGAGACCGGCGGGCGTACCGCCCGGGCGGTCAGCCCGGTGCCCGCTGTCGACCTGCGCGGCCGGTTCAGCGAGCTCCTCGATGATCCGTCCTGCCGGGTGGTGCTCTCGTGCGCGAACGAGGTGCCGGCCGGGATGGCGATCATGCGGATCGCCCGCCCCGATCCGCTGTCGGAGAACCAGCTGGTCTACATCCCGCACCTGGTGGTGTCGCGGACCAACCGGCACCAAGGGGTCGGGCATGCATTGATCGCCGCGGCGGTCGACTTTGCCGCCGAGCTGCACGTCGATCACGTCGCCGTCGGTGTGTATCCGTCCTTCCGCGACACCAACCGGTTCTTCGCCCGGCTCGGCTTCGCGCCGGTGGCGGTTCAGCGGATCGCGCCGGTCGCCGGGCTGCGCCGGCGGCTGGGCAGCGACCGGTCCGCGCCGATGCTCGGTGATGCCGTGCTGCGGCGTACCCGCCTGGTCCGCCCGGTGCCCGTGCAGCGGGCGCGGCGGACGGTGTCGGAGCGGGTCGAGTCCTGACCGCTCCCCGCTAGCGCCCCGCCGCGGTGTCGGCGGCCGACACTACGATGCGGCCATGCCTGCGGTTGCCAGCACCAGTACGCCGGGCCGGCCGCGGCTGCTGCTCCTCGACGGCCATTCGCTGGCCTACCGCGCCTTCTTCGCGCTGCCGGTGGAGAACTTCTCGACCACGACCGGGCAGCCGACGAACGCGGTCTACGGCTTCACCGCGATGCTCATCAACGTCCTGCGCGACGAGGCGCCGACCCATGTCGCGGTCGCCTTCGACGTCGGTCGGCACACCTTCCGGACCGATGCCTTTCCGGACTACAAGGCGACCCGGAAGGAGACGCCGACCGACTTCCGTGGCCAGGTCGACCTGATCCGGGAAGTGCTGTCTGCACTGACGATCCCGTCCTTGCAGGTCGAGGGCTACGAAGCGGACGACATCATCGCGACGCTCGCGGTCGAGGGTCAGGCCGACGACATGGACGTGCTGATCGTCACCGGCGACCGCGACGCCCTGCAGCTGGTCAACGACCGGGT
>CAYNDD010000216.1:0-5955 GCA_964395425.1 uncultured Frankiaceae bacterium
CGGCCGGCGCGTCGGTGTCGATGATGTCGAAGCCGGTCTCCGGGTCGGCGATCGCGGCAACGTCGGCGGACAGGCGATCCGACCCGCAACCGGCCGTTGAGAAGCCGGGATAGTGCGATTGCGCGCCCAGGGCACTGAACTGTGTGCTGCAGCCGCCGCCGGTCGCGCCCCTGAAGCCGCTGCCCGCCTCAACGCCGTTGTTGTTCCAGACGGTCTCAGCGGTTCGGGCGCCGGTGCTGGTGTTGATGTCGATGCTGGTGCCGCCGACCGCGACCACCTTCGAATCGGTGGCCGGGTAGGACGCTGCGTTCTGCGAGCCGTCCTCGTTTGAGTCGTCGGCGAAGTCCCAACCGAACCAGCCGTCGTCACCGGTGGATGCGGTGATCACGACGCCGGGGTGGTTGTAGGCGGCGAGACTGGCCTTCGACGCGCCACCCTCAGGCCGGCCGAACGAGTTGCTGATCTCGGTCGCACCGAGCCGCACTGCGGTGTTCTCGGCGACCGCAAGGTCGCTGTCGGACGGGCTGCTGGCCTCGACGAGCAGGATCTTGCAGGTGTGGCATACGGCGCGTGCCGACTCGACGTCGAGTGAGATCTCGACCGAGCCTTCCTGGTCGTTCTGGCTCGGCAGCGGCGAGGCCTGCCCCTTCTGGTTGACGACGCGGAACGTGGTGGACGTCTCCGCGGGGAAGCCGTAGCAGGCGTCGAAGGTGTTCAGGTCGGTCTTGACGTTGGGGTCGTTGTGCCAGTCGATGATCCCGATTACCTGGCTGGCGCGGCTGGTGTTCGGGTTGTAGCCGTACGCGCCGGCGAGGTCAGCCGGCGTGTAGCCAAGCCCGCTCGGGCCGAATCCGAGTGCGTCGCTGTGCGGGCAGGATCCGGTCGTGTCGGTGCCGATGCCCGTCCGGGTGCCGGTGCTCGTGCTCGCCGGCACGGTCACCGCGTGCGCGCCCGGCGTGCCCTTGGCGACGGTCACCTGGGCGATCGCGTAGCACTGCATAGTGTGGGGCGTCGCCGGCGGTGGGCAGACCCGAACGTCCTTGACGTATCGGACGGTGCCGGTCGGCGACGCCGAGGCGGTTGCGGCCGCGGTCGTGAGCAGTCCACCGGCCAGAATCACGGCCCCGAATATCGATGTGTTGCGACGCCAAGCACGGCGGGTCCCAGTCATGATTCGCCCTTTTCCCTGGATCGATCCGGCGGCGACAGTATCCCTCCTCTGCGGGGAGGTGAACAGGGCGGGTGACCTGCGAAAAGTACGTGGCCGAGGAACACGGAGCGGGTGACGGGAATCGAACCCGCACTGTCAGCTTGGGAAGCTGATGTTCTGCCATTGAACTACACCCGCGAGCGCCGAGAACGGGCTCGGCGACCGGCCCGAGGATAGCGCCAGCGCGTTACGACGACACCTTCAGCGCCTTGCTCGCGACCGGCGTACCGGTCACCGACGCGCCGGTGCCGTCCAGCCGGAACATCCGCACGTTGTAGGTCCCGCTCGGGATGTCGACGGTGAAGGAGCCGTTGGCCTTGCAGCCGCTCGACAGCTTGCTCGGGAAGACCGCGATCTCGGTGCTGTTGGCCGAACCGCCCGGGTCGGGGATCGGATGCAGCTGGCCGGGACCGGCTCCCGGCACCAGCCGGCTGACCCCGATCGCGATCACGAAATGCATGTTCGCGGGGCCGGTGCCCGACCACCGGATCGTCGCGCCGCGATGGATGCTGGCCGAGCTCAGCGCGATCGCCGGGGTCTTGCAGTTGGTGACCAGCGCCGGGGCGCGGGAGTCGAGGCCGTTGCGGATCAGGATCGCGACGACGATCGCCGCCACTCCCCCGAGTGTCCACTTCCAGGTCGAGCGCCTCGGCAGGTCGACCGACGTCGCCAGCGGCTTCGGCATCTCGGTGGCGCCGGCCGCGCGCTCGCGCCGCTGGAACTCGGTCTCCTCGAAGGCGCGTTCCTGCCAGTCCCGGCGGTTGCGCTTCTTCTCTGCCATCGAGCTCGGCTACCCCTCGAGATCGGGTCCGGCCGGCGCCTCCGCGGCGGCCGCTGCGGCCGGCCGAAGGCCGATCGAGTTGGCGAGCACTTGCGCGATGTCGATCACGGTCACGCCCTGCGCGCCGCCGTCGGCGCGCTTCGAGGTCACCGCGTCGTCGAGCATGATCAGGCAGTAGGGGCACGACGTCGCGATGATCTCCGCGCCGGTGCCGAGCGCCTCTTCGGTGCGCTCGACATTGACCCGCTTGCCGATCCGCTCCTCCATCCACATCCGCGAACCGCCTGCGCCGCAACAGAATCCGCGCTTGCCGTGCCGGTGCATCTCGACCCGCTCCAAGCCCGGTACGGCGTCGAGCACCGTGCGGGGTGCGTCGTACTCGTTGTTGTGGCGGCCGAGGTAGCAGGGGTCGTGATAGGTCAGCTTCGCGACGATCGGGTCCTGCGGCGTCAGCTTGCCTTCTGCCACCAACCGTCCTAGCAGCTGCGAGTGGTGCACGACCTCGTAGTTGCCGCCGAGCGCCGGGTATTCGTTGCCGATCGTGTTGAAGCAGTGCGGGCAGGACGCGATGATCTTCTTCACGCCGGCGCCGTCGAGGGTCTCGATGTTGGCCTTGGCCATCTCCTGCCAGAGGTATTCGTTGCCGAGCCGGCGGGCCGGGTCACCGGTGCACGACTCCCCCGCGCCGAGAATCGCGAACTTCACTCCGGCTGCGTGCATGACCCGCGCGATCGCCTGCGTCGACTTACGGGCGCGGTCGTCGAGGCCGCCCGCGCAGCCGACCCAGTAGAGCCACTCGACGTCATCGGGGATCTGGTCCGACACGACCGGAATGTCGAACTCGATCGCCTCGGTCCACTCCTCGCGCATGTCGGCGCGCAGGCCCCACGGGTTGCCGTGGTTCTCGACGTTGCGCAGCATGGTGCCGGCCTCGGACGGGAACGACGACTCCATCAGCACCTGATAGCGGCGCAGGTCGAGGATCGTGTCGACGTGCTCGATGTCGACTGGGCACTCCTCGACGCAAGCGCCGCACGTCGTACACGCCCACAGCGCATCGGGGTCGATGACGTCGGGCACCAGCGACACCGGCTCCATCTCGGAACCGTCCTCGGCCTTCGCGCCGAGCAGCCGGTCCGCCTGCGCGAACATCGAGTCGCGCAGGTTGGTGATGATCAGCTTCGGGTTGAGCGGCTTCCCGGTCGCCCAGGCCGGGCATTTGTCCTGGCAGCGCCCGCACTCCGTGCAGGCCAGGGTCTGCAGCAACTGCTGATGATGCAGTTGTTCGATGATGCCGGCGCCGAGGACCGCGTCCTCGTCCTCCATCAGCTTCTCGAGGTCCGGCGTCGTGCCCAGCGGGCCGAGCGCCTTGGGCTGGCGCTTCATCGAGGCGTTCAGCGGCGCGGTGAAGATGTGCATGTGCTTGCTGGACAGCACGAAGATCAGGAAGCCCATGACGACCGCGATCTGGGCGACGATGAAGATCGTCTCGAACGCCTCGCTGTCGGGCGTGATGTACGACGTCGCCTTCGAGGCGAACGCCCACCAGCCGTCGTGCTGGTAGGGGAAGTAGCCGCTCTGGATCTGCGCGCCGCGGTAGAGCAGCAGCGTGGCGATGACCAGGAAGATCATCCCGAGGACCAGGAACGCCTGGTCGGTGTGCGACCCGTAGAACCGGGACTTGCGGTCGAGCCGCCGCGGCGAGTTCTTCAGCCGGATCACAGTGAACACGACCAGCGCCAGCACGACCGCGGTGGCGAAGCCGTCCTCGAGCACCGCCACCGCCCGGCTGTGGCCGATCCACGGGAGCGCGAAGTCACGGCTGAACAGCGCCCCGTAAGCCTCGATGATCGTCAGGAACAGCACCACGAAGCCCCAGAAGGTCAGCGCGTGCGCGACCCCGGCGACCTTGACCTTGAACAGTTTGCGCTGCCCGAAGACGTCGACCAGCTGGGCCTTGATCGCGCCGAGGACATGCGGGCGCCGTTCGGGCGGGATCGGCGCGCCGGCGAGGACCAACCGGGCCAGCCACTGGACCCGATAGGCCGCGGCGGCGAGCGCGACGACGGTGACAACCAGCCCGGCAACGAGTCGAACGGTCACGCCGGAAGCGTACGAGCCCGCGGCTCGCTCTGCGCGACCGGCTCGCGCCGGAGCCGCCGGTCAGGCTCAGCGGTCAGGATCGGTGGTCGAGCTCAGAGGTGGTGGGCGAGCCATCCGATGAACGGGATCATGATCACCGGCGCGGTGAACACGACCAGCCCGAAGACGATCGTCCCGGCGAGCAGCCGGACCCGCAGGCGCGGCGTCCCGCGGGTGTCCTGTAAGCGGCCCAGCACGCGTGAACGGTACGCCGATTTGGGTCGCCTTGGCACCGTCCGGGCAATTTCCAGGGTTATCAACCGGCGAAAAACAAAGTTGAGCCGGATTGGCTCAATCAGGAATTGACAGGCCCTCCGGCATCGTTGACCATGAGTAAGAGCGACTCAACTTACCGGTGAGCCGCACCCCGGACACAGAAGCGAAAGGTCAATCACCATGGGACGAGCGGTCGGCATCGACCTCGGTACGACGAACAGCGTCGTGACCGTGCTCGAGGGCGGAGAGCCCAACGTCATCGCCAACGCCGAGGGCTCGCGCACGACGCCGAGCGTCGTGGCGTTCGCCAAGAACGGCGAGGTGCTGGTCGGCGAGGTCGCCAAGCGCCAAGCCGTCACCAACCCGGACCGCACGATCCGGTCGGTCAAGCGGCACATGGGCACTGACTGGACGATCGAGATCGACGGCAAGAAGCAGAATCCGCAGCAGATTTCGGCGTTCATCCTCCAGAAGCTCAAGCGCGACGCGGAGGCCTACCTCGGCGAGTCCGTGACCGACGCGGTCATCACCGTGCCGGCGTACTTCTCCGACGCCCAGCGGCAGGCCACCAAGGAGGCCGGGCAGATCGCCGGCCTCGAGGTGCTGCGGGTCATCAACGAGCCGACTGCGGCGGCCCTCGCGTACGGCCTCGACAAGGAGGCCGACCAGACCATCCTCGTGTTCGACCTCGGTGGTGGCACGTTCGACGTGTCGTTGCTGGAGATCGGCGAGGGCGTGATCGAGGTCAAGGCCACCAGCGGTGACAACCACCTCGGTGGCGACGACTGGGACCAGAAGGTCGTCGACTGGCTGGTCGAGAAGTTCAAGGGCGGCCACGGCATCGACCTGTCCAAGGACAAGATGGCGATGCAGCGGCTGCGCGAGGCGGCCGAGAAGGCCAAGATCGAGCTGTCGTCGTCTTCCGACACGACCATCAACCTGCCCTACATCACCGCCAGTGACGCCGGCCCGTTGCACCTCGACGAGAAGCTGACCCGCGCTGAGTTCCAGCGGCTGACGGTCGACCTCCTCGACCGGACCAAGGGCCCCTTCGAGCAGGTCATCCGCGACGCCGGGATCAAGGTCGCCGACATTCACCACGTGGTGCTGGTCGGCGGCTCGACCCGGATGCCCGCGGTCGTCGACGTGGTCAAGGGCCTCACCGGCGGGCGCGAGCCCAACAAGGGTGTCAACCCCGACGAGGTCGTCGCGGTCGGCGCGGCCCTTCAGGCCGGCGTGCTCAAGGGCGAGGTCAAGGACGTCCTCCTGCTCGACGTGACCCCGCTGTCGCTGGGCATCGAGACCAAGGGCGGCATCTTCACCAAGCTGATCGAGCGCAACACCACGATCCCGACCAAGCGCAGCGAGATCTTCACGACGGCCGACGACTCGCAGCCCTCGGTGCAGATCCAGGTCTTCCAGGGCGAGCGCGAGATCGCGTCGTACAACAAGAAGCTCGGGATGTTCGAGCTGACCGGACTGCCGCCGGCGCCGCGTGGCGTGCCGCAGATCGAGGTCACGTTCGACATCGACGCCAACGGCATCGTGCACGTCAGTGCCAAGGACCTCGGCACCGGCAAGGAGCAGTCGATGACGATCACCGGCG
>CAYNDD010000217.1:0-5880 GCA_964395425.1 uncultured Frankiaceae bacterium
GCGATCTCCTGCGCGGGCGTCGCGCCGGCCTCGGCCATGTGGTAGCCCGAGATCGAGATCGTGTTCCACTTCGGCGCGGTCGTGCGGCAGTAACGGAACGTGTCGGTGACGAGGCGCAATGACGGCTTCGGCGGGAAGATGTAGGTGCCGCGAGCGATGTATTCCTTGAGGATGTCGTTCTGGATCGTGCCGGTCAGGGCAGCCGGCGCCACGCCCTGCTCCTCACCGACGAGCTGGTAGAGCAGGAACAGCAACGCGGCCGGCGCGTTGATCGTCATCGACGTCGAGACCCGGTCGAGCGGGATGCCGTCGAACAGCGTCCGCATGTCGTCGATCGAGTCGATCGCGACGCCGACCTTGCCGACCTCGCCGTGCGCGACCGCGTCGTCGGAGTCGTAGCCCATCTGCGTCGGCAGGTCGAAGGCCACCGAGAGCCCGGTCGAGCCGGCCGCGACGAGCTGGTGGTAGCGACGGTTGGATTCGCGCGCGTTGCCGAACCCGGCGTACTGGCGGATCGTCCATGGCCGGCCGGTGTACATAGAGGGATAGACCCCGCGGGTGTAGGGAAACTCGCCCGGCGATCCGAGTTGCTCAGCCGGGTCCCAGCCCTCGAGGCTGTCGGCCGAATAGGTCGGCTCGATCGGGAATCCCGATTCGCTCTGCACCGCCGAACGGTAGACCAGCGCTCGGGAGGGGTGGGAAACCGGTGGCCCTTATGAGGCGGTTTCGGCGTCGTCGACGCCGAGCCCGACGGCTGGCTTCGCGGTCTTGCGCTTGCGGGCCGGCTTGGGATCGGCCAGGCCCGGCACCCAGCGGCGCAGCTCCGCGCCGTACGGAATGTCGGCGTCGAGCTGGCAGAGCACGCCGGTGATGCCGGCGCTGACCCGATGCAGCAGCAGGTACGACGGCGGCAGGTTGAGCTGGCGGCCGAGCGCGTTGGCCGGCGACCGTGGGTCGGCGACCCGAGCGGCCTCGCGACGCAGCCACGGCCGGGTGAAGTGGAACGTGTCCGCTCGCACCGGTTCGAGCATCGGCGTGACGTAGTCGAGGACCGCTTGGGCGTCGACCTCGAGGTTCTCCGGGATGAATCCCTCGGCCCGCAGGCCGATCAAGACGTCCTCGGCCCGCCCTTCCAGGGCGAGCCGGCCGAGCGGCCCGATCTTGGTCGGCAGGCCGTCCGGCAGCCGGTTGACCGCGCCGTAGTCCAGCACCGCGAGCCGGTTGTCGGCAGTGAGCAGGAAGTTGCCGGGGTGCGGGTCGGCGTGGAGCAGCCCGCAGCGCTCCGGCCCGGACATCAGGAACCGGACGAACAGCAGCCCGGCGCGGTTGCGCTGTGGCCGGCTGCCGTCGCGGATGATCACCGACAGCTGGGTCCCATCGATCCACTCGGTGACCAGGACGTTGCCGGAGTGCTCGACGACCGCGGGCACGACCATCTCGGGGTCGTCGACGTACGCGGCGTGGAAGGCGGCCTGGGACTGCGCCTCGATCGCGTAGTCGAGCTCCTCCGCGACCCGCTCCTTGAGCTCCTTGATCAGCGGCTTCACGTCGAGCCCGGGATTGATGATCGTGAACAACCGGGCGAATCGGGCCAGCTGGTTCAGGTCGGAGAGCAACGCCGGGCCGGCGCCCGGATATTGGACCTTGACCGCGACCTCGCGGCCGTCGTGCCAGACCGCCCGGTGCACCTGGCCGATCGACGCGGCTGCGGCCGGCTTGTCGTCCCACGCGCGGAACCGCTCGCGCCAGTCCGCGCCGAGCTCCTTGGTCATCACCTTGCCGACCGTGGTTGCCGGCATCGGCGGAGCGGCGTCCTGCAACCTGGTCAGTGCCGCACGGTACGGCGCGGCCAGGTCCTCGGGCAGCGCCGCCTCGAACACCGACAGGGCCTGGCCGAACTTCATCGCGCCGCCCTTGAGCTCCCCCAGCACGCGGAAGAGCTGCTCGGCGGTGCGTTGCTGGACCTCGGAGGCGACGATCTCGGCCGGCCGCCCGCCGATACGCTTGCCGAGACCGACCGCGGTGCGGCCGGCCACCCCGATCGGGAGGCCCGCGAGCTTCATCCCTCGCGAGATCGCCCACTTCGGGATGTCGGTCACCCTTCTATTCTCGGTTACCGACACCGCAGGGTTCGTCGGGGCGCACGGCAAAGGGAGATTCGATGGCCGACTACGAGCTGACCTATCCGGGCGGCGACCTCCCGCTCGAAGCCATTGATGGCACCGAGCCGCCGTACGGGATGAGCATCGGCAAGCTGCTGTCGACGACCGGGCGGGTCACCTTCGACCCCGGCTACGGCAACACCGCGGCGAGCACATCGGCGATCACGTTCATCGACGGCGACGCGGGCATCCTGCGCTATCGCGGCTACCCGATCGAGCAGCTCGCCCAGTCCTCGACGTTCCTGGAGACGGCGTACCTGCTGATCTACGGCGAGCTGCCGACCGAGGCCGAGCTCAGCGATTTCACCGCGCGGGTCCGCTACCACACCCTGATCGACGAGGACTTCCGGAACTTCTTCTCCGGCTTCCGCCGCGACGCGCACCCGATGGCGGTGCTGGCGGCGGCCGTGAGCGCGCTGTCGACGTTCTACCAGGACTCGCTCGACCCGTTCGATCCCGCTCATGTCGAGCTCTCGACCGACCGACTGCTCGCCAAGATCGCGACGATCGCGGCGTACGCGCACAAGAAGGCGGTCGGCCAGCCGTTCCTGTATCCCGACAACACGCTGAGCTACGTGGGCAACTTCCTGCGGCTGACCTTCGGGGTGCCCGCCGAGGAGTATCAGGTCGACCCGGTGGTCGAGCGGGTGCTCGACATGCTGTTCATCCTGCACGCCGACCACGAGCAGAACTGCTCGACCTCGACGGTGCGGATGGTCGGCTCCTCGCATGCGGATCTGTTCACCTCGATCGCGGCCGGGGTGGGCGCGCTTTCCGGCCCGCTGCACGGCGGGGCGAACGTCGCTGTACTGGAGATGCTCGAGCGGATCCAGGCCGACGGCGGCGACGTGAAGGCGTTCGTGGCCCGGGTGAAGGACAAGGAGCCCGGCGTGAAGCTGATGGGCTTCGGGCACCGGGTCTACAAGAACTACGACCCGCGCGCCGCGATCGTGAAGCAGGCGACCGGCGACGTGCTCGAGCGGCTCGGCAAGGTCGATCCGCTGCTCGACCTCGCGGTCGAGCTGGAGCAGATCGCGCTGGCCGACGAATACTTCATCGAGCGCAAGCTCTACCCGAACGTCGACTTCTACAGCGGCGTGATCTACAAGGCGATGGGCTTCCCGGCCCCGATGTTCACCGTGCTGTTCGCGATCGGTCGGCTGCCCGGCTGGATCGCGCACTGGCGCGAGATGATGCTCGATCCCGAGTCGCGGATCGGTCGGCCGCGCCAGGTCTACACCGGTGCGACCGTCCGCGACTACCAGGCGATGGCCCAGCGCCGCTGAAGCGATCCCGCCCGCGGCTCAGGCGTCGATCGCCCCGCAGCCACAGCCCGGGTGGGCCACGACGGTCCGGCGCCGCAGCCTGAGATCGCTCAGCGAGAGCTCGAGCACCCCGCCCAGGCTCGGCGGCGGCTGCAGCCCGCGCCGATCCAGCCAGGCCAGCACGTGTAGCGCGACGATCGACGCCGCCGCGCTGGCCAGCGCGACGTCGCAGGGCTCGGTCTCGGGCCGCGCTCCGACCAGCTGGGCCGCGAGGGCCGGCCACACCGGGTCGCGGTCGCCGCGCAGCAGCTCGACGCAGCGCAGGCAGGGCGTCCGGCCCGGCACCACCAGGGGCCCGATGATCGCGGTCGTCTCGCGGATCGTGACCGGCAGGTGGGTGCGGTTGCGGACCTGGTGCAGCCACTCCGGCGGCAGCACGCATCCGGTCGGGGCGAGGACGACGATCGCGGCTGCCTCGCTCCGGGCGCCGGAGCGGGCCGGCCGGCCGGGCGCATTGCCGCCGAGTGCGGCGCTGACTGCTTCGGCCCGGCTCGCCTGGTGCGGGCCGGGGCCGCGGACTCCGCCGGGCGCGAAGTCGGCCGGCTGCTGTGGCCCGTGGTCGCCGAGCACCAGCTGGCCGACGCCGGCCGCCGCGAGCAGCAGTGCCAGGGTGGCCCCGACTCGGCCCGCACCGAGCACCTCCACGACCGCACGCTTGCGCGCCTGCATGACCCGCTGCGCCGCCCCGGGCTCGGGGTGCACCAGCGAGAGCGAGAGCAGGTCGGGATGGTGGCGCGGGTCGGCACCGTCGGTGGTCGCGTCATCCAGGGCGGCCGCGTCCTCGAGCGCGGCCAGCAGTTCGCGAACCCGCTCGCTGCGGTAGCCGCGGTGGCTGGCCTCGTCGAGCAGCTCGGCGGTCCCGCGGGTGCCGTCGAGCAGCTCGAGCAGGCCGGCGTCGCCGACCTCGACTCCGCCGAGGGCAACGGCGTACCGCGGGTCGATGCCGAGCTGGAGCGTGCCCGGGTCGCGCCACAACCGGCGCAAGGCGGGTTTGAGCAGCGGTCGCACCGTGGGCCCTTCAGGTCGGCGTCGGCCGACCAGCGGGTGCGACCTCGAGCCAGCCAAGCAGGATCAGCGTGGTCGGTGCCAGTGCCGTCCACAGACGCACCGAAGCCGCGGAGTGGAGGGTTCCACTACGCGGCTTCGGTAAAGCTGATGGTGCGGTGGTGCTAGGCCTTGCCCAGGATCCGGTTGACCTTGGTGCCGCACACCGGGCACGGTCCCTGTGCCATCCGCCGGCCGGACTCGCTGGTCCGGACCTCGCCTTGGTAGGTGCGCTTCTCCTTGCACTTCACGCAATAGCCCTCATAGGTGTCGGCCATCTGGTCCTCCTCGATCGATCGCCGCCGGCCGGGAGCCGGCCGAACCTTCAACGAGCGTACCGGCCGCACGCTCATAATCCCGGTATCTGAGCGTGGCGTCGTGGCGGGCTACCCTCCGTTTACCCCGATCCGGCTGTGGAGGAACGATGAGCGACGCCCCTTTGCGAGTCGAGCGTCGCGACGACGGCGTCGTCGTCCTGACCCTCGCGTTGCCCGAGCGGCGCAACGCCATGACCGCTGAGCTGACCCAAGCGTGGACCGAAGCGGTCGGCTCGCTGCGCACCGATCGCAGCGTTCGGGCGGTGGTCGTGACCGGTGAGGGGAGCGCGTTCTGCTCCGGTGGCGATCTGTCCTGGATCGGCGAATCGCCCGATTTGACGGTCGACACGATTCGTGACCGAATGCTCCCGTTTTATCGCTCTTGGTTGTCGATTCGCGCGCTCGAAGTGCCGACCATCGCGGCGATCAACGGCCATGCGGTCGGGGCCGGGCTGTGTCTCGCGCTGGCCTGCGACCTGCGCTACGCCGCGAGCGGGGCGGTGCTGTCCGCGCCGTTCACTGCGCTCGGCATGCACGCCGGGATGGCGGCCACCTGGTTGCTGCCGGAGGTGGTCGGGCTGCCGGTCGCGCGCGAGCTGCTGTTCACCGGGCGCCGGGTCGACGCGGCCGAGGCGCTGCGGATCGGGTTGGTCAACGGGGTGTTCGAAACCGAGGAAATTCTCTCTGGCGCGCTCGGCGTGGCGGAACAGATCGCGGCCAACGGGCCGATCGCGGTGCGGCTGACGGTGGCGGCGTTGCGCAGCGGCGGGCACCGCACGCTGGAGTCCGCGCTGCAGTTCGAGGCGCTGGCCCAGCCGGTGACCTTCGCGACCGCCGACCTGGCCGAGGGCATCGCCGCGTCGAAGGAGCGCCGCGCGCCGCGGTTCACCGGCCGCTAGTCGTCGTCCGCACGGTTGGCCGATCGATGGCGCAACGAAGCCCCCGGGCTTCGCAGTCCGTTCATTCGCCTTCCCCTTGCGAACGTCCGAACGTTGGGCCACGGGGGCTTCGTTGGGGATGACCGTACGGACC
>CAYNDD010000218.1:0-5865 GCA_964395425.1 uncultured Frankiaceae bacterium
CATGAAGCCGGCCAGCTTGTCCGGCGTGCAGTGATCGGTGTGCAGACCGACGGTGACCGGATATTTCTCGGCGACGATCTTCGCGTACTCCGCGAGCGCGACCGCGCCGGTGACCATGTCCTTGATCGTTGCGCCCGAGGCGAACTCGGCGCCGCCCCACGACACCTGGATGATCCCATCGCTCTCGGCCTCCGCGAACCCGCGCAGCGCCGCGTTCAGCGAGCCGGAGGAGGTCACGTTGATCGCGGGGTAGGCAAACCGGCCTGCCTTCGCCCGGTCGATCATCTCGGCGTAGACCTCTGGGCTGGCTATCGGCATCTCGATCTCCTCGGCGGTGTCACTTCGGGTCTTGCGTGGGGACGCCGTGAAAGACGCCTCTCTGAAGTATGGGCGCTACCCTGCGCCGGTGCACCAGCCCCTCGGCCATCAGCTGGCCCTGCTCAGCGCGCTGAGTCCCACCCACCTGCTGTCCACGTTCGGCGTCGTGGGTGTTCTGGTCATCGTGCTCGTCGAGATGGGCCTGCTGGTCGGCTTCTTCCTGCCGGGCGACTCGCTGCTGTTCGTCGCCGGATACGCGACCGTCGCCGACAACTCGCTCGGCATCCATCTGCCACTCGGCTGGCTGATGCTGGCCGCCGCCGGCGCCGCAGTCGTGGGGGGCCAGTTCGGTTTCGAGGTCGGCCGCCGCGCGAGCGTGAGCCTGCACGAACGCCCGGATTCGCGGTTCTACAAGCGGTCGTACGTCGAGCGGGCCGAGCGGTTCTTTGCCCGGTTCGGCGCGGCGCGGGCGGTCGTGCTGTCGCGGTTCGTGCCGGTCGTGCGGACGTTCACCAGCCCGATCGTCGGGGTCGCCGGGATGCCAGCATCGTCGTACGCGTTCTGGAACCTGGTCGGCGGCCTGATCTGGACGATCCCGATCATCCTGCTCGGGCACTGGCTCGGGCACATCTCGTTCATCCGGCACTACATCGAAGCGCTGGCCGTCGTCGTCGTGGTCGTGTCCGTCATCCCGTTCCTGGTGCACATGGCCCGCCACCGGGCCGCGACCTGAGGACCGTCAGACCGTCGCTCAGGCCAGGCCGAGGTCCGCGGTCGAGTAGGCCGCCCGGTAGTCCAGGCCGGCGGCTCGTACGGCGTCGGCCGCGCCACGCTCGACGATGACCGCGACACCGACCACCTCGGCACCGGCCTCGCGCAGCGCCTCGACCGCGGTCAACACCGAGCCACCGGTCGTTGACGTGTCCTCGACGGCGAGCACCCGCCGGCCGGCCACGTCAGGCCCCTCGATCCGGCGTTGCAGGCCGTGCGCCTTGCCCTCCTTGCGGACGACGAACGCGTCGAGCTTGCGGCCGGCCGCAGCGGCGGCGTGCAGCATCGCGGTCGCGACCGGATCGGCACCGAGGGTCAGGCCGCCGACCGCGTCGTAGTCGAGATCCGCGGTCGTCTCCAGCATCACCCGGCCGACGAGCGGCGCTGCGGCGGCCGAGAGCGTGACCCGGCGCAGGTCGACGTAGTAGTCGGCCTCGCGGCCCGACGAGAGCGTCACCCGGCCGTGCACGACCGCGTCCTGCTTGATCCGGCTCAACAACTCCTCGCGATCGCTCACGCCCGCGACACTATCCACGCCCCCGGGTCGAGTGCACCTGCAACGCGTCGCGGTCGGCGGTGACGTCGACCCGCACGGTGTCGCCGTCGGTGATGTCGCCGGAGAGCAGCGCGCGGGCGAGCGAGTCGCCGATCGCGGTCTGCACGAGCCGGCGCAGCGGGCGCGCGCCGTACACCGGGTCGTATCCGGTGATCGCGAGCCACTCCCGAGCCGCATCGGTCACTTCGAGAGTCAGCCGGCGGTCGGCCAGCCGCCCGGCCAGCCGGTCGATCTGCAGGTCGACGATCGCGGCCAGCTGCTCGCTGCCGAGCGAGTGGAAGACCACGATGTCGTCGAGCCGGTTGAGGAACTCGGGCTTGAAGTGCTCCCGCGCGGCGCGCAGCGCGGCCTCGTGCTTGGCCTTGTCGTCGAGCGCCGGGTCGTTGATGAACACCGACCCGATGTTGGACGTCATCAACAGGATCACGTTGCGGAAGTCGACGGTACGACCCTGGCCGTCGGTCAACCGGCCGTCGTCGAGCACCTGTAGCAGCACATCGAAGACGTCCGGGTGTGCCTTCTCGACCTCGTCCAGCAGGATCACCGAGTACGGCCGGCGGCGGACCGCCTCGGTCAGCTGGCCGCCCTCGTCGTACCCGACGTAGCCGGGCGGCGCACCGACGAGTCGCGACACGGTGTGCTTCTCGCCGTACTCGCTCATGTCGATCCGGACCATCGCCCGCTCGTCGTCGAACAGGTAGCCGGCGAGGGCCTTGGCGAGCTCGGTCTTGCCGACCCCGGTCGGGCCGAGGAACAGGAACGAGCCGGTCGGCCGATCCGGATCGGAGATGCCCGACCGCGCCCGGCGCACCGCATCGGAGACCGCGTGCACCGCGTCGTCCTGACCGACCACGCGCGCCGACAGCGCCTCGTCCATCCGGAGCAGCTTCGCGGTCTCGCCCTCGAGCAGTCGCCCGGCCGGAATGCCGGTCCAGGCCGCAACCACCTCGGCGACGTCGTCGGCGCCGACCTCTTCCTTCACCATCGCTTCGCGCTGCTCGGACTCAGCCGCAGCCGTGGCCAGCTCCGCTTCGGCGGCCGGGATGTCGGCGTAGAGCAACCGCGACGCGGCCTCGAAGTCACCGCTTCGTTGCGCACCTTCGGCCTGGGTCTTCAACGCGTCGAGCCGTTGCTTGAGCTCGCCCACCCGGTTGAGGCCGCCCTTCTCGCGTTCCCAACGCGCGGTCAGCGCGGCCAGCTGCTCGGAACGATCGGCGAGCTCGGCGCGCAACCGGTCCAGCCGGTCCTTGGATGCCGCGTCCTCCTCGCGTTCGAGCGCCATCTCCTCCATCCGAAGCCGGTCGACCGCGCGCTGCAGCTCATCGATCTCGACCGGGCGGGAGTCGATCTCCATCCGCAGCCGCGAGGCAGCCTCGTCGATCAGGTCGATCGCCTTGTCCGGCAGGAAGCGCGAGGTGATGTAGCGGTTGGACAGGGTCGCGGCCGCCACAAGTGCGGCGTCGGTGATCTCCACCTTGTGATGCGCTTCGTAGCGGCCCTTGAGACCGCGCAGGATCCCAATCGTGTCTTCGACACTCGGCTCGCCCACCATGACCGGCGCGAACCGCCGCTCCAGCGCGGGGTCCTTCTCGATCGAGGTGCGGTACTCGTCAAGCGTCGTCGCGCCGATCAGTCGCAGCTCGCCACGCGCGAGCATCGGCTTGAGCATGTTGCCGGCATCCATCGCGCCTTCGCCGGTCGCGCCGGCGCCGACGACGGTGTGCAGCTCGTCGATGAACGTCACGACCTGACCGTCGCTGTCCTTGATTTCGGCGAGCACGGCCTTGAGCCGCTCCTCGAACTCACCGCGATACTTCGCACCGGCCACCATTGCGGCGAGATCGAGCGACACCAATCGCTTGCCCCGCAACGACTCCGGCACGTCGCCGGCCACGATCCGCTGCGCCAGCCCTTCGACCACTGCGGTCTTGCCGACGCCGGGCTCACCGATCAGCACCGGGTTGTTCTTGGTACGACGGCTCAGCACCTGCATGACCCGGCGAATCTCGTTGTCGCGGCCGATGACCGGATCGAGCTTGCCGTCACGGGCCTGCGCGGTGAGGTCGACGCCGTACTTCTCGAGGGTCTGATACGTGCCCTCGGGCTCCGGGCTGGTCACCCGGGCCGAGCCACGCACCGCCGTGAACGCCTCCTGTAGTGCGTCTGCGGGCGGCAGCAGATCGGTGACCGGGTGCTTGCCGGCGCGGGCCAGGCCGACGATCAGGTGCTCGGTCGACACGAACTCGTCGCCGAGCGACTTCGCGATCTCCGCCGCGGTGTTGACCACCGCCAGTGCCGGGCTCGAGAGGCCCGGCGCTGCGACCGTCGCACCTGACGCGGTCGGGAGCCGCTCGAGGGCAGCCTGCGCCGCGCGCGCAACCGCGGCCGGATCGCCGCCGGCGGCCTCGATCAACGGGCGCGGTACGCCGTCGGTCGGCGCCAGCAGGGCGGCCAAGATGTGCAGCGGCTCGACGTGCGGGTGCCCGGCCGCACCGGCGGCGTGCACGGCCGCGCTCAGGGCTTCCTGGCTTCGAGCGGTGAATCGGTAGGTGTCCATCAGAGCGTCATTTCTTCGTCATTGGTGGGGGAAGGTGTTGGGGTGTCAGCGATCCTTGGCGCCGGATCGCCACACGACGACCGCGCCCTGGTCGATCGGGACCAGGTCGCGTCGGTAGGACTGATGCACCTGTCGTTCGCGTCGCGCGATCTCGAGGTGCATCGCCTCTAGTTGGGCGTGCAGGTCGGCCAAGCGGTCCCGGAACGCCTCGACCTGGCTCTCCAACTCGAGGATCCGCTTCACGCCGGCCAGGTTGATCCCTTCGTCCTGGCTCAGTCGCTGCACTTCGCGGAGTTTCGCGATGTCGCGCGCCGAGTAGCGCCGGCCACGGCCGCTGGCCCGGCCCGGAGAGACCAGGCCGATCCGGTCGTAGGCGCGCAGGGTCTGGGGGTGCATGCCGGCGAGCGTTGCGGCGACCGAGATCACGAAGACCGGCGCGTCGTCGTCCGGCACCCCGAGACCGAAGCCGTCAGCCATTTGCGGTCCCTCCAGATCCGAGATGTGCCCGCGGATCGTCGGAACTAGTCGCGGCGAAGGCCTTCAATGCCTCCCGCGACTCATCCGACATCTGCTCCGGCACGACCACGTCGATCGTCACGAGCAGGTCGCCCTTGGTGCCGTCGCGCTTGGTCACGCCCTTGCCGCGGACCCGCAGGACCCGGCCGTTGGTCGTGCCGGCCGGGATCTTCATCGACACCATCGGCCCCTCGAGCGTCGGCACCTTGACCGTCGCACCGAGGGCCGCCTCGGCGAAGGTCACCGGCAGTTTCAGGGTCAGGTTGTGCGCCTTGCGCCCGAACAGCTCGTGCGACTGGACGTGCACCGTCACGATCAGGTCGCCGTGCGGCCCACCGCGCTCGCCGGCCTCACCCTTGCCCTTGAGCCGGATCTTCTGGCCATTGGCCACGCCGGCCGGGATCCGGGCCCGCAGGTTGCGGGTGGTGATCGCCTGGCCGCTGCCGCCACAGGTCGCACAGGGGTCGTCGACCAGCAGGCCGCGCCCGCGACAGTCGCGGCACGGCTCGGCGAAGGCGAAGCCACCCTGGTTGCGGGTCGACATGCCCGTGCCCGAGCAGCGCGGACAGACCCGGGTCGCCGTGCCGGGCTTCGCGCCGCTGCCGTGGCAGGTCGGGCAGACATGCGGTCCGGAGATCGTCAACGGAACGGTCACACCGTCGGCGGCGTCCTGGAACGACAACGTCACGTCGGCCTCGACATCGGCGCCGCGACGCGGCGCAGCCGCCGTAGTACGACGGCCACCCCCGCCGAACAGGCCGCCGAACAGGTCACCGAGCCCGCCGCCGGCACCGGCGCCGGCACCGCCGAAGAGATCGCCGAGGTCGAACGTCGTGCCACCCTGGCCGCCGGCACCACGCGGCATCCGGAAGCCGCCGGACCCGAACAGGGCCCGGGCCTCGTCGTACTCCTTGCGCTTGGTCGCATCCGACAGCACGTCGTAGGCCTCGGAGACTTCCTTGAACTTCTCCTCGGACTTGACGTCACCGGAGTTGGCGTCCGGGTGATGGGTGCGGGCTAGCTTGCGATAGGCCTTCTTGATCTCCGCTGCGGAGGCTTCTTTCGAGACGCCGAGCGCGGCGTAGTAGTCCTTCTCGACATAGTCGCGGGCGCTCACGCGCGTCTCTCCTTTCCGCTACGAATCGTC
>CAYNDD010000219.1:0-5780 GCA_964395425.1 uncultured Frankiaceae bacterium
TCGACGGCCGGGTGATGCTGTTCGCGCACGGCCACATCCTGCGGATCCTCGCGGCCCGCTGGATCGAGCTGCCGCCGGTCGGCGGGTCGCGGGTGGTGCTCGGTACGGCGACCATCAGCGTCCTCGGCTGGGAACGCGAAACGGCCGCGATCACCCGGTGGAACTCAGCCGGCTGACGGGCCGGGCGAGGTCAACCCGGGTTCGCCAGCCGGCGGGTGGGCTCGCGACCGATCGGCTGGGGCGGGGCCGGAAGCAATGGCTGGCGGGCCTTGAGCCGCCGGGTGATCGGCGTGGACGAGGTGACGACGACGTCCTCGCCGTCGTGACGGAAGGCGACCTCGCCGTCGTCGCCGTCGTGCAACGAGTAGGTGACCTGATGGTGGTCGAAGGCAACCCGCAGCCGCACCCCGCGCCACCGGATGCTGAAGCTCAGCCTCGTGATCCCGTCGGGCAGCGCCGGGTCGAACATCAGCTGGTTGCCGTAGTCACGCAGGCCCCCGAAGCCCGCGACCAGCGAGATCCACGCACCCGCCAGCGACGCAATGTGCAGCCCGTCGCGGCTGTTCTGATGAAGATCCCGCAGATCGATGAGGGCCGCTTCATACGCGTAGTCATGGGCCAGCTGGAGGTGGCCCACCTCGGCCGCCATCACCGCCTGCGTGCATGCCGACAGCGACGAGTCGCGCACGGTCCGGCGCTCGTAGTAGTCGACGTTGCGCGCCTTGTCCTCCACCGAGAAGCGATCGCCGCACCAATGCATCGCCAGGACGAGGTCCGCCTGCTTGACCACCTGCTTGCGGTAGAGGTCGAAGTACGGCGCGGTGAGCAGGAGCGGGTATCGGTCCTTGTACGCCTCGAAGTCCCACAGCTCGTGCCGGGTGTAGCCCTCCGACTGAGGATGCACGCCGAGCTTGTCGTCGTACGGGACGTAGACCTCGGCTGCCGCGTCCCGCCAGGTCGCCGCTTCCTCGGCGTTGACGCCGAGCTCGCGGGCGATGTCGGCATGGCGCGCGGTCGCCTCGGCCGCCGCCTGGAGGTTGCGCGCGGCCATCAGGTTGGTGAAGACGTTGTCGTCGGCGATCGCGCTGTATTCGTCCGGCCCGGTCACGCCGTCGACGTGCCAGGCGCCGTCGTCGTCGTGGTGGCCGAGCGACATCCACATCCGCGCAGTTTCGACCAGCAGCTCGACGCCCCCGTTCCGATCAACCGAGTCGTCACCGGTGACCGTCCGGTAGCGCTCGACCGAGTCGGCGATGTCGGCGTTGATGTGGAACCCGGCGGTGCCAGCCGGCCAGTAGCCGGAGCATTCGTGCCCGCGGATCGTGCGCCACGGGAACGCAGCCCCCTTCAGGCCGAGCTTCGCCGCGTGTTCCTTGGCGAGGTCGAGGGTCGAGTGCCGCCAGCGGATCACGTCGGCCGCCGCGCTCGGCTGGGTGTAGGTCAACACCGGCAGGACGAACCCCTCGGTGTCCCAGAAGGTGTGCCCGTCGTAGCCCGGCCCGGTCAGGCCCTTGGCCGGGATGCACCGCCGCTCGGCGCGGGCACCGGACTGCAGCACGTGGAACAGGCCGAAGCGCACCGCCTGCTGGATCTCGGCGTCACCGTCGACCTCGACATCGGCGGAGTCCCAGAACTCGTCGAGGTAAGCACGCTGCTCCTCGATCAGACCGTCGAACCCGGAGTAGCGCGCGCTGCGCAACGCCGCCGCCACCTGGTCGCGCAGCGACTGCCGCGATCGAAGGCTCGACCACCCGTAGGCCAGCAGCTTGACCAGCCGGAGCTGCTCGCCCGGGCGCAGCTGGGCGACCACCGTGGTGCGCACCCAGTCGTTGCGGGAGTCGATATCGATCTCGAGCCGGCCCGGCCCCTCGATGAGGTGGTCCATCCCGGCCGCCATCGACAGGTTGCTCGCGCGGGTGTGGTGCAACAGGATCCCGCCGTTGTCCTGACGCGAGTGCTCCACGCCGACCAGCGGGTTGTCCAGGATCGCCGAGACCCGGGGGTCGCCGGACAGCCGCGGCAGCTCCTCGTTGGCGACCAGCTCGGACTGTACGACGAATCGGGCCGGCGCGTCGATCGGCTCGACGATGTATTCGATCGCGGCCGCCGCGCGCTGGACGAACGATACGAGCCGGCGCGAGCGCACCCGGATCCGCTGGCCGGCCGGAGACTCCCAGTCGAGCGAGCGGGTCAGCGTACCGGCGCGGAGGTCGAGCAGCCGCTCGTGCTCGCGCAGCTCGCCGTAGCGGACGTCGAGCGGCTCGTCGTTGACGAGCACCCGGATCAGCTTGCCGTTGGTGACGTTGACCACGGTCTGGCCGGACTCGGGATAGCCGTATCCGGCTTCGGCGTACGGCAAGGGCCGTTGCTCGTAGAAGGAGTTCAGATACATGCCGGGGATGCCGTGCGGCTCGCCCTCGTCGAGGTTGCCGCGCATCCCGATGTGACCGTTCGACAGCGCGAACACCGACTCGGACTGCGCCAGCAGGTCCAGGTTGAGGTTCGTCTCGCGCACCACCCAAGGCTCAACCGGGTACGCCGATTGCTCGATCACTCCGTCACCCCGTCGAGTAGCTCAGCGAGGTCGCGCACGACCACGCTCGCCCCGTTGTCCCGCAACGCCGCTGCCTGCCCCGTTCGATCAACCCCCACCACCGCACCGAAGCCGCCGGCCCGACCGGCTTGAACTCCGGCAAGGGCATCTTCGAACACCGCGGCCGCGGAAGGCGGGACGCCGAGCCGATGAGCCGCAGTGAGAAAGGTATCGGGTGCGGGCTTGCCGGCGAGGTGCTCTTCGCGAATCGTCACCCCGTCGACCCTGAGCTCGATGTAGTCGCCGAGCCCGGTGACCGCCAGAACGTCCGCGGTGTTGGCGCTCGACGACACCACCGCGCGGCGCAACCCGGCCGCACGCGCTGCTTCGAGATAGCGCCGCGAGCCCTCGAAGACCTCGACCCCGCCGGTCCGGATCCGCTCGCGCAGGTCGCGGTTCTTCCGTGCGCCGACGCCGTAAACCGTGTCCGCGTCGGGCGGGTCGTCCGGCGTGCCGTCCGGCAAGGTGATGCCGCGACTGGCCAGGAAGTCGCGCACCCCGGCCTCGCGCGGCTTTCCGTCGACGAAGGACAGGTAGTCGCTGTGCACGTCGAACGGGACGAACGTGCCGCCGTCCTGCTCCGACCGCGCGCGCAGGAGTGCGTCGAAGGTCTGCTTCCAGGCGGCGGCGTGCACTGCAGCGGTATCGGTCAGGACGCCGTCGAGATCAAACAAGCAGGCGGTCACGCCGTCGGGCAGACCCAGCACCACGTGACCCTCCCTGCGTTCGGGTTGATACCGCGCCCGATCCCATCACGCCGTGATACTCCGGCGTCCGGCCGAACCGTGCAGTCGATCTGTGGACGGCTGAACGAGTCAGCCGGTTGCGCCCGAGGCGCCGATCCGCCAGGTGTCCCCGCTCGCCAGCAAGGCCGCGAGGTCGCCAGGCCCGCGGGTGGCGACCGCGTCGTCGACCTGGGCCCGGACGTCATCGTCGTACGTCGGCCGATTGACCGACCGGAACACCCCGATCGGTGTCACCCCGCCGTCGACATTGCCCAGCCGCGACAGCATGAAGGCCAACGCCGGCTCGTCGTGGTCGACGTGGTGCACGAGGATCGAATCCGCGCCCGCCTCGGCCACGTCGACCACCTCGAGCCCGCCGCGACCGGTGAGCCGCACGCCCTTCTCGCGATCCGGGCCGAAGGTCACCGGCTCGCCGTGCTCGAGCCGGAGCACCGCGGTGTCGCGGGTGTCCGGGTCCTTGAGGACGTCGTAGGCACCGTCGTTGAAGATGTTGCAGTTCTGCAGGATCTCGACGAACGCCGCGCCGCGATGCTCGGTCGCCGCGCGCAGGACCGCGGTCAGGTGCTTGCGGTCGGAGTCGATCGTGCGAGCGACAAAGGTGGCCTCCGCGCCGAGCGCGAGCGACACCGGGTTGAACGGGGTGTCCACCGAGCCGGCCGGGGTCGACTTGGTGATCTTGCCGACCTCCGACGTCGGCGAGTACTGACCCTTGGTCAACCCGTAGATCCGGTTGTTGAACATCAGCAGCTTGAGGTTGACGTTGCGGCGCAGCGCGTGGATCAGGTGGTTGCCGCCGATCGACATGAAGTCGCCGTCACCGCCGATCACCCACACCGACAGGTCGGGCCGCGAGGTCGCGAGACCGGTCGCGATCGCGGGTGCCCGGCCGTGGATCGAGTGAATGCCGTAGGTGTTGAGGTAGTACGGGAACCGCGCGGCACAGCCGATCCCGGAGACGCAGACGATGTTCTCGCGCTTGAGGCCGAGGTCCGGCAGGAACGACTGAACGGCGGCGAGGATCGCGTAGTCACCGCAGCCCGGGCACCAGCGCACCTCCTGGTCGGAGGTGTACTCCTTCTTGTTCCCCTTCTCGCTGACCACCGGGATCAGGTCGAGGCCGCTCCGGCCGTCCGGGCCGATCGGCTGCACCGGGATACTCATTCGGCCTCGCTCAGGTCTGGGCTCAGGTCTCGGCTCATGACTCGCTCACGTCCTTGATCGCGTCCGCGAGCTCGTCGGCCTTGAAGGGCATGCCGCGCACCCGGGTGAACGAGATCGCGTCGACGAGGAACCGGCTGCGGATCAGCATCGCGAGCTGGCCGAGGTTCATCTCGGGGATCAGGACCCGGCGATAGCGCGCGAGCACCTCGCCAGTGTTGGCCGGGAACGGGTTGAGGTAGCGCAGGTGCGCCTGCGCGACCTTGCCACCGCTCTCGCGCACCATGCCGACGGCCGCGCCGATCGGGCCGTACGTCGATCCCCACCCGAGCACCAGCAGGTCGGCGTCGCCGTCGCGGTCGTCGACCTCGAGCGGCGGGATGTCGCGGGCGATGCCGTCGACCTTGGCCTGACGCAGCCGCACCATCGAGTCGTGGTTGGCCGGGTCGTAGGAGATGTTTCCCGACCCGTCGGACTTTTCGATACCGCCGATCCGGTGCTCGAGGCCCGGGGTGCCGGGCACCGCCCAGGGGCGGGCCAGGGTGTCACGGTCGCGGAGGTACGGCCAGAACTCCGGGGTGCCGTCGGCGGCTTCGTGGTTGGGCTCGGTGACGAAGTCGACCGGCAGCTGCGGCAGCGTCTCGACATCGGGGATCAGCCAGGGCTCCGAGCCATTGGCCAGGTAGGCATCGGAGAGCAGGAACACCGGCGTGCGGTATTTCACTGCAATCCGGGCGGCTTCGATCGCGGCGTCGAAGCAGTCCGACGGCGACAACGGGGCGATGATCGGCACCGGCGCCTCGCCGTGCCGGCCGAACATCGCCAGCAACAGGTCGGACTGCTCGACCTTGGTCGGCATCCCGGTCGACGGGCCGGCCCGCTGGATGTCGCACACGATCAGCGGGAGCTCAAGGGTCACCGCGAGCCCGATCGCCTCGGACTTCAGGTCGACCCCGGGGCCACTCGTCGTCGTCACGCCGAGCGCCCCGCCGAACGACGCCCCGAGGGCCGCGCCGATGCCGGCGATCTCGTCCTCGGCCTGGAAGGTCTGGACGCCGAACCGCTTGTGCTTGGCCAGCTCGTGCAGGATGTCCGAGGCCGGCGTGATCGGGTAGGCGCCGAGGAAGATCGGCAGCTTCGACTGCATGCTCGCTGCCAGCAGGCCGTATGACAGCGCGGTGTTGCCGGTGATGTTGCGATAGAGCCCGGGTGCCATGACCGCGGGCTTCACCTCGTAGCGGATGGTGAACGCCTCGGTGGTCTCGCCGAAGTTCCAGCCGGAG
>CAYNDD010000220.1:0-5754 GCA_964395425.1 uncultured Frankiaceae bacterium
AGGCAGCACCTCGATCGCCTGGCGCCAGTGGTACGCCGCGAACCGGTCCGTGATCGGCGACGATCCGAGCCTGATCTATCCCGGTGAGCGACTGCGTCCACCGGCCGATCACGCATCCGCGGCGCACGCCGGCGGCACCCGATGACCGCCACCGGCCACCTCGACCCGACCGGCCAGGTTCATCCCTTGCATCGGCGGCCGGTCCCGCATTTCGACGGGCCGTACGACGACGAGCAGCCCGATCGCCCGCCGGAGATCGTGGCCGGCAGCCTGGCGCTGGCCTTTCCGCCACCGACCCGGGTCAGCCTGCCACTACGGCTGGTCCCACCGGCCGGCGAGCTTTTCGACCTCCGCGACCCGGCAAGCCCCGAACCACTTCCGGACCCGCGACCGTGGACCGCCCGACTTGCCCAAGCGATCGTCGAGGTGCTGGCCGGCGCCCGACCGGCCAGTCAGCTCTCACGGGTCGCCACCCTCGATGTCCTTCAGCTGCTCGAGCGCGGCTCCGGTCGGCTCGGTGCACGGCCCGGCCAGCCGGCCCAACGCCCGATCGTCGGCTCGGTCCATGTCAGCCAGCCGCGCTCCGGCGTTGCGGAAGCCAGCGTGGTCGTCGACACCGGGCCGCGAAAGCGCGCCCTCGCGCTACGACTCGAGGGCGTGAACGGCCGGTGGCGCTGCACTGCCGTGCAGATCGGCTAACTACTGACGCCGGCCGGCTCTCTCGCGGCGACGTCCTCCTGTACGCCGCGACGCAGCCCGAGGAACGCGACCACCGCGGCCACCGCCATGATCGCTGCCATCACCTCGAGCACGACATGGGTCGCATCAGCGAAGTCGAGCCGGACGAAGTGCGGGATCGTCGAGTTGCCGCCTGAGGAGCCCGACTGCGACTGCGAGATCGCGGCCGCCTGGCGCACCGCGGCCTGGTGCGGCACGCCCTGGGCGAGCAAGGTGGCGAGCACGTGCGACTTCAACCGCGAGACCAGGATCGTGCCCAGCACCGCCAGCCCGAGGCTGGAGGCGTAGTTCCGCACGGTCTGCGTGATGCCGGTCGCCTCGCCGTAGGACAGCGACGATGCGCGGTTCACCGCGTCGGTGCTCGACGGGCCGAGCATCATGCCCATGCCCGCGCCCGAGAGCACGATCGTCCAGATCTGCTTGCCGAGATCGAGGTCGGTGACGCGGCCCGACCACAGGGCGAACCCGACCGCCGCGAGTGCACAGCCGACGACGACCGGCCGCTTTGCGCCGACCCGGTCGAGCATCCGACCGCCGAGCTGCGCGGCGACCACGAAGCCGAGGAAGAAGTAGAGCAGGACCAGGCTCGCGCCGGACGCATTCTTACCGAGGGAGATCTGGGCGTACTCGCTGGCGAAGAAGAATGCCGGGACGAACGTCAGCATCGCGACCCCGAGCACCAGGTTCTCGACCAGGAACGGGCGGATCCGGAAGATGCTCACCTGGATAAGCGGCGCCGCGGTGCGCTGCTCGACCCGGTAGAAGACCACCAGCAGGATGAGGCCGGCGGCGATCGCGATGCCGATCCCCGGGTTGTGCCACCCCCAGATCGTCGACTGCTGGAACCCGAAGACGCTCAGCCCTACGCCGGCCGCGACCAGCACCAGGCCGCGATAGTCCATCGGTGCGGCGCGATACTCGGTCACCGGCTTCGAGAGCGCGATCAGGGTGAGCGCGATCACGGCCACCGGGATGTTGACCCAGAAGATCGCCCGCCAGGTCCACTCGGTGAGGAAGCCGCCGAGGATCGGGCCGACCGCGGTCAGCCCGCCGGCGATGCCGAAGAACAAGGCCAGGGCGCGACCGCGCTCGCGCAGCGGAAAGACCTGGACCACGATCGCCAACGCGGCGGGGAACATGATCGCGCCCCCGAGCCCTTGCAGGGCACGGAAGCTCACGATCCACGCCTCGGCGACGCCGCCCTTCGGGGTCAGCCCGCAGAACGCCGAGGCGATCGTGAAGATCACCACCCCGAGCACCACCATCCGCCGGTGACCGACGGTGTCGGCGAGCCGGCCGCCGAACGCGAAGAACGCGGCCAGTGCAAGCAGGTAGGAGTTGACCGCCCACTGAACCCCGGTACTGGTGAGCCCGAGCTCCCGTTGGATGTTGGGTACCGCGATCGACACGATGGTCTGGTCGATGAAGGTCATCGCAACGGCGAAGATCATTGCGGCGAGGACGACGTTGCGCGATCCGTAGCGGCCGACGGCCGCCGTTCCCGTCATTTTCGATTCCGATCCGGCGTGGTTGCCGCCATCGCCAACCCCTCCGCTACTGGACTCGATCCGCCCGCCGCGAGCCGTCCGGCGAGCACTGTATCCGGCCCGGCACGCTCGGAACAGCGCGCCGATCTCGTCCTTTTTACGTTGTTTCAACGTTTTCGGCGATTGAGTGTCGATTACTGCGTTAGACTGACTGAGTACGCAAAGGGGGGAACGTGCGTCGAGTATCCGGCTGCCCTGCTGACGATCACGCTCCCGATCGGCGCGCTACCTCCCTGCTGACCGACCCGGCCGGGCCGATGCGCCGCAGCTCGCCCGCGCACCGGATCAAGGCGGGCTCGCCCCGCACCCACCGCGACCTGCTGCCCGACCCGCGCCGGCCGACCGAGCGGCTCACCCAGGTCATCGTCGAGGTGCTGGCCGGCGCCCGCCCGGCCGGGCAGCTCGCGGGTCTTGCCACCCTCGACGTCTTGCGCTTCCTGGCCCGCGGCGCCGGGCGCCTCGGAGCGGTCCAGGGCGCACCCGCCCGGCTCCCGGTGGTGGGTTCGATCCGGATCTGCCAGCCGTGCGACGGAGTGGTCGAGGCCTCCGCAGTGATCAACACCGGCGGGCGGGCCCGGGCACTCGCGCTCCGGCTGGAAGGCATCGACGGCCGCTGGCGGTGTACGGCGATCGACCTCGGCTGATTCGTCCAAAAAAACCGGGCGACAGGCGGTTTAGTTTCAAGGCGTGGTGAGCGAAGCGCGGGGCCTGTCGGACGCCGACCTTGCCGCAATCGCCGACCTCGAGCAGCGGGTGATCGCCCACGACGGCGGCCGGCTCAAGCTCGAGTGGCCGGCGCTTCGGGAGCGGTCCGGCGAGCGGGTCGACGATCTTCTGTGGCGCGACGGCGATCAGGTGCTCGGCTTCCTCGGGTTGTACAGCTTCGGATCGGCCGACCTCGAACTCGCCGGCATGGTCGACCCGGCGGCGCGCCGGCGGGGAATCGGCACCGCGCTGCTCGAGGCAGCGAAGCCGTTGGCGCGCGCGCGCGGCTTCACCCAGGCACTGCTCGTCACGCCTCGCTCGACGTCGACCGGCCGGGCGTTCGCCGACGCCGTCGGTGCCGCGCTCGAGCACTCGGAGCATCACCTCGCGCTCGGTACGACGCCGACGGCGGGGCCGCTCGATCCCACCATGAGCCTTCGAGAGGCGACCCCGGAGGATCGCGACGACGTCGTACGGATCCTCGCGGCGGCGTTCGGCGAGGACCGGTCGGATGTCCAGATCGCGGACCGACCCGAGGAGCGAACCCTGGTCGCCGAGCGCGGTGGGGCCATCGTCGGGACGGTCCGGCTCACCCGCGACGCCGACAGCGCCGGGATCTACGGGTTGGCGGTCACCCCCAGCCTCCAGGGCAAGGGCATCGGGCGCGACGTGCTGATCCGGGTGTGCCGGCAGCTGCGGGCCGCGGGCGCCGAGCGGGTCACCCTCGAGGTGGCCGCCGACAACGATCGCGCGCTCGGCCTCTATCGGTCGGCCGGCTTCGAACCGCAGGCGACCGAGGACTACTTCGCCGTGACACTGTGACGGCAGTCTCCCGGCAGTGCCCACAGGACGGAGTCGAGCATGGCGTTCGGAAAGTCAGCAGAAGAGAAGGCGGCCGAGCAAGCCGCCCAGGAGCAACAGGCGGCCCAGCTCCGGCAGCAGCAGGCACAGGCCGCGTTTCTTGCCAGCCCGGAAGGCATGGCGACGACGGCCAAGCAACAACGCCAGGGCTTTCTCGAGATCCAACTCGTGGTCGGCTCGTCACAGCGGGTCAGCTCGATCTTCAACCCGGACCCGACCGGCATTGGCGCGAACCGCACCGCCACCCACGCCGGTACGCTGGCCGCGATCGAGTCGATCGGATGGCGGCTGGAGCACGTCGGCTACATCTTCATGATCACCGGGGAGAGCAGCGCCGACCGGATCTTCGGCACCGGGCAGAACACCGCGGTGAGCGGTGAGACGGTCGGGATCTACCTGTTCCGCAACTCCGACACGGTCGCGCCCGCCGCGTAGCCGGCCCTGACTCAGGCGACGCCCTGCGGAGCGCCGTGGCAGCGCTTGTACTTGCGGCCTGACCCACAGGGGCAGGGCGCGTTCCGCGAGACGTTGTCGAAGCTTGCACCCGTGCCGCCGGCGGCCTTGGCCGCGCTACGCTCGACCCCGCCCTCGCCGTCAACCGTCGGCGCGGAGTACTGCAGGTTGGCCGGCCGGTTGGGCTGACCGAAGGCCTTGCCGAGCACTCCAGCCACCTTCGCCCGATCGTCGGCTTCGTCGGCCTGGCCGGGCGGTGCCGCAGCGTGCGGAGCCGAGCCGGGCGCGAGCTGCGGCGCCTCGACCGAGGCGATCCCTTCGTCTCCGTCGACCTCGACCACCTGGGTGTCATCGGCGTCACCGCCGGCCTCGGACTCGACCTCGACGTTGACCTCGGCGAAGAAGAGGAACCCGACCGACTCCTCCTTGATGCCTTCCATCATCACCGTGAACATGTCGTAGGCCTCGCGCTGATACTCCACGAGCGGGTCGCGCTGGCCGTAGCCGCGCAGCCCGATGCCTTCCTGCAGGTAGTCCATCTCGTAGAGGTGCTCGCGCCAGCGACGGTCGAGCACCGACAGCAGCACCCGCCGCTCGAGCTCGCGCATGACCGGCTCGCCGTCAGGGTCGAGACCCAACGACTCCTCGCGACGCTCATACGCGTCGCGCGCATCCGCGATCAGCTCTTCGGTGATGAAGTCCGCCGACAACCCGCCGCCGGAACGCTCGTCGAGCTCCTCGACCGTCACCCCTACCGGGTAGAGCGTCTTGAGGTTGGTCCACAGGCCGTGCAGGTCCCAGTCCTCGACATAGCCCTCGGCGGTCGCCCCCGAGACGTACGCCGTGATGACGTCGTCGACCATGTGCGCGATCTCCTCGTGCAGGTCCTCGCCCTCGAGCACGCGGCGTCGTTCGTCGTAGATCACGGTGCGCTGCTTGTTGAGCACCTCGTCGTACTTGAGGACGTTCTTGCGGATCTCGAAGTTCTGCTGCTCGATCTGGGTCTGCGCCGACCGGATCGAGCGGGAGACCATCTTGGACTCGATCGGGATGTCCTCGGGGAGGTTCAGCCGCTCCATGATCGCCTCGACCATGTGCGCGTTGAACAACTGCATCAGGTCATCGCCGAGGGACAGGTAGAACCGCGACTCACCCGGGTCGCCTTGCCGCCCCGACCGACCGCGCAGCTGGTTGTCGATCCGCCGTGAGTCGTGCCGCTCGGTGCCGAGGACGTAGAGCCCGCCGAGGCCGACGACCTCCTCGTGCTCGGCGGCGACGGCCGCCTCGGCCTTCTCCAGCGCGGCGGGCCAGGCCGCTTCGTAGTCCTCAGGGGTCTCGACCGGCGACAGGCCGCGGGCGGCGAGCTCGTCTGCCGCCATCGCTTCCGGGTTGCCGCCGAGCATGATGTCGGTGCCACGGCCGGCCATGTTGGTGGCGACGGTGACCGCGC
>CAYNDD010000221.1:0-1522 GCA_964395425.1 uncultured Frankiaceae bacterium
GCTCAGCCACGTCGCCGCCGCCGACCACATCCGCTCCTTGCGCCACCAGGCCAGAACCAGCAACGCGAGCACGGCCATTCCGGCCACGCCGAGTGTGATGCGGAGCGAGGAGTCGACCCGGCGCGCGGCGACGTCGTGCCGGTTGGCGTCGGCGAAAGCGGCCGCGGTCGGCGCGGGACGCGAGGTGTCGCGGGCAGGACGCCCGATCATCGTCGCCGGTGTCGGCAGATCGAGGGCGGCGAGGACGGTCGGGGCGAGGTCGATCAGCTGGACGAAGTGCGCCCGGGTGCTGCCGGAGGTGAGCTCGACGTGCCGCCAGGCCGGGCCGTGAATCAGCAACACGTGCAGGCTCGGGCCACCGCTCGGTGCGTCGCTGGTGCCGGCGATCAGCACCGTCACCTTCGGCGGGATGCTCGCAAGCTGGCCGGCCAGCGCCGCATCGAGGCGCGCGTCCGCCGCAAGACGGTCCGCGGCGCTCGACCCGTAGAGCTCAGGGTCGAGCACTGCCACGACCTCGGCGTCACGCACCGCGGTCGCCAGGTCGGGAGTGACGAGCCCGACGCGACCGCCCGAGTCTGCGAGCAGCAGATCTGCACCGGCGCCGACCGCCGCCGTCGAGACGTGCGCCTCGGCGAGCGCGTCACCGAGCGCGCCGATATCGGCGCCGTACCGGTCGTTGCGGAGCTTGCTCAGCAACGACGCCCGCGCGGAGATCGACACCGTGCAACCGGTCGCTCCGCCCGCATCCGCACGGTTGCCGGCCGCGAACGTGAGGCTCCCGTCGGCGCATCGTGAGGCAGTCGGCTCGCCACGGACGGAAAGGTCGCCCACGGACGACCCGGCGGCGTAGCGCGACAACGTCGGCAGGTGGACGACGTCCTGCCACTGCAGATCGGGTACGGCGATGACCACGATCTGCGGCCGGATGAAGGGCGCTGCCGTCGCGGCCAGCGGATGGAGGACGGTCGCGAACGCCGCGCCAACCAGGACCGGGCCGGGCAGGGCCCGCGCGGGGCGCGGCATCGACTCAGCCTTCGTCGGGGACAACCTCGACCGGGCCGAGGCCGGTGTCACGCAACTCCTCGACGAACCCGCTGGCATCGCCCACCACGACTGTGACGAGGTCATCCGGTCGCAGCCGCTCGTGCGCGCTCGCATCGAGCTCGTCCTTGCGGACGTCGAGCACCCGCGCCCGCAGCTGGTCGAAGTGGTCGTCGGCGAAGTCGTTGACCACGAGATCGCCGAGACCGGAAGCCACCGCCATGACGCCGGCGAAGTTGATCGGGAACACCCCGGCCCGGTAGGCCCGGGCCTGCTCGAGCTCGTCGGGCTCGACTCCCCCGGCGTGCATCCGCTCGATCTCCGCGACCGTGTCGGCGAGCGCAGGGATGGTCACGTCGCTCTGCACCGAGGTGCGCGCAACGAACACGCCGCCGTGCTTGCGGGTGTCGAAGCCGCAGTGCGCGCCGTACGCATAGCCCTTCTCCTCGCGGATCTTCATGTTCAGCCGCGAGGAGAACAT
>CAYNDD010000221.1:1622-5730 GCA_964395425.1 uncultured Frankiaceae bacterium
GCCGCCGAACGACCGAGCCGCTCGGCGCGGAACGACCGGATGTCGTCGTGCGAGATCGCCTCGAGTGAGGCGATGTCACCGCCGTCGGAGAGCTTGTAGCGGCTCACATCGGCGAACACCTCGGCGGCAAAGGCCTCGCCGGCCCGGGCCGCGGGCTGGCTGAGCTCGATGCTGATCTCATCGATCCGCTCCTCGCGGACCCGGCCCAGGGTGTCGTCGTCGAACGCGGCGTCCTTGACCGCGTCGGCGAGCAGCTGCGTGGCGGCCGCCATCTCGGCGACCGGGACTTCGAAGCCGCAGCGCAGCGAGTCCCAGTCGGTCGAGGCCCGCCAGGTTGCACCGAGCCGTTCGCCGGCCACCGCGAAGCCGTAGGCGTCGAGCGTCGAGGTGCCTTCGGACAGTGCGCGGGCGACCAGCTCGGCGACCCCTTCGCGACCGATCGACTCGGAGCTGGCGCCGGCATCGATGACGAGCGACGTGACGCCCAACGCCCGGCCGGGGAGATGACAGCTGATCACCCGGCCACCGGCGATCGTGCGCCGCTCGAAGGCCGGGAAGCTCCACGGGCGTGGGCTGCCGATGGAGGGGCGTGAGCTCACCAGGGTCACGCGGCCGCCTCTTGCTCGTCCGGCAGATCGGGGGTGAAGGTCACGACCGCGCGGTTGTCCTCACTCATGACCTCACCGGCGACCGCGGCGACGTCGCGCGCGGTCACCGAAAGCCAGGCCGGCAGCGCCCGGTTCATCAGCTCGGGATCGCCGAGCAAGGTGGCGTACTGGCTGAACGTGTCGGCCCGGCCTTCGACGCCGGACAGATGATGCAGCCACTGGCTGGTGATCAGCGCCTTGGCCCGCTCGACCTCGTCGTCGGTCGCGCCCTCGGCGAGCCGCGCCACCTCGTGGTGGTAGGCCGCCTCGAGCACATCGATGTCGACGCCCTCGCGCGCGGGCAGGTCGGCGAGCGTCAGCGACGCCCCGCCGATGAACGGCCAGCTGTCGACGATGGCCGAGTCCGACGGCTGCAACAGCTGGCGATCGAGCACGAGTGCCTTGTAGAGCCGGCTGCCGCGACCGCCGCCGAGGACGGTCGTGGCGATCTGCATGGCGTCGAATTCCGACGTGCCGAACGGAGCGGTGCGATAGCCGACGAAGATCCGCGGCACCGGCACGCGATCGGGCACGGTACGACGGACCTGCCCGCCGAGCCGGGGCGCGATCTCGGTGGACGGCGGGGTCGGAAACCGGCCCTTGGCCGGGATGCCGCCGAAGTAGCGCTCGACCAACATGATCGCCTCTGAGGTGTCGACATCGCCGACGATCGACAGCACCGCGTTGTCAGGGGCGTACCAGGTCTCGTAGAAGGCCCGGGCGTCCTCGAGCGACGCGGCGTCGAGATCCTCCATCGAGCCGATCGTGGTGTGGTGGTAGGGGTGGCCGGGCGGGTAGCAGAGCTCGTGCAGGTGGTCGAGCCACGAACCGTAGGGCTGGTTGTCGCGGGTCTGGCGCTTCTCGTTCTTGACCACGTCGCGCTGGTTGTCGAGGTTGGCCTGGTCGAGGGCCTCGAGCAGGCCGCCCATCCGGTCGGCCTCGAGCCACAGCGCGGTGGCGAGGTGATGCGCGGGCACGGTCTCGTAGTAGTTGGTCCGGTCGCACCAGGTCGTGCCGTTGAGGGTGCCGCCGGCCGCGTTGACGGTCGAGAAGTGCTCGCCACGCTTGACGTTGGCCGAGCCCTGGAACATCAGGTGCTCGAAAAGGTGCGCGAAGCCGGTGCGGCCCTCGACCTCGTGGCGGGAGCCGACGGCGTACCAGAGGTTGACCGCGACGACCGGCGCCAGGCGGTCCTCGCTGATGACCACACGCAGCCCGTTGGCGAGCCGATGTTCGGTATGCGGATAGCTGATCGCGGTGGCCACTCGGCCAGCATATTGGCGCCGACGGGTGCAAGGTGGGACGCTGACCGGGCGAACGGAGGGTCCCGTGACGACTGCGCTTCAGACCGACGCGACGGTCGCCGAAGTACCGCTGGAACGCCGCCGGGTTTGGCCGCGCCTGTTGGCAAACGTGATCGCGCCGGCGCTGGCCGTCGCCGGATCGCCCACATCGACAACCGATGACCTGAGCAGCTCGTGAGCAACCATCCGCGGCGACGACACACCGGGCACCTGCCCGAGGTCGACACCAACACCGGCTTCTGGCACCGGCTGGGCAAGCTGTTCCGATCGCCTCCGCCCACCGGGCCGGTGGCGGTTGGCTTCGCGAGCTCGACCGTGGACGCCGAGCTGATGGCCGGCTACCTGCGCAGCCAGGGCATCCACGCGGTCGTGTCCTCCGACGACGCCGGCGGCATCGAGCCGGTGTTGCAGCTCAACCAACGCGTGCGCGTGCTCGTACCGCACGATCAGCACGACCACGCCCGCCGCGCCCTCGAAGAGCGGAAGTAACCCGACTCAGTTGACCTGGCGGTCGCGGCCGGCCCAATAGGGGTCGCGGAGCTTGAACTTCTGCACCTTGCCGGTCGCCGTACGAGGGATGGCGTCGACGAAGTCGATCGAGGTCGGCGCCTTGTAGCCGGCCGCCTTCTCCTTGCAGTGCGCGATCAGCTCGGCCTCGGTGACCTCGGAACCGGGGGTGCGTACGACGATCGCCTTGATCGTCTCGCCCCACTTCTGGTCCGGGATGCCGATGACCGCGCACTCGGCAACGCCGGGCGCTGAGTACAGGACATCCTCGACCTCGATCGAGGAAACGTTCTCGCCGCCGGTGATGATGACGTCCTTCTTGCGGTCGGAGATCGTGAGGTAGCCCTCGCCGTCGATCACTCCCCCGTCGCCGGTGTGGAACCAGCCGCCGTCCAGCGCGTCGGCGGTCACCTCCGGCTGGTTCCAGTAGCCCTCGAGCACCACGTTGGATCGAGCCAGCACCTCGCCGGACTCGCTTACCGCCAGCTCGACGCCGATCGCGGGCGCACCGGCCCGGCCGAGCTCCTTCGACACCTCGGTGATCGGCGCATCAGCCTGCTCGCGACGACGGCGGTTGATGGTCAGCAGCGGCGAGGTCTCCGTGAGGCCGTAGATCTGGCAGAACTCCCAGCCGAGCTCGTCCTCGATCCGCTCGATCGTCCTCGACGGCGGCGGCGCACCGGCCGCAATGACGCGGGTTACCCGGTCGCTGCCGGGCACCGGCCCGGACCATCCCGGCACGGCGTCGAGGATCGCGTTGAGAACGGCAGGCGCCGCGCACATGAAGGTCACGCCGTACTTGTCGACCCGGGCGAGGATGTCGGCGCCGTCGACCTTGCGCAACACGACCTGCGGTACGCCGAGCCCGGCCGTGGTGAACGGCATCCCCCAGCCGTTCGCGTGGAACATCGGCAACGTGTGCAGGTAGGTGTCCCAGTCGCTCACGCCGGCGTGCAGCCCGAAGGTGACCGCGTTGGTCCAGATGTTGCGGTGGGTGATCTGCACGCCTTTCGGGCGCGCGGTCGTGCCACTGGTGTAGTTGATGGTCGCGGTCGCATCCTCGTCGATGTCCGACCACGGCGCCGGCTCCCGATCGAAGCGCAGCAACGCCTCGTCGCTGTGCGTGCCGAGGGTGAACCGGTGCTTGGCGGTCACGCCGTGCAACGGCTCGTCGACCTCGGGATCGACCAGCAGGACCGACGAGCCGGAGTGATCGACGATGTACTCGACCTCCTCCGAGCGCAGCCGGAAGTTGATCGGCACCAGGATCCGGCCACTCGCCGGTACGCCGTACAGCAGCTCGAGCATCCGCGCCGAGTTCGGGGAGACGACCGCGATCCGCTCGCCCACGCCGACGCCGAGTGCATCGAGGCCGGCTTGCAGTGCGCGCACCCGCCCGGCCAGCACCGTGTAGGTCATCTCGCCGAGCGAGTCAGGGCCGGTCGGCTCGTCGACCACGCCGATCCGCCCGCCGTACACGCGCTCGGCCCTGGCCAGGAAGTCGGCAGACGTCAGCGGAACCTTCATGGACAGGACCCTACGTCGCGAGCAGGTCTACCGGGCACCACAGGTCGCCCCGCCTCCCCGATTGGCAGAGATCCCCACCACCGGGCATAGCCGCTTCCGAACGGTTTGTGATCCATTAGCAGT
>CAYNDD010000222.1:0-5723 GCA_964395425.1 uncultured Frankiaceae bacterium
CCCGGGCGGTGTCGTCGTCGGTGGCCGCGAGGTTGTAGAGCAGGCCGTCCTCGCGGAGGTAGGCGTAGCCGCGACCATCGACGTCGTCGACCACGAACATTTGCAGGTCCGTCGCCATCCGGATCTGGTCGGGCCCGTGCGGCGCACCGCGCACCACCCGGTCCACCGCGTCGGCGAACTCCACGTCGGCGAGTGAGCCGTCGCGAACCGTTCGATGCGGGGCCGGCAGCGCGGATCGGTCCGGCTCGCCGACGCCCTCGATCTGAGGATGAACGGTGAAGTCGCTGGTGGCATAGAGCCGCATGGCCCGCGGATCGTGGGTCGACAGGATGAACAGCTGGCGGGCGCCCTCGGCGTAGGTGAGCGCGGCATCCATCAGCCGGCGGCCGACTCCGCTCGACTGCGCGCTCGGGTCGACGAACATGAGCGAGAGCCCCCAGAGCTGCTCGCGCTTGAGCCCGAGGGCGGCGCCGACGACCCGATCGTCCTCGGTCGCGACCCAGGCGCCGGCCGGATCGTGGTCGAGGAAGTGGCGGTAGCGGCCGTGCATCCGGGCCAGTACGTCGTCGGTGACGGTCCTGGGGGTGACGCCGGAGCTGAGGTCGAGCGCCTCGAATGCGGCGACCTGGGCAAGCGTGGCCGGCGCGACGTCGGCATCGACCATCTGTCGCAGCGTGACCGCCATCGCACCTGCCTACCAGCCGGCGCGGCAGGATGGCGGCATGCGGGTCGTCGTGGCGCCGGATTCCTTCGGCGGGACCCTGCGGGCCGATCAGGCGGCGGCCGCGATCGCGGCCGGCTGGCGGGAGGTGGCACCCGCGGACGAGATCGCCTGCCGACCGCTGTCCGACGGCGGCCCGGGCCTGGTCGCCGCGCTCGCGGCCGCGCTGCCGGAGGCGCAGCGGATCCCGGTCCAGTGTTCGGGCCCGACCGGAACGCCGATCGTCGCCGACATCCTGCGAGCCGGCGCGACCGGATACGTCGAGAGCGCGGCGGCCTGCGGCCTGGAGGATCTCCGCGCCCTGAACGGCGACGTGCGCACGGCGACGACGTACGGCGTGGGGCAGCTGGTGGCCGCTGCCGCCGGGTTGCCGGGCGTCGAGGTGGTGGTCGTGGGTCTGGGTGGATCGGGCAGCAACGACGGGGGAGCCGGGCTGTGGGCAGCGCTCGGGGCCGAGCCGGCAGCGGTGCTGCGCGGCGGCGGTGCGGCGGTGCGCGGCCTCGACGCGGTGACCGTGCCGGGCCCGCTGGCTGCCCGGCTGGTGGCCGCGACCGACGTCGACAACCCGTTGCTCGGCCTGACCGGGGCCAGCGCGGTCTACGGGCCGCAGAAGGGCGCGGATCGCGAGGCGGTGATGAGCCTCGACCTCGCACTCGAGGACTGGGCGGATGCGGTCGAAGCGGCGACCGGCCGGCCGGGGGTGCGCAGTCGACCCGGTGCCGGCGCGGCCGGCGGGCTCGGGTTCGGGCTGCTGGCCCTCGGCGCGGAGCGAGTCTCAGGTAGCGAGCTGGTGATGTCTGCGGTCGGCCTGGCCGAGCGGATCGAGTCGGCCGATCTCGTGGTGACCGGTGAAGGTCACTTCGACGAGACCTCGCTGCGTGGCAAGGTGCCCGCAGCGGTGGCCCGGCTCGCCCAGGCCGCCGGCGTGCCCTGCGTGGTGGTGGCCGGTCAGTCGAGCCTGGGTGCGCGCGTGGCGGCCGCGGGCGGCGTCGACGAGGTTTGGTCGGTCGCCAATGAGCTCGGATCGGTCGCCGCCGCGCTCGCCGCAGGCGCCGAGGGAGTCCAGGCGGTGGGCCGGGCGGTGGCCCGCGCGTGGTCGAGATGACCGGTTGTGCGGGCGGGTGTGGGATCATAGCGGTCGGGAAGAACCATGAGGGGCCGGCCGTTGCACCTCGCAGGGCCACGTTGAGGCCGCTCGAAGCCGGATATCGCGACAGGGAGTTCACCGGATGACCGTGCAGGACACTTCGACCGAGACCGTCGAGCCGCAGACCGTCGTGCTCAGCGAGACCGCGGCCAGCAAGGTCAAGCACCTGCTCGACCAGGAGGGTCGCGACGACCTGGCGCTGCGCATCGCCGTACAGCCGGGTGGGTGCTCGGGCCTGCGCTACCAGCTGTTCTTCGACGAGCGCACGCTCGAGGGTGACCAGCTCATCGACTTCAGCGGCGTAAAGGTGGTCGTCGACCGGATGAGCGGCCCCTACCTCGCCGGCGCGACGATCGACTTCGTGGACACGATCGAGAAGCAGGGCTTCACGATCGACAACCCGAACGCCACCGGCTCATGCGCCTGCGGCGATAGCTTCCACTGAGCAGTCGGGCTTAGAACGGACCGAAAGCCTCGGCCAGGGCGGTAGCGGCTTCGGGAATCCTGAGCTCACCCGGCGTCGTATCTCCGGGTACGGCGTCCTGCGGCACCGCCCGGCGGAACGTGGCCGGCGGGATCGCCCGGGCATCCAGTACCAGCCCGGCGAGCCAGTCGGCGTCCTCTCCGGCAGCGCCCGGCACAGCGATCGGGTCGGTCATGATTCGACGGTATGGGTGACCCGCGGGTAGCGGAAGCGCTACCGGCGGGTAGTTTCGCCGCTGTGCGAATAGCCGTGAGCGGATCCATCGCGACCGACCATCTGATGACCTTCGGCGGGAGCTTCTCCGAGCAGCTGATCGCTGAGCGGCTGCACCACGTCTCACTGTCGTTTCTCGTCGACGGTCTCGAGATCCGTCGGGGCGGCGCGGCCGCAAACATCTGCTTCGGCCTCGGCGCGCTGCGCCTGCGCCCGGTGCTGGTCGGCTCGGTGGGGGAGGACTTCGGCGAGTATCGGGAGTGGCTCGACGCCCACGGCGTGGACACCAGCGGGATCCGGGTTTCGAAGTCGCTCCAGACCGCGCGCTTTATCTGTACGACGGACGCCGAGCAGGCCCAGATCGCCACCTTCTACGCGGGCGCCATGAGCGAGGCGCGGGAGATCGACCTCGACACGATCGGCGCCGTCGACCTGGTCGTGGTGAGCCCCAACGACCCCGCCGCGATGGTCGAGCACACCACGCACTGCCGGGGCCGCGGGCAGCGCTTTGCCGCCGACCCGTCCCAGCAGCTCGCCATCCTCGACGCCGACCCGATCCGGGGGCTCGTCGCCGGCGCGGACATCTTGTTCGGGAACGCCTACGAGGCAGCGCTGCTCGAGCACAAGACCGGGTGGTCGGCGGACGATGTCCTCGCCCAGGTCGGCACCCGGGTCACGACCCATGGCGGCGACGGCATCGTGATCGAGCGGGCCGGCCAGCCGACCGTGTCGGTCGGCGTCGTACCGGCGCCGGCGATCATCGAGCCGACCGGCGTGGGCGATGCGTTCCGGGCCGGCTACCTCGCCGCCCAGTCGTGGGGGCTCTCGCTGGAGCGCTCGGCCCAGCTCGGCGCGCTGCTGGCGACCTGGTGCGTGGAGTCGGTGGGCCCGCAGGAATACACCGTCGATCCGGTCGAGGCCAAGGAGCGGCTGACCGAGGCGTACGACGAGGTGGCTGCGGCCGAGATTTGCGCACACCTGTGACCGGCGGGATGGCCGCGGGACACGCCGCCCCTCAGCGCAACCGCGCGCACCCGCTGCGTTAGGGTTTCGGCGTGCTTGAGGACACGACTCCGAGCCCGGACCAGTGGGCTCGCCGGAAGGCTTCGCGGGTCGTGCGAATCGCCGCTCTTGGCGGCCTGGCGCTGCTCGCGACCGGATGCACCGGGGAGGCGGCCAAGTGGGAGCGAGGCGGCTGGCCCGCACCGGTGACCGTGCAGGGCAAGCACGTCCTCGACCTGTGGGAAGGCTCGCTGCTCGCCTCCGCGATCGTCGGCGGCCTGGTGCTCAGCATGATCCTGTACGCCGCGATCGCGTTCCGGCGCCGGTCGCCCAACCAGATCCCGCGCCAGGTCCGTTACAACCTCCCGATCGAGGTGCTCTACACGTTCATCCCGATCGTGGTGGTTTCGGTGCTCTTCTACTTCACCGCGATCGGCGAGGACAACGAAGACGCGATCAACAACAAGCCCGCCCTGCAGGTCGGAGTGGTGGGCTTCCAGTGGTCGTGGCAGTTCAACTACGCCAGCCACGCCCTGACGATCACCGGCCGGCCGGGCCAGCCCCCGCAGCTCGTGCTCCCGGTCGGCGAACAGATCCACTTCCACCTGACCTCCCCGGACGTGATCCACTCGTTCTGGGTGGTGCCGTTCCTGTTCAAGCGTGATGTGATCCCCGGCCATCCGAACCAGTTCGAGGTCACGATCACCAAGCCGGGCACCTTCCAGGGTCGCTGTGCGGAGTTCTGCGGGATCCATCACGACCGCATGCTGTTCACTGTCAAGGCCGTCTCGCAGACCGCGTTCAAGGCCTGGTTGGCCCAAGCCCAGCAAACCGCAATCGACGGCACCAACGCCGAATACACCGTGTACAAGGGGCCGTCGGAGGGACCAAGCCTGTGACCGTCGTCGAGCCCGTCCGCGCCGAACGGCTGCGCCCGCAACGCATCCAGGTGATGCCGGGCAGCCGGATCGTCCGCTGGATCACGACGACCGATCACAAGACGATCGGGCTGATGTACCTCATCACCTCGTTCATCTTCTTCCTGATCGGCGGCGTGATGGCCGAGATCATGCGGACCGAGCTGGCCCGGCCGGGCCTGCAGGTGGTGAGCAACGAGACCTACGACCAGCTGTTCACCATGCACGGCACGATCATGCTGCTGTTCTTCGCGACGCCGCTGTTCGTCGGCTTCGCCAATGTCGTGATGCCGCTGCAGATCGGCGCACCGGACGTCGCGTTCCCGCGGCTGAACATGTTCAGCTACTGGCTCTTCCTGTTCGGCGGACTGATCATGATGTCGGGCTTCCTGACCCCGGGGGGAGCGGCCGACTTCGGCTGGTTCGCCTACTCGCCGCTGTCGAGCTCGCTGTTCTCACCGGGGCCCGGCGCGGACCTGTGGATCATGGGCCTCACCCTGTCCGGGTTCGGCACGATCCTCGGCGGCGTCAACTTCATCACCACGATCATCTGCCTGCGCGCGCCCGGCATGACGATGTTCCGGATGCCGATCTTCACCTGGAACATCCTCTTCACGTCGATCCTGGTGCTGGTCGCGTTCCCGGTGCTGGCGGCGGCGCTGCTCGCGCTCGAGGCCGACCGCAAGTTCGGCGCCCACGTCTTCGACTCGAGCAACGGCGGAGCGGTGCTCTGGCAGCACCTGTTCTGGTTCTTCGGCCATCCCGAGGTCTACATCGTCGCCTTACCCTTCTTCGGGATCATCAGCGAGGTGATCCCGGTCTTCAGCCGCAAGCCCCTATTCGGCTACAAGGGCTTGGTTTTCGCGACGATCTCGATCTCCGGGCTGTCGATCACGGTGTGGGCGCACCACATGTTCGCGACCGGCGCCGTGCTGCTGCCGTTCTTCTCGCTGCTGTCGTTCCTGATCGCGGTGCCGACCGGGGTGAAGTTCTTCAACTGGATCGGCACGATGTGGCGCGGCGCGATCTCGTTCGACACCGCGATGTTGTTCGCGATCGGCTTCCTGATCACGTTCTTGCTCGGGGGTCTGACCGGCGTACTGCTCGCCTCACCGCCGATCGACTTCCACGTCAGCGACTCCTACTTCGTGGTTGCGCACTTCCACTACGTGCTGTTCGGCACGGTGGTGTTCGCGATGTTCTCCGGCTTCTACTTCTGGTGGCCGAAGATGACCGGCA
>CAYNDD010000223.1:0-5689 GCA_964395425.1 uncultured Frankiaceae bacterium
GCGCGAGCAGCGGCGGGATGTTCAACAACTACGCGATCGTGCAGGGCGTCGACCACATCGTGCCGGTCGACATGTATCTGCCGGGCTGCCCGCCGCGCCCCGAGATGCTGCTCGACGCGATCCTCAAGCTGCACGACAAGATCCGGACCGGCCCGATCAGCGGCAAGCCCGAGCACACGACGATCGGCAACTCGCCGTACGTCAAGCCGATCGAGCGCGACACCCGGGCCTCCAAGGGCCTGGCCGTCGATGCCGAGATTCCCGCGTTCACCTCGCCGCTGCCTGGAGCCGGCTCGTGACCGAACCGACGGATACGGCCGGCGAGCAGGAGCTCGAGCCGACCGGCACCGGTGGGCGGCGCCATGACATCTTCGGCGCCTCGGGCTTCGGCGACACCTCCGGCTTCGGCGGCTTGGTGGCCCGCCCGCCGCAGCTGGTCTCCACCCCCCGCCCGTACGGCGAGTGGTTCGACGAGGCCACCGACGCGCTCCAGGCGGCCTATCCGGCCTTCGGCGACGCGATCGAGCGGGTCGTGGTGCACCGCGGCGAGCTCACTCTGCACATCAAGCGGGAGGCGCTGGTCGCGATCGCTCAGACCCTGCGCGACGATCCCGGGCTCCGGTTCGAGATGTGCGCGAGCATTTCGGGGGTCGACTACCTGGCCGACCCGACCGGCCGGCGGCTGCACGCGGTCTACCACCTGCTGTCGATGACCTATCGGCGTCGGCTGCGGCTCGAGGTCTCCGTCACCGCCGAGGACCCGCACGTCCCGAGCCTGACCGAGGTCTACCCGACCGCGAACTGGCACGAGCGCGAGACCTGGGACTTCTTCGGCATTGTCTTCGACGGCCACCCGGGGCTGACCCGGATCGAGATGCCCGACGACTGGCCCGGCCACCCGCAACGCAAGGACTACCCGCTCGGCGGCATCCCGGTGGAATACAAGGGCGCCACCGTGCCACCTCCGGACGAACGGAGGTCCTACGCGTGACCAACACCACCGACGAGAGCTCCGCGACGACCTACAACGACAACGACCCGTACGCCGGCGCCGAGCCCGAGGGCGAGGGGCGGGTGTTCACGGTCGGCGGCGGCGACTGGGAGGACGTGGTCTCGGCGATCGATCCGGCCGAGAGCGAACGGATCGTCGTCAACATGGGTCCGCAGCACCCGTCGACCCACGGCGTGCTCCGGCTGGTGCTCGAGCTCGAGGGCGAGACGGTGATGGAGGCCCGGCCGGTCATCGGCTACCTGCACACCGGCATCGAGAAGAACATGGAGTTCCGTAACTGGACCCAGGCGGTCACGTTCATTACCCGCTGCGACTACCTCGCGCCCATGTTCAACGAGGCCACCTACTGCCTCGGGGTCGAGCGCCTGCTGGACATCGAGGACCAGATCCCGCAGCGGGTCCTCGTCCTGCGGGTGCTCGTGCTGGAGCTGCAGCGGATCTCCTCGCACCTGGTCTGGCTCGGCACCGGTGGCCTCGAGCTCGGCGCACTCACCGCGATGCTGCTCGCGTTCCGCGAGCGCGAGGAGATCAGCAAGATCTTCGAGATGATCACCGGGCTTCGGATGAACCACGCCTATATCCGGCCCGGCGGCGTCGCGCAGGACATTCCGCCCGGAGCGGTTGACGCGATCCGGCAGTTCGTCCCGGTGATGCGCAGCCGGATCGACGAGTACGAAGACCTGCTCTCCGCCAACCCGATCTGGATCGCGCGTACGCAGGGGGTCGGCTTCCTCGACACCGAGGCATGCATGCAGCTCGGCGTCACCGGGCCGTTGCTGCGCGCATCAGGACTTGCCTGGGACCTGCGCCGCGAGATGCCGTGCCTCGGATATGACACCTACGAGTTCGACGTCGTCACCGAGACCGCCGGCGACTGCTACGCGAGATACAAGGTGCGGCTCGACGAGATGCGGCAGTCGCTGCGGATCATCGAGCAGGCGCTGGACCGGTTGCGGCCGGGCCCGACGATGGTGGCGGACAAGAAGATCGCCTGGCCGGCGCAGCTCGCGCTCGGTGCCGACGGCCTCGGCAACTCGCTCGACCACATCCGCACCATCATGGGCACCTCGATGGAGGCGCTGATCCACCACTTCAAGCTCGTGACCGAGGGGTTCCGGGTACCGGCCGGGCAGGCCTACGTCCCGGTCGAGTCGCCGCGTGGCGAGCTCGGCGCCCACGTCGTGTCCGACGGCGGCACCCGGCCGTACCGCGTCCACCTCCGCGACCCGAGCTTCGTCAACCTGCAGGCGGTGCCGGCGATCACTGAGGGCGGGATGGTGTCGGACGTGGTCGCGAGTGTGGCCAGCATCGATCCGGTCATGGGTGGAGTTGACCGCTGATGTCGTTCCGCGAAACCGATCGCCCCGGCTCGGCCCCCGCCTCGACGGGGCTGTCCGAGGAGACCCGTCGGCGCGCGCCGGAGATCGTCGCCCGCTACCCGAAGCCGCGCTCGGCGCTGCTGCCGCTGCTGCACCTCGTGCAGAGCGACCAGGGCTATGTCAGCCCGGAGGGCATCGCGCTATGTGCGGAGGTGCTCGGGTTGACCAAGGCCGAGGTCAGCGCGGTGTCGACGTTCTACACCATGTACAAACGCAAGCCGGTCGGTGACTACCACGTCGGGGTCTGCACCAACACGCTGTGCGCGGTGATGGGCGGCGACGCGATCTATGCCGCGTTGAAGGAGCACACCGGCATCGCGAACCAGAATGGCGTCACCGACGACGGCAAGGTCTCACTCGAGCACATCGAGTGCAACGCCGCTTGCGACTACGCCCCCGTGGTGATGGTCAACTGGGAGTTCTTCGACAACCAGACGCCGGCGTCGGCGCGCGAGCTGGTCGACTCGCTGCGCGCGGGTGAGCCGGTCGCACCGACCCGCGGCGCATCGTCGGTGTGCACGTGGCGCGAGGCCGAGCGGGTGCTGGCCGGCTTCTATGACGGCCGTGCCGACGAGGGTGTCGCGGCCGGCCCGGCCAGCCTCGAGGGCCTCAACCTCGCCAAGGCCAACGAGGAGACAGCGTGAAGCTGACTCCCGTGCTGACCGCCAACTGGGGCGACGAGCGGCCGTGGACCCTCGAGGGGTACGGCGGCGACTACCTCGCGGCCCGCAAAGCCGTGACGACCATGGATCCCGACGCGGTGATCACGATGGTCAAGGACTCGGGGCTGCGCGGTCGCGGCGGCGCCGGCTTCCCGACCGGAGGCAAGTGGGGCTTCATCCCGCAGGGCGACGGCAAGCCGCACTACCTCGTGGTCAACGCGGACGAGTCAGAGCCGGGCACCTGCAAGGACATCCCGCTGATGCTCGCCAACCCGCACGCCCTGGTCGAGGGCATCGTGATCACCTGCTTCGCGATCCGGTCGAACCTGGCCTTCATCTACGTGCGCGGCGAGGTCCTGCACGTCGTACGACGGGTGCAGGCCGCGGTCGCCGAGGCGTACGCCGCGGGGCTGTTGGGCAAGGACATCTTCGGCACCGGTTTCGACCTCGAGGTGGTCGTCCACGCCGGGGCCGGCGCGTACATCTGCGGCGAGGAGACCGCGCTGCTCGACTCGCTCGAGGGCTACCGGGGCCAGCCCCGGCTGCGCCCGCCGTTCCCGGCGATCGCCGGTCTCTACGCCAGCCCGACGGTGGTCAACAACGTCGAGTCGATCGCCAGCGTCCCACCGATCATCGACCGCGGCGTCGAGTGGTTCCGCACCTTCGGCCGGGAGAAGTCGCCCGGCTTCACGCTGTATTCGTTGTCCGGCCACGTCACCCGACCCGGCCAGTACGAAGCGCCGCTCGGCGTCACGCTGCGCGAGCTGCTCGAGCTGGCCGGCGGGGTCCGCGAGGGGCACGAGCTGAAGTTCTGGACCCCGGGTGGGTCGTCGACCCCGCTGCTGACCGCCGAGCATCTTGATGCGCCGCTCGACTACGAAGGCATGACCGACGCCGGCTCCATGCTCGGCACGAAGGCGTTGCAGATCTTCGACGACACCACCTGCGTCGTTCGCGCGGTGCTGCGCTGGACCGAGTTCTACGCGCACGAGTCGTGCGGCAAGTGCACGCCGTGTCGCGAGGGCACCTTCTGGATGGTGCAGATCCTCGAGCGGCTCGAGGCCGGAGATGCCGACGCCAGTGACGTCGACACCTTGCTCGATGCCTGCGACAACATCTTCGGCCGGGCGTTCTGTGCGCTTGCCGACGGCGCGGTCAGCCCGATCGTGTCCTCCGTGCAGTACTTCCGTGACGAGTACGTCGCGCACTGGGAGCAGGACGGCTGCCCGTTCGACCCCGACGCATCGACGCTGTTCGCCTCCGCGGGAGCGAAGAAATGACCGCCGAGATGGTCGACCCCACGGTCGCGCCGGTCGAGCTGATCAACGCGACGATCGACGGCATCCCGATCCGGGTCCCGAAGGACACCTTGATCATCCGGGCCGCCGAACTGGTCGGGATCGACGTGCCACGGTTCTGCGACCACCCGCTGCTCGACCCGATCGGCGCCTGCCGGCAGTGCATCGTCGAGGTCGAGGGTCAGCGCAAGCCGGTCGCCTCATGCACGGTCACGGTCACCGAAGGCATGGCGATCAAGACCCAGCTGACCTCGCCGGTCGCGTCGAAGGCGCAGGAGGGCAACCTCGAGTTCCTGCTGCTCAACCACCCGCTCGACTGCCCGGTCTGCGACAAGGGCGGCGAGTGCCCGCTGCAGAACCAGACGTTGTCGAACGGCGCCGCCGAGAGCCGGTTCAAAGACGTCAAGCGGACCTACGAGAAGCCGATCGAGATCTCCTCGCAGGTCCTGCTCGACCGTGAGCGGTGCGTGCTCTGCGCCCGCTGCACCCGCTTCTCGCAGCAGATCGCCGGCGACCCATTCATCGAGCTGTTCGAGCGCGGTGCGCTCGAGCAGGTGGCGATCTTTGAGGGCGAGCCGTTCTCGTCGTACTTCTCGGGAAACACCGTGCAGATCTGCCCGGTCGGCGCGCTGACCGGTGCGCAGTACCGCTTCCAGGCCCGCCCGTTCGACCTGGTGTCGACGCCGTCGGTGTGTGAGCACTGCGCCTCCGGCTGCCAGCAGCGCACGGATTGGCGGCGCGGCAAGGTGTTGCGGCGGCTGGCCGGCGAGGACGCGGCGGTCAACGAGGAGTGGAACTGCGACAAGGGCCGGTGGGCGTTCGGTTACGCGACCAGCACCGACCGGCTGACCACACCGTTGGTCCGCGACGGCGACGGCTATCTCGTCGAAGCGTCCTGGAGCGAGGCGCTTGCACGTGCGGCCTCCGGCCTGTCGCAGTGGCGCGGGAAGACCGGTGTCCTGACCGGTGGCCGGCTCACCCTGGAGGACGCCTACGCCTACTCGAAGTTCGCCCGAGTCGTGCTCGACACCAATGACATCGACTTCCGCGCCCGGCCGCACTCCGCCGAGGAGCAGGAGTTCCTCGCCGCCGCGATCGCCGGCCGTTACCTCGACACGACGTACGCCGACCTCGACGCGGCGCCCGCCGTCGTGCTGGCCGGCGTCGAGGTCGAGGAGGAGTCGCCGATCGTCTTCCTCCGGTTGCGCAAGGCGGTCGGCAAGCGCGGGACGTCGGTCTTCGCGATCGCGCCGTTCGCGACCGGCGGCCTGACCAAGCTCGACGGGACCTTGCTGTCCGCCCAGCCGGGTGGCGAGGCGGACCTGCTCGCCGCGCTCG
>CAYNDD010000224.1:0-5597 GCA_964395425.1 uncultured Frankiaceae bacterium
TCGACGGCGACGTGGGGGTCAAGAAGGTCTACGACCCGCGGGCGTGGGGTCGGGCCGCCGAGGCCGGGATGGCGGCCCGGGTGACCCAGGCGTGCGAGGATCTCAAGAGCACCGGCACTAGGCTTACCTAGTCGCGTCGGAGGGTATCGACGCAGAGTCGTGGCGCATTGGGGCGCCTTGCGCCTCAAATCTCACATCTGCGACGTATCGTATGTGGGTTGACCACCAGCTTTGAAGGGGAACCATGTCGTCGAGGCTGCGCTGGCTCGCAGTTGCGAGCAGCACCGCACTTCTCGTGGCCGGGCTGGCGAGTGTCGCCGACGCCAGCGGCGGCGCGCAATTCACGCTGACGCCGACCTTCGGGCAGCTCGGCAGTACGTTGACGCTGAGCGGCGCTGATTTCACCGGTGAGACCGGCGCCACGATCAACAGCGTGGCGTCCGACAACTTCAAAGTGATCGACTCGGGGCAGAAGGCCACCCTCGTCGTACCGGCCGGAGCGACCTCGGGCCCGGTCGTCGTCACCGGCGCGCACACCCTCAACGGACCGGACTTCACACTTCAGCAGAAGGCGGCCGGCACCGCGTCGCTGTCGACCAGCCGGCTCACCTATACCCAACCGCTGGTGGTCACCGGCACCCTGACGGTTGCCAGCACCGGGCACCCGGTCGCCGGTCAGCCGGCCGTGCTTCAGCATCGGGCCGCCGGCGGCACGTCCTGGCACCACGCCAAGGGCACCACCACTCAGACGACCGGCCGGCTCGGCCGGGCGACGTGGGAGGTCACGCCGTCGGCCAACGGCTCGTACCGCGTGGTCTTCCTCCGGACGCCCACCTACACCAAGGTCACCACCGGCGCGCATTCCTACAAGGTCCAGCCCCTGCTCGGGCTCAGGCGGATCCATACGGTTCCGGTCCTCTCGCAGTCGGAGATCAGCGGCCGGATCCGCCCGCACATCGACGGCACGGTCTACCTGCAGCGGTTCATCAACGGCGGCTGGCATCGGGCCGGTACGTCGAGCGTCGTCGACGGTCGCTATGCGTTCACGGTCTCGCCGTCGACATTGGGCTCGCTGAGCTACCGCGTGGTGTGGCGCTATGACGGGCTGCACGCTGCCGCGAAGACCTCGCCGTTGCATCTTGAGGTGGTCAACCGGGACCTCTCGATCGGTGACTCCGGTCCCGACGTCCGCACCTTGCAGAAGCGGCTGCACAAGCTGCACTACTACGTCGGTTCGCGCAGCACCTACTACGGCGACGACATCCTGCATGCGGTCACGGCGTTCGAGAAGGTGCAGGGCTTCACGCCCAACGGCGAAGTGACGATGCAGGTGTGGAAGCGGCTGGACCACCCCAAGCGCGTCCACCTGCGGCACCCGACGGCCGGCACCTACGAGGTCGAGGTCAACATCGGCAAGCAGGTCCTGCTGATGGCCCACGACGGCAAGATCACCAGCATCCTCGACACCTCGACGGCCGGCGGCTACCTCTACACGAACTCCGAAGGCGGGACCTCCCGTGCGATCACGCCGACCGGGCACTTCAGCATCCAGTACAAGCTGACCGGCACCCGGGTGTCGAAGCTCGGCACGCTGTACTACCCGTCGTACTTCACCACCACCGGGTACGCGATCCACGGCGAGGGCAACGGCAACGACGGTGGCGAAGTGCCGCCCTACCCGAACAGCCACGGCTGCGTCCGGATCACCGACGACGCGGTGCTGCACTTCTTCTCCTCGCCGTACCTCGCGGTCGGTACGTCGGTCTGGATCTACCACTGACCGGCGGCGGCGCAGGCCGACCATGACGCATCACCACAACCTGCTCGGCGAGCCGCCCGCGACGTTGCTGCCGGACGTCCCGGCGGCCCGCGAGGCGCTCGAGGCGGGTGAGGATCCGACTGCGGTCGCCGCCCGGTTCCCGTCATATCCCGGCGCCTGGGCGGCGCTCGCCGACCGGGCCTTCGAGCGGGGCGCGGTGATCGAGTCCTATGCCTATGCGCGGGTCGGCTACCACCGCGGCCTCGACGCGCTGCGCCGGGCCGGTTGGAAGGGCTACGGGTCGATTCCGTGGTCGCACCAGCCCAACCAGGGCTTTCTTCGGTCTGTGCACGCCCTCGGCCGCGCCGCCGGTGCAATCGGTGAAACCGACGAGGCCGAGCGGTGCCAGGGCTTCCTGCACGACAGCGACCCGTCCGCGCCGCTCGCCTGATCCATCCCGAGCCGGGTCAGCTGTTGATCGCGTCCGCCAGGACGTGCTCGATCTGCTGCGGGCTCATCCCGATCGAGTCGACCAGAAGGAAGTCACCGTCGGCGAAGGTGATCCCGGTGGTCACGTGATCGGCCAGCGCAACCGTCTGGGGAGTCTGCTGGCGGGCGCACTCGCCGAGCCGCAGCGCCTGCTTGAGCGCGCGGCCCTGGGTAGTCGTTAACCCGCCGGTCGTCAGGCGCGCGCCGTGGCCGGCCTTCTTCTGGTCGTACCCGCGTGACAACAGCTCTTTGATCGCCTGGGGTGTGCCCTTTACCGACCTGGCGATGTATGAGCACGCCACGTAGGTGCCGGACTCATCGACGGTGGCCGGCAAGCCCGCGATCGTCGTGGCGATGACCCGTGGCGTGACGGCCGGGATCACCTGCTTCTCAGCGGCTGCGATCGGGCCGCGATACATGGTCAGCGAGATCGAGAGGTCCGAATCCGCGAGCTTGGCCGACTGGTCCTCGCCGGCCAACGGACCGTGCGGCGTGAGCCTGCCGGGGTGCTGGATCGAGCCCGCTTCGCCGGACCAGCCGGAGGGGAAGGCCAGCGTGTGGTGCAGGAGCGTGACGCTGGCGCCCGCCCCGCTCGAGTGGGTGCCACCCGGAAGGATCGAGCTGCCGCCGGAGGTGTCGCTGCCGACCGCGGTCGCGGCCACGATCGAGCCGGCCGCCAGTGCGGCGACCCCGATCGGGCCGCCGATCATCATCACCCGCTGCTGGCGGGCGTGCCGGCGGCGTACGTCGACCAGCAACGCCGGGTCGACGGTCAGGTCGGCGAGCGCGGTGCCGAACCGCGCGTGGAACGCGTCGCGGATCTGCTCGTCAGGTGTCATGGCTGGCTCCGATCGCGGTCGGGACTGGGGGCAGGTCGAGGACGTGGCGCAGCCGGGCGAGCGCCTTGCTGGTGGTGGATTTCACGGTGCCTTCCGAGCAGCCGAGCAGGCTCGCGGTCTCGGTGACCGACAGGTCCTCCCAGAACCGGAGGACGACCGTGGCCCGCTGGCGTTCCGGCAGCGCTCGAAGCGCCTGGAGCAACTCGCCGCGATCCTCGATCGAGGACTCGGCGACGGGCGCTCCGGCGCAGAGCCGCTCGATCTCGGGTGCCGGGGACTCCGGGTGGCGGCGCCGGCGCCGGGCATGGTCGTGCGCGAGGTTGACCAGCACGCGCCGGGTGTAGGCGTCGGGGTTGTCGAGGGCGCGCGACCAGTGCCGGGCGACCCGCAGCAGCGCGGTCTGCAGGAGGTCTTCGGCCTCGGTCCGGTCGCCGAGCAGCAGGACGGCCGTGCGCAGGAGTGCGGGCGAGCGGCCGACGACGAACTCGTCGAAGTCTTCGCCTAGCCGGCCCACCGCCACACTGTCTCAACGCCGTCCAGCGCGCTGAGGTTGCCTGGCACCCGGGTGGAGACGGTAGCCTCTGATCGCAAGAGGCTCCGGTCGCTTGCGACCGGGGCCTGTTGTGTGTCCGGCCTTCGGTCAGCGTCTCGGGCGTTGGAGAGGACGACGCAGATGCCGGCAATCGCGTTGCTGGGCGCCCAGTGGGGCGACGAGGGCAAGGGCAAGGCCACCGACCTGCTCGGCGAGCAGGTCGACTACGTCGTGAAGTTCAACGGCGGCAACAATGCCGGCCACACGATCGTGGTCGGTGAGGAGAAGTACGCACTCCACCTGCTCCCGGCCGGCATCCTCACCCCCGGCGTCACGCCGGTGATCGGCAACGGCGTGGTGGTCGACCTCGGCGTGCTGTTCAGCGAGATCGACGCGATCACGGCCCGGGGGGTCGACTGCTCCCGGCTGGTGGTGTCGGCCAACGCGCACGTGATCACGCCGTACCACGTGTTGATGGACAAGGTCGGCGAGCGGTTCCTCGGCAAGTCCAAGATCGGCACGACCGGGCGGGGGATCGGACCGGCGTACGCCGACAAGATGTCGCGGCTGGGCGTGCGGGTGCAGGACCTGTTCGACGAGAAGATCCTGCGGCAGAAGGTCGAGGGTGCGCTCGACCTGAAGAACCAGATCCTGGTGAAGGTCTACAACCGCAAGGCGGTCGACATCGACGAGGTGGTGGCCGAGTTGCTGGGGTATGCCGACCGGCTGCGGCCGATGGTCGCCGACACCTCGCTGTTGCTCGCCCAGGCGCTCGACGCCGGCAAAGTGGTCCTGCTCGAAGCCGGGCAGGCGACGATGCTTGATGTCGATCACGGCACCTATCCGTTCGTGACGTCGTCGAACGCGACCGCCGGCGGCGCCAGCACCGGATCCGGAATTGCCCCGACCCGGATTGACCGGGTGGTCGCGGTGGTGAAGGCCTACACGACCCGGGTCGGCGAGGGGCCGATGCCGACCGAGCTGCTCGGCCCCGAAGGCGAGCGGCTGCGCTCGGTGGGTGCGGAGTTCGGCGTGACGACCGGGCGGCCGCGACGCTGCGGCTGGTACGACGCCGTTGTCGCGCGCTACGCCGCGCGCGTCAACGGAGTCACCGATTTCGTGCTGACCAAGCTCGACGTGCTGACCGGACTCGAGCAGATCCCGGTGTGCGTCGGCTACGACGTGGGTGGCACCCGCCATGACGAGATGCCGATGACCCAGACCGAGTTCCATCACGCCATACCGATCTATGAAGGCTTCGACGGCTGGGACGAGGACATCACCGGCGCGCGGTCAATGGCCGATCTGCCGAAGGCCGCGCAGGCCTATATCGAGGCGATCGAGGCGCTGAGCGGCGCGCCGATCTCGGTGGTGGGCGTCGGCGCTGACCGCGAGCAGACCGTCGCGATCCGGCCCCTGGTCTGAGGGAGCGAGCGAGCGGCATGCGGGTGCTGGTGATCGGGTCCGGCGGGCGCGAACACGCGCTGTGCCTGGCACTGTCGCGAGATCCGTCGGTCACGGCGTTGTTCTGCAGCCCCGGCAACCCGGGCACTGCCCAGGTCGCGACCAACCTGGCGATGACCGCCGCGGTCGAGGTCGCGACCACGGCGGCCGCCGACCTGGTCGTCGTCGGGCCGGAGGGGCCGCTGGTGGCCGGCGTGGCCGACGACCTGCGCGCCGCCGGTTTCGCGGTTTTCGGCCCGAGCGCGGCTTCCGCCCGGCTCGAGGGCAGCAAGGAGTTCGCGAAGCAGGTCATGGCGGCCGCCGGGGTGCCGACCGCCGGGCACTGGGTGGCGAGCACGCCGGCCGAGGTGGCTGCCGTCCTCGACCGGCTCGATCCGCCGTACGTCGTCAAGCACGACGAGCTCGCCGCCGGCAAGGGCGTGGTCGTCACCGCCGACCGTGCGGAAGCCGAGCAGCACGCGGTCGGGCACCGGGTGGTGATCGAGGAGTATCTGGACGGCCCCGAGGTCTCGCT
>CAYNDD010000225.1:0-5491 GCA_964395425.1 uncultured Frankiaceae bacterium
CGGACGAGCCGAGCGCGATCGAGACGGTGAAGCGCTACCTGTCCTATCTCCCGTCGAACTGGACCGAGGCGCCGCCGGTCACCCGCGCCGAACCGCCGGGCAGTGGCGACCTGCGCACGATGATCCCGGCCGAGGACCGGCAGGCGTTCGACATGCGCCGCTACGTCAAGGCGCTCGTCGATGCCGATTCGTTGTTCGAGATCCACGCGCTGTGGGCCAAGGAGGTCGTGGTCGGCTTCGCCCGGCTCGACGGCCAGCCGATCGGCGTGGTGGCCAACAACCCGATGTTCAAGGGCGGCGTGCTGTTCGTCGACTCGGCCGACAAGTGCGCCCGCTTCATCGATCTCTGCGATGCGTTCAACCTGCCGCTACTCTTCCTGGCCGACGTACCGGGGTTCATGGTCGGTTCGGCGGTCGAGCGGGCCGGCATCATCCGGCACGGCGCGAAGATGATCAGCGCGGTCGCAGCCGCGACCGTGCCGAAGATCTCGGTCATCGTCCGCAAGGCCTACGGGGCCGGCCTCTATGCGATGTGCGGGCCGGGGTTCACCCCGGACGCCACCCTGGCGCTGCCGACCGCAATGATCGCGGTGATGGGCGCCGAGGCGGCGGTCAACGCGGTCTACTACAACCGGATCCAGGCGATCGAGGACGAGAGCGAGCGGACCGAGTTCGTCCGGGCCAAGCGCGAGGAGTACGACGAGGACATCAACATCGTCCGGCTGGCCAGCGAGCTCGTCGTCGATGCGATCGTCGAGCCCGAGGATCTGCGCGCGGAGCTGATCCAGCGGTTCGCGGCGTACCGGTCGAAGGATCGGTCGTTCTCACGCCGGCGGCACGGAGTCACGCCAGTCTGAGCTCGTGCCTCACTAGACGAGTGCTTCGTGGGTGGCCGCGTCGGTCGGGTCGGGATCGACGTCGAGGAACACCCAGCGCCGGAACGACCAGAACCGCCAGACCGTGCCGAAGGCGGTGCCGATGAGCGTCGAGGAGATGTTGTAGGCCAGCGGCGAGTGGAACCCGAGGACGTATTCGCTGAAGCCGACCGGGATCTCGGAGATCGCGAGCCCGATGATCGACAACCCGAGAAACAGCGGCAGCTCCCGCCGGATGCCGGTCTGGTCCTTGTCACGCCAGGTCCAGTGCCGGTTAGCGAAGTACGACAGGACGGCGGCGATCGCGGTCGCCAGCCCGAAGCTGGTCAGCGGCCCGAGGTTCAGCCCGAAGTGGAAGCCGTTGCTCATCCCGACGGTGAGCAGGAAGGCCACCGCCCCGACCACGCCGAACTTGGCAATCTCGTGAATCAGGTGCTCAAAGGTCGCGTAGATGTGCCGTACCCGAGCAGCGACCATCCTTAGACCCTAAACGGCGTGCGAAAATTGCTTCGTGGACCACCGGCTCAACGATGAGCACGAGGCACTTCGCAAGAGCGTCGAGGCGTTCGCTCGCGAGGTGGTCGCTCCACAGGCTGCGGAGGCTGACCGCACCGGTGAGTTCCCGTACGACGTCGTTCGCCAGATGGGCGAGTTGGGCCTGTTCGGCCTGCCGTTCCCCGAGGAGTACGGCGGGATGGGCGGGGACTTCCTGGCACTGTGCCTGGCAATCGAGGAGCTCGCCCGGGTCGATTCGAGCGTCGCGATCACGCTCGAGGCGGCGGTCGGGCTCGGCTCGATGCCGGTCTACCGGTTCGGTGACGAGGCCCAGAAGCAGCAGTGGCTGCCGGCGCTGTGCCGCGGCGAGGCGCTCTCGGCGTTCGGGCTGACCGAGCCGGGCGGCGGATCGGATGCGGGCAACCCGCGGACAAGGGCCGTCCTGGACGGTGGCGAGTGGGTGATCAACGGCACCAAGGCCTTCATCACCAACGCCGGCACCGACATCACCACGCTCGTGACCGTGCTCTGCCGGACCGGCGAGAACGCCGACCGGCGCCCGGAGCTGACCTCGATCATGGTTCCGGTGCCGCACGAGGGTTTCAGCGCGTCGAAGAAGTACGACAAGGTCGGCTGGCACGCCAGCGACACCCGCGAGCTCGCCTTCGTCGACTGCCGGGTGCCGGCCGAGAACGTGCTCGGGGCGCGTGGCCGCGGTTACGCGCAGTTCCTGTCGACGCTCGACGAGGGACGGATCGCGATCAGCGCGCTGGCGGTCGGCCTGGCGCAGGGCTGTGTGGACGAGTCGGTGGCCTACGCCAAGCAGCGGGAGGCGTTCGGTGCCCCGATCGGCTCCTACCAGGCGGTCGCGTTCCGGATCGCAGACATGGAGATGCGCGCACATGTCGCCAGGTGCGCCTACCGTGATGCGGTGTACCGGATGCTCGCCGGCCAGTCGTTCAAGCGCGAGGCGGCGATGGCCAAGCTGTATTCGTCGACGATCGCGGTCGACAACGCGCGCGATGCGACCCAGGTTTTCGGCGGCTACGGGTTCATGAACGAGTTCCCGGTCGCGCGGCACTGGCGCGACTCGAAGGTGCTCGAGATCGGCGAGGGAACGTCGGAGATCCAGCGAATGCTCATCGCTCGAGACCTCGGTCTGTAGCGCGAGCGCGAGATGAGTGATCGCGTGACCGGGATGCCGGTCGTCGGAATGGTTGGTGCCGGCCAGCTGGCCCGGATGACACAGCAGGCGGCGATCTCGCTGGGGCTGTCGTTGCGGGTGCTTGCCGACTCGCCGACCGACGGCGCGGCGCTGGTGACGCCCGATGTCGAGATCGGCGGCCCGGCCGACTCGGAGGCGCTGCACCGCTTCGCCAAAAGCTGCGACGTGGTGACCTTCGACCACGAGCAGGTGCCCCGGGAGCTGATCGAGGAGCTGGTCGCTGCCGGCACGACCGTGCATCCGAGCGCCGAGGCGCTGGTGTACTCCCAGGACAAGCGGGCGATGCGGACCAAGATCGCCGAGCTCGGTCTTCCGGTGCCGCGGTGGTCCGACGACCCCGAGGCGCTGCCGCGCCCGTACGTCGCGAAGGCGGTCCGAGGCGGCTACGACGGCCGTGGCGTCTGGTTCGTCAACCCGGGCGACCCGCTGCCGACCGTGGACTTCATCGTCGAGGAGCGGGTGTCGATCGTCCACGAACTCTCAATCCAGGTCGCCAGGACTCCCTCGGGTCGCGTCCGGTGCTGGCCGGTGGTCGAGACGGTTCAGCGCAACGGGATCTGCGTCGAGGTGGTGGCACCCGCACCGAGACTGAGTACGTCGTACGCCGCGGAGGCGGACCGAATCGGGACCCGGATCGCCAATGAGCTCGGCGTCGTCGGTGTGATGGCGGTCGAGTTGTTCGAGGCGCCGAGCGGGCTGCTGGTCAACGAGCTGGCCATGCGGCCCCACAACTCCGGGCACTGGTCGATCGAGGGTGCGACGACGAGTCAGTTCGAGCAGCACCTGCGGGCGATCCTCGACTGGCCACTCGGCGACGTCCGGCCGCGTGCCAGGGTCACGGTGATGGTCAACGTGCTCGGCGGACCTGCCACCAACCTGGCGGCCGCTCTCCCGGCGGCGCTTGCCGCCGCGCCCAACGCGTCGATCCACCTCTACGGGAAGGCCGAGCGACCGGGCCGCAAGCTCGGCCATGTCACGGTGCTCGGGGATGATCTGGTTGAGGCGCGCACCACCGCGCGTCGCGCGGTCGCGATCCTGCAGGGAGACTCACCATGAGCGCGGTAGTCGGGATCGTGATGGGCAGCGATTCAGACTGGACCACGATGAGGCCGGCTGCCGACGTGCTCGCCGACTTCGGCGTCGAGACCGAGGTGCGCGTGGTGTCGGCGCATCGGACTCCGGACGACATGATCGCCTACGGAACGAGCGCGGCCGGTCGCGGCCTTCGGGTGATCATTGCCGGAGCGGGTGGCGCCGCGCACCTGCCGGGGATGCTCGCGTCGACCACGCCGTTGCCGGTGATCGGCGTACCGGTGCCGCTGGCTCATCTGGACGGCATGGACTCGCTGCTGTCGATCGTGCAGATGCCGGCCGGCGTGCCGGTCGCGACCGTGTCGATCGGCGGGGCGCGCAATGCCGGGTTGCTTGCGGTGCGGATTCTCGCGACCTCCGACGACGGCTTGCGCGAGCAGATGCTGCGGTTCCAGGACGAGCTGAAGGAAACCGCGCGGAGCAAGGACGCCGCGCTTCGGGCGCAGCTCGGCGACGATGCGGGCACTGAGTGACCCACGCGAGCCTGACGCCGGACGCCGCCGAGCTGGTTGCGTGGACCGTCGAGGTCGACGACCCGGGCGAGCTGCTGACCTGGCTGCCGGCCGGCGAGTCGTTCGCCTTCCTCCGGGGCGGCGACGGGATCGTCGGTTGGGGCGAGGCGGCCCGGCTGGCCACCGACTCGGCCGGCGACGTCCAGGCGCTGCTGGGCGGGATCACGACTCGCGACGACGTCGGGATGCCGGGCAGCGGTGCGGTCGCGATCGCTTCGCTGGGTTTCGATCCGGACGTCGACGCATCCGTCGTCGTCGTACCGAAGGTGGTCTTGGGCCGGCGCGAGGGCCGCTCCTGGCTGACCCTCGTCACGCCGCCCGGCGCGGTCGAGGTGCCCGCGTTGCGCCGGCGCCCGGTCGCGGTGGCGAGCACTCCGCCGTCGTCGGTCTCGGCTGCGCTGCCGAGTGAGCCGCAGTGGCACGAGGTGATCGCCGACGCGGTGACCGCGTTGCGGTCGGGAACGTTGCAGAAGGTCGTGCTCGCCCGCGCCATCGAGGTGACTGCGCAGGCTCCGCTCGACGGGCGGGCGATCGCGGCCCGGATGGCGACCCGGTTCCCGTCCTGCTTCACGTTCCTCTGCGACGGCCTGGTCGGGGCGTCGCCGGAGCTGCTGATCCGCCGGCTCGGTCGCCACGCGGAGTCGCTGGTGCTGGCCGGCACGATCCGGCGCGGCTCGTCGCCCGAGGAGGACGCGGCGCTCGAACACGAGCTGCTCACCTCGGCCAAGGACGCCGAGGAGCACCGGATGGCGGCGGTGTCAGTCCGCGATGTCCTGGCCGCGGTGGCGGTCGATGTGGTGGCCGACGAGCGACCCCAGCTGCTGCGGTTGGCCAACCTGAGCCACCTCGCGACCCACATCGATGCCTGGCTGCCCCAGCCCGCGCCGAGTGCGCTCGCGCTGGCCGCACTGCTGCACCCGTCCGCCGCCGTCGGTGGCACGCCTAAGGCGATCGCGTTGGAGATGATCAGCCGGCTCGAAGCCGCTCCGCGCGGCCGGTACGCCGCCCCGATCGGCTGGGTCGACGCGAACGGCGACGGCGAGTTCGCGATCGCGCTGCGCTGTGCCCAGCTGTCCGGAAACGTGGCGCGGCTGTGGGCCGGCGGTGGCATCGTCGCCGACTCCGACCCGGCTGCTGAAGTCGCCGAGACCACGGTGAAGTTCGACGCCGTACTGTCCGCGCTGACCTGATTTCGAGGCCGGGTTATGGGCCTAGTCGGTAGTCGTGGGGTTCGATTCGGACGGTGAGTCCGGTGGGGCTGGTCCAGGTGAGGACTCCGGTGTCGTCTTTGG
>CAYNDD010000226.1:0-5491 GCA_964395425.1 uncultured Frankiaceae bacterium
GCGACCACACGTCCGGTCACCTGGGCCGAGGTCCGGCAGCTCAACGCGCTCGGGCTGACCGTCACCTCGCGGTACGTCGCCGAACACCCGCCGGCCGACGCTCCGGTCATCAACCCGCCGAACCGGGTGACCACGGCCGACCGGATCGGCATCGCGACGGTCTCGATCGGGCTCGCGGTCCTCGAAGTCGTCCTGTTGGCCGGGGCGGCTTTCGCGGTCGGCGCTCGCCGGCAGCGGCGTGATCTCGCGCTGGTCGCGGCCGCCGGGGGAGACACCCGCCAGGTCCGCCAGATCGTCCTGGCCGGCGGGCTGGTGCTCGGCGCGGTCGGCGCGGTGGTCGGGCTTGGAGCCGGCATCGCGGTCGCTCGGATCGCGCTGCCGGAGGTGTCGAAGCTGGCCAATCGCGTGCCGGGGGCGTTCGACCTGCGGCCGCTCGAGCTGTTCGGCATCCTCCTGATCGGGATCCTCACCGGCCTCATCTCGAGTGTGTTGCCGGCCCGCGCGGCCGGACGCGAGGACGTCGTCCTCGCGCTGAGCGGGCGGCGCGGCGCCCTGAGCACACCGAAGCGGGTGCCCGCGTTCGGTCTCGCCATGGTCGTGATCGGCGCGCTGGTGGCCGGGCACGCGGCCAGCCATGCCAACTTCTGGCAGATTCTCGGCGGCGCCGTCATCTCGGAGCTCGGCTTCGTGTTCTGCGCGCCGGCCGTGGTCGGCGCGGCCGGGAAGCTGGCCCGGTTCCTCCCGCTCGCGCCGCGCCTCGCGTTGCGCGACGCCGCCCGTCATCGTGGCCGGTCCGGTCCGGCGGTCGCCGCGATCATGGCGGCCATCGCCGGCAGCGTCGCGGTGTCGGCGTACTTCGTCAGCACCGAGCACCGTGATCGGGCGATCTACATGCCGCAGGCCCGGATCGGTCAGCCCGTGCTCAAGCTCATCGGCGGCAGCCACCTCGCGCAACGGCGCGCCGCGACCCTTGCCGCCTTCGGCCGCGACCTCGGCGCCACGTCGGTGACACCGGTGCCGACTGCCGAGTGCTTCGTCAAGGGCTGCCGCCCGCTCTACTTGTTCGCGTCCGACACCGATGCGAACACGGTCGCGGTTGGCGGGGTCAGCCTGCTGCGCACACTGTCCGGCCGGGTCGATCCGGCCGCCGAGCAGGCGCTGATGAACGGCTCGGTGATCGCATTCTCGGCCGCCCCGGCCAGGCTCGACCGTGAGAACATCAAGACCGGCACCGAGTACGTGCTCCGGCGGGTGCCGGTCTTCCGCGACGACGTCGGCAGGCTCGGCGCGGCGGTGGGCGGTATTGCTTCCCCTGCCACCGCCGCGGCCCTGCACGCAGGGACCACCGTGACGACCTACGTCGCCACCACCCCGCGGATGCCGACCCAGGCCCAGGCGGATCGCCTCAACGACCAGCTGGGCGACCCCACCGCGCAGGTGATCATCGAGCGCGGCTATCACGCCGGCAACTATTCGGTCGGACTGATTGCGCTGGCGATTGCGGCTGCGATCGTGACCCTCGGGGCCACCGCGATCTCGGTCGGGCTGTCGATGGCCGAGAGCAAGCCGGACCTGATCACCCTTGCGGCGGTCGGCGGCCGGCCGCGGACCCGCCGGTTCCTGGTCGCCAACCAAGCCGGTTCGGTGGCGCTGCTCGGTGCGATCCAAGGCGTCGTGGCCGGCATCATCCCGGCCTGGGCGATCCTGCATGCCGCCAAGGCGATCCCGTTCGTGATGCCGTGGATGACGATCGCGATCGTTGTGCTCGGCATCCCGCTGCTCGCAATGCTCGGCACCGGCGCGGTCGCCGGATCGCGGCTGACCCTCGATCGCCGGCCGACGTGATCCTCGCCGAACGGGTGCGGCTGGCCAGGCGGCGGCGTCGTCGAGCGATGATCAACGCGACGGCGGCGCCCACCTCAGCCGATCGTCGCTCTCGTGACCAAGCGGCGCCCGACCCGCCGGCGAAGCGCTGACGAGCGCGACGATCATCGGTTCCGCGCGGGTCCTAGCCTGGTGCGATGCCGACCATGGACGAGCTGCTCGACAGCGGGCAGCTCGCCCCGGGTGCGGCCGGCGCGGCCGGCGCGGACGGCGCGGCTCGAGCCGAGGCCCTGCACCGGCTGGTGGGCGACTGGCAGCTGCTCGCGGACCTGTCGTTCGCCGATCTCGTGCTGTTCGTTCCCGACCCCACGTCGGCCCGGTTCGTCGTCGTCGCGCAGATGCGGCCGCTGACCGCGCCGACGGCGTACCAGGACGACCTGGTCGGCACCGAGGTCAGCGCCGCCGACCGCCCGCAGCTGGCGATCGCGCTGGCCGAAGGGCGGATCTGCCGGGAGAACGACCCGATCTGGGTCGCCGGAACTCCGGTCCGCGAGGAGGCCCTGCCGGTCCGGGCCGGCGGCCGGATCGTGGCCGTGGTGGCCCGGGCCACCAACCTCGCGGCGGCCCGCACCCCCAGCCAGCTCGAGATCGCCTACCTGCGCAGCGCGAACGACCTCGCGCAGATGCTCGCCGAGGGCCGCTGGCCATACCCGGACGGGGCCGCACGAGAGGGCGGGCCGCGGGTCGGCGATGGCCTGATCCGCCTCGACGCCGAGGGCGTGGTGAGCTTCGCCAGCCCCAACGCCGTGTCGGCGTACCGCCGGCTGGGTCACGTCGGTGACCTGACCGGCGGCTCGCTGAGCGAGCTGACCCGCGCCCTGGCCGATCGCGGCGCGCCGGCGATCGGTGAACCGGTCTGGGCGGTCGCCCGCGGCCGGGCGCCCGGGAGCGGTGACCTGCAGGCCGGCGACGTCGTGGTCCAGCTGCGGGTGTTGCCGCTGCGCCCGGGCGGTGAGCACATCGGCGCGCTCGTGCTGGTGCACGACGTGACCGAGCTGCGCCACCGCGAACGCGCGCTGCTGACCAAGGACGCGACGATCCGCGAGATCCACCACCGGGTGAAGAACAACCTCCAGACCGTTGCGGCCCTGTTGCGGCTACAGGCCCGGAGGATGGCGGTGCCGGAGGCCCGCGAGGCCCTTCAGGAGTCCGTGCGCCGGGTGTCCTCGATCGCGGTGGTCCACGAGACGCTGTCCGGCACCCTCGATGAGGCGGTGAGCTTCGACGAGGTCGCCGACCGCGTCCTGGCCATGGTTGCCGAGGTGGCCGGCACCTCGGTCCGGGTCCGGCGGACCGGGCGGTTCGGCGTGCTCCCGGCGGAGATCGCCACGCCGCTGGCGATGGCGCTGTCCGAGCTCGTGCAGAACGCGGTGGAGCACGGGTACGACGGCGACACCGGGGGTGATGTGCAGGTTGTGGTCGATTGTCCGTCGGCCGATCGGCTTCGGGTCGCGGTCATCGACGACGGCCGCGGTCTCCCGGCCGATTTCGACCTCGCGGCATCCGACCGGCTGGGGCTGGCGATCGTCCGGACCCTGGTCGAAGGCGAGCTCGGCGGGACGCTGAGTGTCACCAACCGCGACTGTGGCGGCACGGTCGCCGCGTTCGACGTCGCGATGACCTAGCAAGGCCGGATCGAGAGCCAGGCGAGCGCGGCGCGCTTCCCGGCGTGGGCTATGCGGTGCGCAGCGCGGTGCGGACCCGGCGGCGCTTCAGGGCCCGGCGTTCGTCCTCGTCCAGGCCACCCCAGACGCCGGCATCCTGGTCACTGTCGAGCGCCCAGAGCAGGCACTCGTCGATCGCCTCACAACGCCGGCACACGGCCTTGGCCTCGTCGACCTGCCGAAGTGCGGGTCCGGTGGTGCCAATGGGGAAGAAGAGCTCCGGATCTTCGTCACGGCAGGCGGCCCGGTGTCGCCAGTCCATGCGCTTCGTCCTTCCTTCGGGGCCCGCCCGCAGGTGGTGCCCGTCGTGTGGCTACCCCGTGCTGGGCTGCTCAACCCTTGTGAACAGTTTCACGAAGTGGTCCGGACCACTCCAACCGTCGAGATGACGACCGGATTCTTGCGACGCTATTGCGTTGCCGCAAGGCTGTCCAGAGGCCTGCTGACTGCCGCTCCGACGCTAGATCGTCGGCCCGTCGCGATCAAGGGAAAGAGTGCGAAATGTCGCGCTCGGGACCTGTGGCACTGGTCACACTTTCGGTGGGCAGACCGCCGGTCGGCCGGTGGCGGGTCGTTACGCGATGACCCGCAGGGCCGCGGGGATGGCCCGGAAGGTCGCACTCGTGCGGTCGCCGACGTAGTCGCCGTCGACCTGCAACGGGAGCGGGGTCTCGCCGGTCAGCCGGAACTCGTGCAGGTCGGTGAACACCGCGGCGCCGCGACCGGAGATCCCGGTCGACCGCAGCATCCCGGTCACCGCCCGCGCCGTACTGAGCATCCCCATCCGGCGCATCGCGACCAGGTCCAGCCCGGTGTCGAAGGACACGTCCGGCGTCAGCACGATCGGCTTCGACCGGAAGTAGGTCCATGGCGCGGTGTTGGCGACGATGCCGAGGTACAACCCCGGCACCGGCTCCTCGCCGGGCCGCTCGAGGGTGAGCGGCGGGTGCCGGCGGTCCATCGCGAGGAAGCTGCGCACGGTGGCCCGGATGTAGCGATTCGGGGTGGGCGCCCTTCCCTTGATCCGGGCGCGCTCGACCCGTCGTACGGCGTCGGCGTCGATCCCGAGGCCCGCGGTGAAGGTGAACCAGCGCTCGTCGACCCGACCGAGGCCGATCCGGCGGCTGCGCCCGGCCCGCAGCGCCTCGAGCAGCTCGCTGGTCGCGACCACCGGGTCGCGGGCGACGCTCAGCGCGCGGCTGAAGACGTTGGTGCTGCTGCCCGGCACCACGGCGAGGGCCGGCGCGTCAGCGGCAGATCCGGTCCAGGGGCCGCTGCCGAGCAGCCCGTTGACGATCTCGTTGATGGTGCCGTCCCCGCCGAGGACGACCACCAGGTCGAGGCCGGATTCGGCCGCCTGCCGGCCGAGCTCGATCGCATGGCCCCGGTGCGTGGTCTGGATCACGTCGAGCTTGAGGTCGCTGCCGAGGGCCCGGGTCAGGATGTCGCGCTGGCGCTCGGTGGTTGCGGTCGCCTTCGGGTTGACGACCAGCATCGCGTGCACCCGGGCAGAATATCCGGCTGGCCGTCGGGCCGACCGGCGCTGCGTCGTAGTCTCGCGACCTGATGGAACGTCCGCGGGCTCTGCAGGTCGCCGCCGGCCTGGTGGCGCTGCAGGCCGCTGCGCTGGCGATCTGGGGGGCGGGCGAGCTGATCCGGTCCGTGTTCGGACACCCGAACGATCGCGGGACGGCGGTGCTGCTCGGCGTCGTCGTCCTGATCTACGGCGCGGGGGTGATGATGGCCGCGCGGGGCCTGTGGCAGGTCAGGCGCTGGGCGCAGACCCCGACGTACCTCGTGTCCTTCTTCGCGGTCGTGATCGGGATCGGGCAGATCCACACCTTGACCGCCTTGATGGTGCCGCTGATCGCGGTGGGGGTCGCGACCTTCGTCGCGGCGTCGATGCCGTCGAGCCGGGCCGCGCTCGGCGGCATCTGAGCGCC
>CAYNDD010000227.1:0-2912 GCA_964395425.1 uncultured Frankiaceae bacterium
CCTGGCACTGCGTGGTGCCGGGTGCGGTCTGGTGGCTGACCAGCCGGACGCCATCCGTCGGCGCAGCTGCGTCGAAGGTCTTGACCAGGCCGGCGGCATAGTCGCTCGCGTCGTCGACCGAGTAGACCGACTTGATGTGGGCGACCTTGCCGAGGTATTCGGCGTCTGCCGGACCCTGGGCGTTGTCGTCCGCAACCACGCGGAAGAAGTTCTTCCACCCCGAGGTCGCCAAGGTCGGCGCGGTGGCCGATGGGCTCACGGTGGCCACGTTGGCCTGCGAGAACAACGGCTCAGCGGCTGCGGTGGCACCGGAGAAGGCCGGTCCGACAACCGCGATCAGGTTGCTGATGCTCAGGATCTTCTGGGCTGCGGTCGGGGCAACCGTCGCCGAACCCTGGTCGTCCTCCTGCGCGAACGCGAGCTTGAACGGCAGCTGACCGAACGTGGTGCCCGCGTTCGCCTGCTGCACGGCGAGCTTCACCGCGAAGGACATGTTCTCGCCGAGCTGGGCGTTACCGCCGGAAAGCGGTCCCTCGTAGGCGATCGTGTACGTGTTGCCGCTGGCAGCCGGGCTGCCCGAGCCGCCTGTTGACGGGCCCCCGCTCGAGCTGCTTCCGCATGCCGCAGCGGCGATGGCCGCGAGCGCGAGCGGTGCGACGCGCCGAATGACTCGACTGGTCCGCATGGTGCTCCTTCCTGCTGATCCGATGCTGTTGCTGGTGCTGTCTGTGCGCAACTTAGTCCTCGAACGGCCGTTCAAACCGGATCCGACGCGTCGTTGCCAGGTCGTTATGTACCGGAGCCCGCATCATCCACGCCCAAAACAGCCTCGGCCACCGCCCGCATCGTGCTCCGTGCGTCCATCGAGGTCTTCTGGATCCAGCGGAACGCCTCGGGCTCGGTCATCCCCCGGTCGGTCTGCAGCTTGCCCTTCGCCCGGTCGAGCAGCTTGCGGGTCTCCAGCCGCTCGGCCAGGTCGGCCGCCTCGTCGGCGAGCGCCCGCAGCTGCTGATGCCGGCTGATCGCGACCTCGATCGCGGGCACCAGGTCGCTTCGGTCGAAAGGCTTCACCAGGTACGCCATCGCACCCGCGTCGGCGGCGCGCTCGACCAGCTCCCGCTGGCTGAACGCGGTCAGCATGATGACCGGCGCACTCGCGTTCGCGACGATCTGCTCAGCGGCCGAGATGCCGTCGAGGCCGGGCATCTTGACGTCCAGGATGACCAGGTCCGGACGCAACTCGTCGGCCAGGTCGATCGCCTGCTGGCCATCGGCGGCCTCGCCGACGACGTCGTACCCGATGTCGATCAGCATCTCCTTGAGGTCGAGGCGGATCAGCGCCTCGTCCTCGGCAATCAGCACGCGATGCGGCGTCGGAACGGTCACGGCCTGCAGCGTACCGAGCCCGGCGGTGCTGCGATTCCGTAGAATCGGGGTACTCGCGCCCCGGTATCCCAACGGCAGAGGAGATGGATTCAAAACCCATACAGTGTCGGTTCGAATCCGACTCGGGGCACAGAAAACGTCGGCGGCGACCGGCATCGTCGAGCACATGTACGACGCGATGGTTCGAGCGGCAGCGCTGGCCGCGCTCAGCCGGGGCGCCACCCTCACCGCAGTCAGCCAAGAGACCGGCATCAGCCGCGCAGCGCTTCGCGCCTGGCTGATCGATCCCGCCCCGAAACGGCCCGCACTGGCCTGCCCCGTCTGTGCCGACCACGCGTTCCTGCCACGCCCGTCTTGCGTGTACCTGCTCGGGATGTATCTGGGCGACGGCTGCGTGTCGCGGCTGAGGAGGACGATGTCGCTTCGAATAACGTGTGCCGATTCGTGGCCTCAGATCATGGACGAGTGCGAACGGGCGATCGTCGCCGTAACAGGCCGGCCGGTCGGTCGCGTGCCGTGCGAAGGCTGCACCGACCTGGTCAACTACTGGCAACACTGGCCCTGCCTGTTTCCGCAGCACGGTCCGGGTCGCAAGCACGAGCGAATGATCAAACTGGCCGGCTGGCAGGCCGATCTCGTTCGGACGGATCCGCGACCGCTGGTGCGTGGGCTCCAGCCTTCCGACGGTTGCCGGATCACGAACACGGTCCATCGGCCGCTGCCTAGCGGCGTACGCACGTACTCGTATCCGCGTTATCTGTTCACCAACCACTCCGCCGACATACTCCGGATCTATACCGATGCACTCGATCTACTCGGCATCTCCTGGCGGCGCAACCGGTGGAACTCGATCTCGGTCGCCCGACGTGACGCGGTCGCAGCGCTGGACGGGTTCGTCGGCCCCAAGGCCTGAGCCCGGCCCGGCTAGCTGATCGGGCGGTCGGTGGGGGCGATTGGTGCGGGCAGCTGGGTGTCGCCGAGCAGCCAGCGGTCGACCGACGCCGCGCAGGACCGCCCTTCGGCGATCGCCCACACGATCAGCGACTGGCCCCGGCCCATGTCGCCGCAGACGAACACTCCGTCGACGTCGGTCATCCATTCCGCACTGCGTGCGACGTTGCCGCGCGGGTCGTAGGACACCCCGAGGTCGGTGAGCAGCGACCCGCGTTCGGGTCCGACGAACCCCATCGCCAGCAGGACCAGCTGGCAGGGCAGCCTCCGCTCGGTGCCCTCGATCGGCGCGAATCTCTCGTCGACCTCGCAGATCACCAGGCCGCTGACGGTGCCCGCCTCGTCACCCTCGAATGCCTGGGTCGACACCGCGAACACGCGCTCGCCGCCCTCCTCGTGGGCGCTGGAGACCCGGAACACCATCGGGTACGTCGGCCACGGCATCGCGTCGGTCCGCGCGTCGGGCGGCCGCGGCAGGATCTCGAGCTGGGTGACCGACCGGGCCCCCTGACGGTGTGCCGTGCCGAGGCAGTCGGCGCCGGTGTCACCGCCGCCGAGGATCACCACGTCCTTGC
>CAYNDD010000227.1:3012-5474 GCA_964395425.1 uncultured Frankiaceae bacterium
GTGCCGAGGCAGTCGGCGCCGGTGTCACCGCCGCCGAGGATCACCACGTCCTTGCCCGCCGCCGTGATCGTCGGCGCGGCCAGGTCGCCCTGCTGGACCCGGTTCGCGATCGGCAGATAGTCCATCGCGGGATAGATGCCCGTCAGCTCCCGGCCGGGCACGTCGAGCTCGCGCGGCACGGTCGAGCCCGCGGCGAGCACGATCGCGTCATGCCGCTTGCGCAGCTGGTCGGCGGTGATGTCGATCCCGACGTCGACCCCCGCGCGGAACCGGGTGCCCTCCTCCTCCATCTGCAGCAGCCGAAGCTCCAGGTGGCGCTTCTCCAGCTTGAACTCGGGGATGCCATACCGCAGCAGCCCGCCGATCCGGTCGGCCCGCTCGTAGACCACCACGGTGTGACCGGCGCGGGTCAGCTGCTGGGCCGCCGCGAGCCCGGCCGGGCCCGACCCGACGACCGCGACCGTCTTGCCGGACAGCCTCTCGGCGACCTGCGGCGCGATCCATCCCTCGTCCCAGGCCCGGTCGACGATCTCGACCTCGACCTGCTTGATCGTGACCGGATCGGCATTGATGCCCAGCACACACGCGGTCTCGCACGGCGCCGGACAGAGCCGGCCGGTGAACTCCGGGAAGTTGTTCGTCGCGTGCAGCCGCTCGATCGCCTCCTGCCAGTCATCCCGCCAGACCAGGTCGTTCCACTCCGGGATCAGGTTGCCGAGCGGGCAGCCCTGATGGCAGAACGGGATCCCACAGTCCATGCAGCGACCGGCCTGGCGTTGCAGCCGGTCGGCGGCGAAGTCGGTGTAGACCTCCTGCCAGTCCTGGATCCGGACGTCGACCGGCCGGCGCGCCGGCAGCTCGCGCGGAGTGGTCAGGAACGCCTTCGGGTCAGCCATGAGCCGCTGCCATCACAGCCGCGTCGACGTCGGCGCCTCGGTTGGCCGCGGACCTCGCCGCGTCGAGCACCCGCCGGTAGTCGCGCGGCATGATCTTGGTGAACCGCCCGACCGAACGCGGCCAGTCTGCCAGCAGGCCGGCGGCGACCGCCGAGTCGGTGTGGTCGCGATGCCGACCCACCGCCTCCTGCAGCCAGGCTGCATCCGCCGCGCCGACCCGCTCGAGGTCGACCATCTCGAGGTTGACCCGGGCCGGGTCCAGATCGAGGAAGTAGCCGAGGCCACCCGACATCCCGGCCGCGACGTTGCGGCCGGCCGAACCGAGGACGACGACCTGCCCGCCGGTCATGTACTCGCAGGCATGGTCGCCCACGCCCTCGACCACGGCGAGCGCGCCGGAGTTGCGCACCGCGAAGCGCTCGCCGACGACCCCCCGGATGAACGACTCACCGCTGGTCGCGCCGTAAAGGATCACGTTGCCGGCGATGACGTTGCGCTCGGCCGCGAACGGCGCCCGGTCGTGCGGTCGCACGATCAACCGGCCGCCCGACAGGCCCTTGCCGAGATAGTCGTTCGAGTCACCGATCAGGCGCATCGTGATGCCGCGCGGCACGAATGCGCCGAAGGACTGCCCGGCCGACCCGGTGAAGGTGAGGTCGATCGTGCCGTCCGGCAGCCCGGCGTCGGCGTACCGCTTGGTGACCTCGTGCCCGAGCATCGTGCCGACGGTGCGGTTGACGTTGCGGATCGGCAGCTCGAGCCGGACCGGTTGCGCGTCGCTCAGCGCGCCCTCGCACAGCTGGATCAGCGTGTGGTCGAGTGCCCGGTCGAGCCCGTGGTCCTGGTCACGAGTACGACGCCGCGGGCCGTCGACGTCGGGCCGGTGCAGGATCGGGGCGAGGTCGAGGCCGGACGCTTTCCAGTGCTCGACCGCGGCGGCTGCGTCGAGCAGCTCGACCCGGCCGACCGCCTCCTCGATCGAGCGCAGCCCGAGCGCGGCCAGGTGCTCGCGAACCTCCTCGGCGATGAACTCGAAGAAGGTCTGGACGAACTCCGGCTTGCCGCTGAACCGCTTGCGCAGCTCGGGGTTCTGCGTCGCGACGCCGACCGGGCAGGTGTCGAGGTGGCAGACCCGCATCATGACGCAGCCGGACACCACCAGCGGTGCGGTCGCGAAGCCGAACTCCTCGGCGCCCAGCAATGCGGCGATCACGACATCGCGCCCGGTCTTGAGCTGGCCGTCGACCTGCACGGTGATCCGGTCCCGCAATCCGTTGAGCAGCAACGTCTGCTGGGTCTCCGCCAACCCGAGCTCCCACGGGGAGCCGGCGTGCTTGAGCGAGGTGAGCGGAGCGGCACCGGTGCCGCCGTCATGCCCGGAGATCAGCACCACGTCGGCATGGGCCTTGGACACACCGGCCGCGACCGTCCCGACGCCGACCTCCGCCACCAGCTTCACGTGCACGCGGGCCGAAGGGTTGGCGTTCTTCAAGTCGTGGATCAGCTGCTTGAGATCCTCGATCGAGTAGATGTCGTGGTGCGGCGGCGGCGAGATCAGCCCGACGC
>CAYNDD010000228.1:0-5426 GCA_964395425.1 uncultured Frankiaceae bacterium
CCGCGGCTAGCTCCCGCGAGCGGTCACGGGCAGCCTCGAGCGCCGAGAGCATGGCGTCAGCGTGTCCGGCGGGTTGCACCACGCGATGCCCGATCGGGCCTCGGGTTTCTGTGTCTACAACGACCCGGCGATCGCGATCGCCTGGCTGCTGAGTCAGGGGGCCGAGCGGGTCGCGTACGTCGACATCGACGTGCATCACGGCGACGGGGTGCAGGCGGTCTTCTGGGACGACCCGCGGGTGTTGACGATCAGCTTGCACGAGTCGGGGCGAACGCTGTTCCCCGGCACCGGCGACCCATCCGAGGTAGGCGGACCGAACGCGCGAGGCAGCGCGATCAACGTCGCGTTCCAGGCCGGCACCGGGGACGTCGCGTGGCACGCGGCGTTCGACGCGGTCGTGCCCGATGCCATTCGCGCGTTTGCCCCGACGTACCTGGTGTCACAGCACGGCTGCGACACGCACGCCCTCGACCCGCTCGCGAACCTGCTGCTGACCGTCGACGGGCAGCGGTCGGCGCATATGAAGCTCCACGACCTCGGCCACGAGGTCTGTGAGGGCCGCTGGCTCGCCGTCGGCGGTGGCGGGTATGAGCTGGTCCAGGTGGTGCCGCGGACCTGGACCCACCTGCTGGCGATCGCGAGCGGGGAGCCGATCGACCCGCACACCGACACCCCGGTGGCGTGGCGGGACTTCGTCAAGCGCCGGACCGGTGAGACCGCGCCCACCCGGATGACGGACCGGCCCCCGCCCACGGATCAGGAGTCATCGTGAGGCTGCCCGTACGCCGCCTGACGCTTGGTATCACCGCGCTCGCGGCGGCTACCCTGCTGGCCGCCGTCTGCGGATCGAGCCCGAGCCAGGCGACTCTCGCCTCGACCACGCCTGGCACGGGCGGCGGGTGGTCGGCCGGGTCCGCCACGGCAGTGGCGGAGACCTCGCCGGCGACGACGCCGACGACCAAATCCGCGGGTACGTCGTCGGCGGTGGTCCGGATCTCGGCGGTCGGCGACACCATGCTCGGCGACACCCCCGACCTGCCGCCCGACCCGCGCGAGTACCTCGACTCGGTGGACAGCGCGCTCAAGGGGCGGGCGCAGGTCGTCTTCGGCAATCTCGAAGGGACCCTGACCGACGTCAGCAGCGGCAAGTGCGGCGGCCACAACGGGGGCGACTGCTTCGCCTTCCGCGATCCGCCCCACTATGCGCGCTACCTCGCGGCCGACGGCTTCACGGTGCTGAACGACGCCAACAACCACTCGCACGACTTCGGCCAGGCCGGGCTCGACCAGACAATCCACGCGATTCACAAGGTCGGGATGAAGCAGACCGGGCTGCCGGGTGAGATCACAGTCGTGAAGGCAGGGGCGGTGAAAGTCGCGTTCGTCGCATTTGCGCCGTACCCGAACACCGCCGACCTGCTCGACCTGTCGACGGCGTCGGCGCTGATCCACCGGGCCCGCAGGGAGGCCCGGATCGTCGTGGTCTACATGCATGCCGGCGCCGAGGGGGCCGATGCCGACCACGTGACCGGGCACGAAGAGTTCTACGTCGGGGAGGATCGGGGCAATCCGGAGAAGTTCGCGCACATGGCGATCCGCAGCGGCGCGAGCCTGGTGATCGCGAGCGGCCCGCACGTGGTGCGCGGGATGGAGTTCTACCACCACCACCTGATCGCCTACAGCCTGGGAAACTTCGCGAACTACCACAATTTCAGTGGCGGCGGGATCCTCTCCGAATCGGCGATCCTGCACGTGTCGCTGACCTCGACCGGCGTGTTCAAGTCCGCCGAGCTCATCCCGGTCGAGCTCGACGGCGCCGGTCACCCCACCCTCGGCGGTGGAACCGTCGGGCTGATCCGCCGGCTGTCGAAGGAGGACTTCGGCGCCGCCCGTGCGCATTTCAGCACCAACGGTGGCATCTCGGCCCCGACCGGCTGAAGCCGGCGTTCGAGGCCGCACGCCGGGCCATGATCACTCGATCGGGTGAAGTCTCACCCGCATCAGTGACGCGATGCTGCCCCAGCCGATACAGTCCTCATAACACGTATGCGGTGTGTGCGCCGGAGGGGAAGCCGGCGCGCCGTGCACGTGGGAGGGCGGTTGTTCCATGGCTGCGGACCCTGGTGGTGCGGCAAGCGGTGCCGGCGGTGCCGTGACCGCGAATCCCGGTGGCCGCGAGGCCGAGCGGCTCGGCGAACTGCGGTTTCTGACCGTGGCGGAGGTCGCCAGCTTGATGCGGGTGTCGAAGATGACGGTCTATCGGCTGGTCAACGCCGCGACCCTGCCGGCCGTGCGGGTCGGACGCTCGGTGCGGGTGCCCGAGCAGGCCGTTCACGACTACCTCCAGCACTCCTTCGTCGAAGCCGGCTGACCCGGTCGCGAGCGGGCCGCTAACCTGTTGCCCAGGTTTCGCTGACAGCTGTCGGAAAGGCTCCTCGTGGGTTCGGTCATCAAGAAGCGTCGTAAGCGCATGGCGAAGAAGAAGCATCGCAAGCTGCTGAAGAAGACGCGCGTCCAGCGGCGCAACAAGAAGTAGCGGGAGGCCGCACGATGGCTGAGTCGAAGCAACGGCGCTACGACTGGCTGACCTTCACCTCCGACTACGGCTTGGACGACGTCTTCGTCGGCGTCTGCAAGGGCGTGGTGGCCCAGATCGCCCCGCACGCTCGGGTCCTCGACGTCTCGCACCTGGTGACCCCGCAGGACGTCGCCCAGGGCGCGACCAGTCTGGCCGCGGCGATTCCCTACCTCCCGGTTGCGGTCAACCTCGCCCTCGTCGATCCGATGCACGGCGCGACCGCGCGCGGAGTGGTGGTCGAGACCGGTGACGGGTCACTTCTGGTCGGTCCCGACAACGGCATCCTGTCCCTCGCGTGGGACCCGCGGGGCGGGATCGTCCGCGCCTTCGAGATCTCCAATCCGGCGCTGTGCCGGGAGACCATTCATCGCACCTTCCGAGGCCGCGACATCTTCGCGCCGGTCGCGGCGCACCTCGCCAACGGGCAGGACCTCACCGACGTCGGGCCCGCGATCGACCCTGACACCCTGGTCCGGCTCCCGGTGCGCGGCGTGATCGTCGACGACGACCACGTCCACGGCGAGGTCAGCCTGGTCGACCACTTCGGCAACGTGTCGCTGAACGTCTGTCGGGCCGATCTCGAAGCCGCCGGAATGACCTTCGGCGACACCGTCGAGGTGCGGTGCAACGGGCGCGCGCTGAACGTCCCGTTCACGGCGACGTACGGCGATGTTGCGCGTGGGCGACTGACCCTGTGCGAGGACTCGTTCCGCGCGATCATGCTCGCGGTCAACGCCGGGCACGCCAGTCGTGAGCTGCGGGTCTCGCGCGGCGAGCCGGTGGTCATTGCCCGGCTGCCGCAGCAATCCGCGCGGGCCGGCTCGCTGAACTGAGCGCGCGCTCAGCCTCCGCTCACGACGGCCAACGCTGGTTGATGGGGCACTAGCATCGCGCTGTGAGCACTCGCGTCGTCATGGTGACCGGGGTCTCCCGTTACCAGGGCGGCCTGCTGGCGGCGCGACTGTCCGAGGACGACTCGATCGAGCGGGTCATCGGGGTCGATGTCGAGCCTCCGAAGAACGATGTCGGCCGGACCGAGTTCGTCCGGGCTGACATCCGCAACCCGATCATCGCGAAGGTCATCGCGTCGGCGAAGGTCGACGCGGTCGCGCACCTGAGCGTGATTGCGACCCCCTTCGGAGCCGGCGGTCGGACCGCGATGAAGGAGATCAACGTCATCGGCACCATGCAGTTGCTCGCCGCCTGCCAGAAGGCGCCGAGCGTGCGGAAGCTGGTGGTGAAGTCGACGACCGCGGTCTACGGCTCCTCCTCGCGTGACCCGGCGCTGTTCACCGAGGACATGGAGCCCCGCGCGCTGCCGCGGTCCGGCTATGCCAAGGACTCGGTGGAGGTCGAGGGCTACGTTCGCGGTCTCGGGCGCCGCCGGCCGGACATCGATGTGACGTTGCTCCGGTTCGCGAACTTCATCGGCCCCAACATCGACACCCCGCTGACCCGATACTTCTCGCTTCCCGTGGTGCCGACCGTGTTCGGGTTCGACCCGCGACTTCAGCTGCTGCACGAGGACGACGGCATGGAGGTCCTTCGCCGGGCGGTGGTCGAGGACCACCGCGGCACGTTCAACGTCGCTGCCGACGGCGTGTTGCTGCTCTCCCAGGCGATCAGGCGCTCCGGTCGTACGTCGGTGCAGTTCCCGTCCCGCGCGGTGACCGTGGTCGGCTCGGCGTTCCGGCGTACCGGTCTGGTGGATTTCTCACCGGAGCAGCTGCAGTTTCTGCTGTACGGACGCGGAGTGGCGACCAAGCGGCTGGCCGAGGACTTCGGCTATACGACCCGCTACACGACGGTGGAGGCCTTTGACGACTTCGTGTCCGGCAGCGGCCTGCGGCCGGTGATCGACCCGGTCCGGATCGAGGCGGCGGAGGAGCGACTCGGCGGTCTGCTCGAACGACTGAGCCCGGCCCATGTCTGACGCGCGGGTCATCCCCCTCGACGGTGGCGACGGGCCGGCCGGGCGGCGTCGCAAGCCCCGGGCTGCTGCCCCGCCACCTCCGGCGCCCGAGGAGCCGGTCGAGGCGGCGGCGGAGGCACCGGACTGGGAGCGCACGGTCGCGGGTGCGATCGCGTTCCTGCGCCGCCGGATCACCGGTGACTACGAGATCGACGACTACGGCTTCGACACCGACCTGACCGACAACGTGCTGCTGCCGCTGATGCGGCCGATGTACGACAAGTACTTCCGGATCGAGATCAACGGCATCGAGAACGTCCCGGTCGTGGGCGGCGCGTTGATCGTCGCGAACCACTCCGGCACGATCCCGGTCGACGCGGCGATGACGCAGCTGGCGCTTTATGACCACCATCCGGCGCACCGGCACCTGCGGATGCTCGCCGCCGACCTGGTCTTCACGCTGCCGGTGGTGGCGCCGATGGCCCGCAAGTCCGGGGCGACGCTGGCCTGCAACGAGGACGCCGAGCGGCTGTTGGGTGCGGGGGAGCTGGTCGGCGTGTGGCCGGAAGGTTTCAAGGGCATCGGCAAGCCGTTCAGCGAGCGCTACAAGCTGCAGCGCTTCGGCCGCGGCGGCTTCGTGTCGGCGGCGTTGCGGTCCGGCGTACCGATCATTCCGTGCTCGATCGTCGGTGCGGAGGAGATCTACCCGTTGATCGGCAACGTCCCGGCGCTGGCTCGCGCGCTCGGGCTGCCCTACATCCCGATCACGCCGTTCTTCCCGCTGCTCGGGCCACTCGGCCTGCTGCCGCTGCCGTCGAAGTGGATCATCGAGTTCGGCGAGCCGATCGAGACCGACAAGATCGGCCCCGGCGGCGCGGACGACCCGATGCTCGTGTTCAACCTGACCGACCAGGTCCGCGAGGTCATCCAGCAGAC
>CAYNDD010000229.1:0-5414 GCA_964395425.1 uncultured Frankiaceae bacterium
CGACCTCTGGGTTATGAGCCCAGCGAGCTACCGAGCTGCTCCACCCCGCGTCGGTCCCGCCACGATAGCCCGGCCAGCCACCGCGATCCAAACGAGCGTGGCTATCCGGACGGTGCCGTCGACGGTGTCGCGGTCGGGCTCGGCGAGACCTTCGTTGACGACGTACCCGCCGCCGCAGCGATCCGGTTCAACGCCTGCTGCAGCTTCTTCTCCTCGGCGCCGTACTGCGCGAAGTCACCGCGCCGCAGCGCCGCCTGGGCGGCTACCTCGGCCGCTTGGGCGTCGGCGATCGCCTGCTTCAGTGTGGTCGAGGTGGTCACCGGCGGCGGTTGCTGGTTACCCGGTGGAGTCGTCGACGACTTGACGCCGAAGACCTGGTTCAGCGCAGCGCCGAGCGTCGACTGGTACGCGGCGTTGCCGTCGGAGTAGACCAGGAACTTGCGCAGGACCGGGAACGACTGACCGCCGGATGACTGCACGTAGAGCGGCTCGACGTACAGCATCGAGCCGGCCACCGGCACGGTCAGCATGTTGCCCTTGATGATCGTCGATCCGCCCGAGCCGAGCAGCGTCAGGCGCGGCGAGATCGTCGTGTTGGAGTCGAGCTCGTTCTGCACCTGACCCGGCCCGGCGAGACCCGCGTTGGCCGGCAAGGTGAGCAGGGTGAACTTGCCGTAGTCCGGCCCCGGTTGGGAGTCGACGGATAAGTAGGCGGTGAGATTTCGGCGACTCAACGAGACCAGTGGCGAGGTCAGAGAGAACCGCGGCGGAGTGGTGCCGCCGTCGGGCGACATCGTCAGGTAGTACGACGGCTGCGGCACGTTGCCCGAAATCGTCGGGTCGTACGGCACGTTCCAGAACTCGGTGCCGTTATAGAACGCATGCGGGTCGGTCACGTGGTAGTGCGCGATCAACAACCGCTGGATGTTGAACAGGTCCTCGGGGTATCGGATGTGCCCAAGCAGACCCGGCGGCATCTGGTTCTCGGACTTCACCACGCCCGGGAACGCCTTCTCCCAGGTCTTCAGCACCGGGTCAGGGTCGGTCGCCTGGTTCCAGGCATACAGCTCGACCTGGCCGGTGTAGGCGTTGACGGTCGCCTTCACCGAGTTGCGGATGTAGTTGATCTTGGAGTTGCGCTGCGCCGCGATCGAGTTGGTGCGGGTGTTCAGCGAGGTCTTGGTCGACGAGCTGAGCGACTCCTGCTCTGAGTACGGGAAACCCGACGTCGTCGTGTAGCCGTCGACCACCCACAGGATCTGACCGCCGACGACGACCGGGTACGGGTCGCCGTCGAGGGTCAGCCACGGTGCGACCTTCGCGACCCGCTGGCGAGGGTCACGGATGTAGAGCAACCGCGAGTCGGAGTTCACACCGCTGGACAGCAGGATGTTCTTGTCCTTGAACTTCCACGCATATAGCAGCTGGCGCCAGGTCGATCCGATCGGCACCCCGCCGCCGCCGTCATAGGTGTTGTTCACCTGGCCGGTGCCGGTGTCGGTCGGGAAGTTGAGCTCGCGTGGCGGCGTGCCCTTCGGCGCACCCACGATCGAGTAGCTCGGCGAGGACTCGCCGAAATAGACCTCAGGCTGGAAATTCCCGAGCGATCCGGTCGGCGGGATGTCCGACTCGATGAAGTCCGGCGAGCCGTCGGCCTGGTCGTTGTCCGCCTGAGCCGCCACGACGCCGTACCCGTGGGTATAGACCAGGTGCTCGTTGATCCAGTTCTGCTGGTTCGGTTGCAGCCCGGAGATCGACACCTCGCGAGTACCGATCACGACGTCGGTCAACGCACCGCTCGAGCCGTTGAGCGCATAGCGGTCGACGTCGAGAGTGTTCTCGAACTTGTAGAACGAGCGCTGCTGCTGCAGCTGCTCGAAGGTCTGCGAGACCACGTTCGGGTCGAGCACCCGCAGCTGCACCTCGTTGTTGACCGCGTTGCGCTGCTGCGCAGGCGTCTGCGTTGACACCCCGGGGTAGTTCCGCGTGGTGACCTGCTGCGGCGTGATGCCGTACGCATACTGCGTCGCCGCGATGTTGCGCTGGATGTACGGCGCCTCGAGGTCCTGCGCGCTCGGACTGACCTTGTAGTGCTGCACCAGCAGCGGATAGAGCCCGCCGATCACGATCGCAGAGAACACCAGCAACCCGAACGCGATCGCGGGCAGCATCCAGTTGCGCGTCACGCTGTTGGCAAAGAACAGCAAGGCGCAGATGATCGCGACGAAAACCAGGATCGTCTTCGCCGGCAGCACCGCATGGACATCGGTGTACGACGGACCGGTCACGATCCCGCGCCCGGAGAACGCCAGCCCGTAACGGTCCAACCAGTAGGCGACCGCCTTCAGCAGCACGAAGATGCCGAGCAGGATCGAGATGTGCACCCGGCTGGCCGGCGTCCACTTCGGCCCCGGTGTCTGTAGCCGCAACGCGCCATACAGGTACGCCGTCACCAACACCGCGATCAGCGACAGGATGATGATCGCGAACAGCGAGTTGAGCACGAACCGCTGCATCGGATAGGTGAACGCGAAGTACGACACATCGCGATGGAACTGCGAGTCCTTGATCCCGAACTTGGTGCCGTTGCGCCAGAGCAACCAGGTCTGCCAGTGCCGCGACGCCGACGAGCCCATGATGAGACCGATCAGGATCACGACGACGGCAAGGACCCGGCCGCGGATCGGCTTCAGGATGTTGCGATAGCGCTCCAATTGCTCCTGCTCGGGCGACGCCGGGCGAAACGGTGGGCGAAGCCGGTAGGCGACCACGACGTTCGCAGCGACCACGATCGCCATCACCGCGCCGAACGAGAAGAACAGCAACAGCTCGGTGGTCAACCGCCGGCCGAAGACCGACGAGTAGCCGACCGAGCGGAACCACAACAGGTCGGTGTACTGGTTGACGAAGACCGACCCGACGATCAGCAGCACGATGAACGCGACCACCGCCGCGATGATGACCCTGGCCCGCCGGTTGATGTGAGGCAACGCCGGCATCTGTGGCCGGGGCATATTGAAGGTCACAAGGACGAACCTACCGCCGCACGGTCAGCGGGACGGGACTAGCAGCGCGGGAAGCTCGTGCCGCCCGACTTGATCGTCTCCAACGCCTCGACCGCGCCGCGCAGCGTCGAGACCTTCACCAGCGTCAGGGACTTCGGCGCCGCGGCCTTGGCATCGGCGCATTCGCTAGCCGGTGCAAAGAAAACCGTTGCCCCGGCATGCACGGCCGCGGCGATCTTCTGCTGGATCCCGCCGATCGGCCCGACCTGGCCGTAGCCGTCGACCGTGCCGGTGCCCGCGATCGTCCGGCCGCCGGTCAGGCCGCCGGGCGTCAGCTTGTCGATGATGCCGAGCGCGAGCGCCGTACCGGCACTCGGCCCGCCGATGACGTCAGGGTTGATCCCGATCTGCACCTTGATCCCGGGGAAGGTTGCGATCCGGTCCGGACTGAAGCCGACCATCGACGCTCCGCCGACCCCCTTGATCGTCGTGGTCGTGACGGTCATGGTCTTGCCGTCGCGCTGAAGCGTGATCGTGATCGTCGAGCCGGGCGTGGTGACCTGCACCGCCGCATGAAGCTGCCCAACGGTGTTCACGGCCTCACCGTTGACCGCCAGGATGATGTCGCCGGCCTGCAGGACCTGGGCCGCCGGAACCCCGGTCTCGACGCTGCTCACGGTCACGTGCTGGGTGGTCGGCTTGTAACCGAGCTCGAACAGCGCGGCCGTGGTCGCATCGGACTGCGACTGCGACATCTCCTGCGCGTCCTGCTTTTGTACGGCGTGGCTGCTCTGCCCGGGCGGGCACTCGACCTGATGCGGTTCGACCGTCTGAGACTTGCTGAACCAAGCCTTGACCGCCTCCCACAGGTTGGGGTTGGCGCTGCAGTCGCCGGGAAGCTCCTCGACGGTCGTGAGATACAGGTGCCCGGTCGTGGGATGCGTCGTCGCCCCGGTGATCGAGATGACCGGGCCACCCGGCTTGTCGTTCGTCGTGTCCACGCCTGGAATGTTGCCCAGAGTGTCGGTCACCGGACCGGGCAGCAGGATGACGTACGGCACCGTGACGAAGCGCGCGACGCCGAGCAGCAGGATCAGGATGACCAGGGCAGCGCCCAACGTTGCGGCGCGCCGACTCATTGCATGGAGACTACCGACGCCTGATCAGCGAGCGAAGAAGCCCAGGCTCCTACGGCCGGAAGGGGCAAGCGCGGGGATGATGTCGGCGCTGTCGGTGACCGGCTCGGACTCCTCGGCCGGCGCCTCGGCGACGGGCGCGGTGACCGGAGGTGCATCCGCGAACGGCGTGCGCGGCGCGGGTGCCTCAGCAACTGCGGGCTCGGCGGCCGGTGCGGCGTCGTCCTCGGCCACGTCGGTCTCGGCGACCGGGTCGGCGAACGGGGGCACGACCGCAACGACCGGCTCCTCCTCGACCAATCCGGGAACGGCGGGAATCTCTGCCTCGGCCGATTCGGCCTCAGGCTCGGCCTCGACCTCGGGGGCGGGCGGCTCGACCACGGTCGCCTCGGCGACCCACTCGGCGGAACGGTCGTCATCGGCCTCGACCGGCACCGGGGTGACCTCGTCGCTCGCCTCGTCGGCAGCAGCCGGCTCGTCGGGGACCAGGCTCAACGCGGCCGGCTCGGCCTCGGGCGCAACCGCGACCGGCACCTCGGCGACCGGTGCAACCGCGGGTGCCGCGGCAACCTCGGACTCGGCCTCGGCCGCGGGCTCGGCGTCCTCGTCGGCCGTCGCGGCCGGAGCAGCCTCAGCAGGCGCCTCGACCGGCTCGGCCGAGGCCTGCGCCTTGGGAGCGTCGTCCGTCGTACCCGCCGGAACCTCAACGTGGTAGTAGGGGCGGAGCGAGAGCTGCACCAGGCTGAGCTCGTGCACCGAGAAGTCGGTCACGTTCTCCGCGTTGCGCAGGTGCTCGACGAAAGCGACCGCCTCGTCCAGCGAACTCACACGCCGGAAGGCCGGTACGCCGCTGGCGGCGGGGTAGAAGACGACATGCTCCATGACGATCCTTAGGCGAGCGAAGCCAAAGTGCGGACAAGGTTGGTGTCGGCAGCCACCCCGTCCGGGTTAAGGACCTTCGGCGGGGTGCTTAGGGGCGATCGTCCGTTCGGGTGATCAAGCGCGCCGGGGCACGGATCAGGAGGCGCGGCGGCGGCGCTGATCCGGCGGCGCGAACGCGGCCTTGAACCGCTCACGCTCAGCCAGGGACTCCTGGATCTCGACCGGGCCTCTGGTCCGGTTGGACCAATGGACCCACACGATCGCCACAATGGTCGCGCCCATTGGCACCCCGAGCCACGCCAAGACGCCCATAAGCGCAAGTGTAGGCCGTCGGTCAGTCGCAGGCACCCACCCATTCGTGCTCACCGTCGCGGAACCACTGCCGCTTCCA
>CAYNDD010000230.1:0-5411 GCA_964395425.1 uncultured Frankiaceae bacterium
TCGATCCCGTAGTTGTCGAACGCCTTGCACATCCGGCCGTAGTTCTCGACCCCGAGCACGTCGAGATGCGCGATCTCGTCGGGGAAGTGCCGGATCCCGTTCAGCAGGCCGTGCGTGAGCGACGGGTCGAGAAAGCCGCCGTTGCGTCCTGAGGCGCCGTACCCCACGACGTCGGCCTCGCAGATCACCACCCGCAGCGGCTGCGCTCGCTCGAGCAGCTCGATCGCGGTCCACAACCCGGTGAAACCGCCGCCGATGATGGCGATGTCGGCATGTTGGTCGCCCTTCAGTGCCGACCGGTGCGGCGCCGCCGCGTCTCGGTCGCGATCGAGCCAGTAGCTGACCATCTCTGCTAGGTCCGCCGGCGCGACAGCAGGACGCTCGAGATCGCAATCAGCACGCCGCCCACGAAGATCAAGGTACCCATGACGTTGACCTGTGGTGGCACGCCCAACCGGGTGGCGCCGAACACCCACAGCGGGAAGGTCAGCGTCTGGCCGGCGTTGAACTGTGTGATCACGAAGTCGTCGATCGACAGCGCGAACGCGAGCAGGCAGCCGGCGACGATGCCCGGCAGCAACAGCGGCAACGTCACCAGCCGGAAGGTGGTCAGCGGTCCGGCGCCGAGGTCGCGCGCGGCCTCCTCGAGATGGACGTCGTACCCCGCCATCCGGGCGCGCACCGTCACTGCGACGTAGGCAATGTCGAACATCACCTGCGCGATGACGATCGTCCAGTAGCCGCGGGCGACGTTGGCGGTGATGAACAGCGACAGCAAGGCGGTCGCGAGCGTGATCTCGGGCGCCGCGATGTTGGCGAACAGGGTCAGCTCGGTGATCACGGTGCCGCGGAACTTCCACCGGCCGAGCGCGAATCCCATCCCGGTGCCAAGGATGCCGGAGATCACCGTGACGATCGCCGCGATCGTGAGCGAGTTGATCAGCGCGTTGGTGAGGTCGGGGATGTCGAACAGGTGGCGGTACCAGTGCAGGGTGAAGCCTTGCCAGGTGTAGTTGAACTTTCCCTTGGTGTTGTTGAAGCCGAACGCGATGATCACGAAGATCGGCAGCATCAGCCACAGGATGATCAGCCAGGTGTAGACCTGCATGACCCGGCCACCGACCCGGCCGGCCGCGGCGTTCGTTCCGGTGCTCATCCGGCCGCCGCATCGAGCAGGTCACGGGTGCCGAGTGCGCGGGCGTAGACGAAGATCCCGATCATCAGGATCCCCATCAGCACGATCGACAACGCCGACGCGTTCGGGTAGTCGCTGTTGGTCAGGTACAGGGTTTGGATGATGTTGCCGATCATGGTCTGGCCGGTCCCACCGAGGATCGACGCGTTGACGTAGTCGGACACCACCGGCACGAAGGTCAGCAGCACTCCGGCGAAGATCCCCGGAATCGTCAAGGGGAACACGATCCGCAGGAAGGTCTGCCGACGGGTCGCGTACAGGTCGCCGGCCGCCTCGAGCAGGCTCGGGTCGATCCGTTCGAGCGCGACATAGATCGGCAGCAGCATGAACGGCAGGTAGTTGTAGACCAGGCCGGCGATCACCGCGGTGGCGGTGGCCAGGACGTGGAAGTCCTGCGACACGATGCCGGCCCGCTTCAGCCAGTCGAGCACCAGGCCCTGGTCGCCGAGCAGGAACTGCCACGCCACGGTGCGAAGCACGAAGGTGACGAAGAACGGCAGCAGCACCAGGAACAGGTAGGTCGACTTGTTGCGGCCGCCGAAGAACGCGATCCAGTACGCCATCGGATACGCGAGCAGCACGCAGAGCACGGTGGCGATCACGCCGTACCACAAGGACCGCAGCAGCTGCTCGTGGTACTGCGAGAGCATGTTCGAGTAGTTGGCGAAGTGGAAGGTCTGCTGGAAGCCGGTGATCAGGTTGCCGGTCTGCACCGACAGCGACACCATCACGAACAGCGGCAGGACGAAGAAGATCGCCAGCCACAGTCCACCCGGCAGCACGGCCAGGTACGGCCCGCTCGCCGATCGAAGCCTTCGAATCATGACTGATAGATCGGTTCGAAGATCTCGTTCCAGGTCGTGAGCTCGGTGTTGGTCAGGGTGCGGTAGCGATACAGCTTGCTGTAGTCGGCGGGAGTCGGGAAGACCAGCGGGCTGTTCGCGATCGAGGAGAGGGTGTCCCGGTTGGACCCGGTCGCCTTCTGCGCATCGGCCTTGACGACCGCCTGAGCGGCCGGCACCGGCGTGATGTAGTTGACATACTCCGCGACCTCAGCGGCGATCTTCGGCTGGTAGTACCAGTCGATCAGCTTCATCGCCGACACCGGGTTCTTGATGTTCTTGAGCAGGACCATGTTGTCGGTCCACAGCACCGCGCCTTCGGACGGGATGACGAACACGAGGTCCTTCGCGCCGGACTCCAGTGCCTGGAAGATGTCGCCCGACCACGCCTGGCAGGCCCAGATGTCACCGGTGCTCAACGCGCCGATGTAGTCCTGCTGGTAGTACTTGCGCACGATGCCGGCCTTGCGCTGCTGGGTCAGCTTCGCGGCCGCCTGGCGCCACTGGGTCGGGCCGGTCTTCTGCGGGTCGCCGAACATCGCCACCAGGACCGGAGTCGGCAGGTCTTCGTTGTCGGCGAACATCCCGACCTTGCCTTTGAGCGCGGGACTCCACAGGTCGAAGAAGCTGGTCAGCGGCTTCGGCACCTTCTTGGTGTTGTAGGCGATCCCGGTGATCCCCGACTGCCACGGAACGCTGTAGACGTTGCCCGGGTCGTAGGCCGAGTGCTTGTAGATGGAGCCGGCGTACTTCTCGTAGTTGATCAGGTAGGAGTGATCCAGTGGCACGAACAGGTCGAGCTCGGTGAACTTGTCGAAGTCGATCCCGTTCGTGATGACCGCGATGTCGTAGCCGGAGTACTGGCCGGCCGACAGCGTCGGCTGCACCTTCGCGAAGAAGGTGTCGTCGTCCTGGATCGGCTCGCTGTAGTTGACCTTGATGCCGGTGGCCGCGGTGAACTGGTCGATCGAGGGGTGGTCGCCCTTGTTCTTCCCGACGTCGATGTAGAGCGGCCACTGCGCCCAGTTGACCTGGCCGGTCTGCTTCTTGCCCGCCCAGAACGCCTTGATCTGCTGCTCGAGGGTCGACCCGGTGGCCGCCTTCTTGCCCTCGCCGCTGACCCCGCACGCGGCGAGCGTCGCGAGACCGGCACCCATGCCGGCGTACCGCAGCAGGTCACGCCGCCCGAGTCGCAGCGGGCTCGGTGTGGGTTCACTCGTCATCGCGGGCCTCCTCGGTGGGCTCTGCATCGAACAACTGGTAGGAGTGCTGCGGCGTCCAGCCGACCCAGACCTCGTCGCCGCGCTGTGGCGCGATCAGGTCGTCGCCCGCGTTGAGCTGGTAGACGACCAGGTCCCCCAATGACGTCGCGACGTTGTAGTTCGTCGACGTACCGAGATAGACGACCTCGCTGATCCGGGCGCGCAGCGCGCAGCCGAGGTCCGGCCGGTCGATCGACATCGTCATTTTCTCCGGCCGCACGGTTGCCGCCACGGTTTGGCCGACGGCCACCGGCGAACGCAGCGGTACGACGGCCGACTCGGTCGCGGAGGTACGCATGACCGCGCCGTCGCCCGAGACCGACTCGACGATGCCGTGCACGATGTTGGACGTCCCGATGAAGCCGGCCACGAACCGGGTCGTCGGCTGCTCGTAGAGCTCGCGCGGCGGGCCGAGCTGCTCGATCTTGCCGTCCCGCATGACCGCGAGCCGGTCCGACATCGTCAGCGCCTCGCTCTGGTCATGGGTCACGTAGACGAAGGTGATCCCGACCTCGCGCTGGATCCGCTTGAGCTCGATCTGCATGTTCTGGCGCAGCTTCAGGTCGAGCGCGCCGAGCGGCTCGTCGAGCAGCAGGGCACGCGGCCGGTTGATCAGCGCGCGGGCCAGGGCAACCCGCTGCTGCTGCCCGCCCGAGAGCTCCTTCGGGCGCCGGCGGTCACGGCCGGTGAGCTCCACCAGGTCGAGCGACTCCGACACCCGGCGCCGGACCTCGGCCTTGCCGACGCCCTTGCGTTCGAGCCCGAAGGCGATGTTCTCGGCCACCGTCATGTGCGGGAACAGCGCGTAGTTCTGAAACACCATGTTGACGTCGCGGTGATTCGGCGGCGCCGAGGTCACATCGGTTCCGTAGAGCAACACCTTGCCGCTGGTCGGCTCCTCGAAGCCGGCGATCATCCGCAGCGTCGTCGTCTTGCCGCAGCCGCTCGGGCCGAGCAAGGAGAAGAACTCACCCTCCTCGATCGTCAGGTCGATGTGGTCGACCGCGGCGACGGTGTCCTTCTGGCTGACGAACTGCTTGGCGACACCCACTAGCTCGATGGCGACGTCTGCCGAGCGCGGTGGGTCGTCGCGCCGGGCCTCGCTCACGTTGACGCTCACTCCCCGAGGCTGCTCATCACGTGCTTGACCCGGGTGTAGTCCTCGAATCCGTACATGGACAGATCCTTGCCGTAACCGGAGTGTTTGAACCCGCCGTGCGGCATCTCCGACACGAACGGGATATGGGTGTTGATCCACACGCAGCCGAAGTCCAGCCGCCTCGACATCCGCATCGCCCTACCGTGATCGTTGGTCCACACCGACGACGCGAGACCGTACTCCACGCCGTTCGCCCACTCGAGCGCCTGCGCCTCGTCGGAGAACTTCTGAACCGTGATGACCGGGCCGAAGATCTCGTCCTGGATCATCTCGTCGTCCTGCTCCAGCCCGGATACGACGGTCGGCGCGTAGAAGTAGCCCTTGTCCCCCACCCGCTCGCCGCCGGTGCGGACCGAGGCGTGCGCGGGCGTTCGCTCGACGAACCCGCTGACCCGGGCGAGCTGGTTGGCGTTGTTGAGCGGGCCGTAGTCGGCGTCGACGTCGTGACCCCCGGTCGTCTGGCCCTTCGCCGCCTCGGTCAGCGCGTCGACGAAGTCGTCGTGGATCCGCGGGCCGGCGAGCACCCGGGTGGCCGCCGTACAGTCCTGGCCGGCGTTGAAGTAGCCGGCCATGGCAATGCCGGCCGCGGCCGCCTCCACGTCGGCGTCGTCGAAGATGATGCACGGGGCCTTGCCGCCGAGCTCGAGGTGCACCCGCTTGAGGTCGCCGGCGGCGCCCTCCGCGACCTCGCGCCCGGCCCGCACACTGCCGGTGATCGACACCATCCGCGGGGTCTTGTGCCCGACCAGCGCCCGGCCGGTGTCTCGGTCGCCGCAGACCACGTTGAACACTCCCGGAGGGAGGAACTCCTGCGCGAGGTCGGCCATCCAGACCGTTGACATCGGGGTGGTGTCCGACGGCTTGAGCACGATCGCATTGCCCGCGGCGATCGCCGGGGCGAACTTCCACACCGCCATCATCATCGGGTAGTTCCACGGCGTGACCTGCGCGCA
>CAYNDD010000231.1:0-5332 GCA_964395425.1 uncultured Frankiaceae bacterium
AGGGGGTCAATATTCAGTTGCCGATAGGGGGTCAATTTTCGGTTGCCGTTGACATGATGGAGACGCTACGGCCAGCAACGCTCGCGATCAGCGAGGACAAGGCCCCCGCGAGGCAGGTGGGTAGAGAGGGCTGGCTAAGGAACCCGGCACGAACGTTTGGCAGCACTTAGCTGGACTAGGCCCAAGTGGTGGACATCTGAAGGCCGCGACGCGATACCTCGATCCACACGTTGGGGATACGGCCGAGGATGGCGCAAACCTCCACGAGCGCATGCTCGAGAGTCTCCGGCCCGTCCGGCTGCTCGCACCGAAGATGGACATGTTGCCCAATTGACTGCCGACGTCGGCGCGCACTGAACGCATTGTCGTGACTAATCAGGGCCCATCCGCGATGGGAGGAGAAGACGGTGTACTCGTCGTCAGCGGCGAAGATCAATCCAACGTCACGTGCAGTTGCGCATGTGTGTCCATGCCGTCGAAGCATTCGGCCGACTTCAGCGTCGACATCATTGTCCAGCAAGAAGTCCACAGGTGCGCTAGGCGGCGGAGTGGCGAGCGGCCTCTATGTCCTTGACCGTCAAGTCTGGGAAGGCATCTAGGATCCGATCGTCTGCGATGCCTCGCTTCAGATATGCGCTCACCGCCGAGACGGGTACACGTGTGCCTGCGAAGACTGGCTTCGAGCTACGTACCTTGCGCACGCGCTCGATTCGACCCTCGGTTCCTGCGGGTCGCTGAGCGCCTCGACGGATCCTCGCGACTATCGGATCCAGCGCGAGTACCTGCGGTGCGATTGTCTGATCAGGTGCGTACTCGCCAGACCATGACCCATCCGGCATCTGAAAGTGAATCTCATCGTGATGAACTGCAAAGCGCAGCTCCCGAAGCGGTGAATCCACACTCGCGTAGCCACGTAGGAACGTGACGGTGCGACGAATGTGCTGCAGCGTAAGGGCACGTCGTAGCCTTGCCGCCACGACGAGTTCAACCATGTCCTGCAGGGTGTAGAGCCTGACATGATTAGCCGTACTCAGGTGTTCGGTAATCGAGGGGACGACGAGACCCGTCCTTGACCAATAGTCGAGTTGCCGAACGCTGATACCCGCGATCACCGCCGCACGCTTGTAGGGAACGGCAAACGCGCTGTCGCTGATCACAGCAGCATCCCTCTCGGCGCCGGCTCCGTGCGGTGCACGATCAGTGTGCAACGTCAATGACACCATGTCATCTACCGCCGACAACCAATCCATCGACTCCTCATAGTTGCCGCATGAGCCCTAAGCACCCACCTGTCGTGCCGAAAACCTGGCGGTGGCGGGAGCGGCTCCTGATCGCTGCTTTCAGTTCAGCTACGGCGTCGGTCTATCTGGCCTTTACGCGCTCGACGTACTGGAATACGGGCAATGGACTGCCCGACTCGGGATCGGCCACCGTCGTGTTCCCAAGCGTGTAGTAGCGCTCGCCCCAACGGTCATCACCGTCCTGGAACCAGAACGTGAGGACACCGTTCGACGCACCGTCGACTTCGCGCACCTGGCCGCCATACGTGCCGTCCCAAAAGATCACCCGATCGGTCATGGTCCGAGGCTAGATGGGTTTGCCGGGGGACAGGACAGGGACGGGGCCTCTAGCCAGGCTCCTACTAGGTCACTCCCACCGGCAGGCACGTGCAAAGGTGTCTCCCGCCCGGTCGACGGATCACCTACAGGGCAACCTCGAAAGGTGCCGGCCGCTCATTCGGGTCAGACCGGGCGGGAGACGCCGCCATTCAACATCCCTGCCGCTCGCGCACAGATCGACGGCAAGCCTCCGGTCGAGAGTGGTGCTCTGCCAGCGCGGGTCGGGGGGCTTGTCGCGCGGCGCTGGTTCGTGAGACTTTGTGGTCTTCTGGGGGCTGAGGGGTGCGTCGTGGGCTCAATGAGCGGACGCCATCTACGGCGCGATCACTATCCAATATGGCGTCTGGCCGTTGTTACGGTCGCTGTTCTTGTGGCGCCGCAGGTAGTTTCACCGTCGAGTTCTTGGGGGTCCTCGGGGGGAGGGGTGAGACCGCAGACCGACAATTCGTGCCCGGTCGGGGTGAAGATTGGCGACGGGTGCACCGCGACCTTCGAGTTCACCGGCGGCTCTCAGACCTTTACGGTGCCCGACGGCATCACAACCCTGCAGGTTGAGGCGGCGGGCGGTTACGGCGGCGGGTTCTGTTCAAACGGCGGCACCGTCACTGGCGGGGCTGCCGGTGGTGTGAATGGCGACCTTACGGTCACCGAGGGGCAGACCGTGACAATCGTCGTCGGTGGTGTCGGCGCTAACGGCTTGGATACCTACGAGACGTGCCCATCTGGGCACGGCGGGGATGGCTCCGGAGGGTTCGGGGGCGGTGGCGCCGGCGGCTCGGTGGATGGTCTTACCGATGGTGGCGGTGGCGGCGCAACCACGGTGCTGGGGCCTGAGGGGTCGACCGAGCTGGTAGCCGGCGGCGGCGGCGGTGAGGGCGCCGGCAGTGACACCTTCGAACAGTTCGCACCCGCCGGCGGTTCCGGTGGTGGCGGGGCAGGTACCGGCGGCAGCCCCGACGGCACGAATGGGGTGGGAAGCAGTCATGGGCCGGGTGGCGGTGGCGGCACAACATCCTCAGGCGGCGCCGGTGGCCCGAACAACACGGTCAACGGCGGTGCCGGTGTGATGGGTCAGCCGGGTTCGGCCGGAGCCGGTGGTGCCGGCGGAGCCGTACTTGTTGACTGCGGAGATCCAGCCTGTGTTCCCCCGCTGATCTTCGCCGGCGGTGGCGGCGGTGGCGGCTTCTTCGGTGGTGGTGGCGGCGGTGGCGCGCAGTTCGTCGGCAGCCAGGGCGCAGGGGGCGGCTCGAGCTTCGCGGCCAACGACGTCGTGTCGCCAACCTTTGTCAACAAGCTCACCGCTATCGGGGGCGCCTCCGCCGGCGTGCCGCATCCCAACGGGGAGGTCAGCATCACCTACGAGCCACCGTGCTCAACGCCGCTGGCGATCACGACCGCGAGGGCCGAGCGTGACACCAAGACGGGCGACATTAGCGTCACCCTGATCGCCAGGATCAACCCGATCGCCACCTGCGGGGAGCCGAAAGTCACCGTGGCGAGCACCCGGGCCGCGCGCGGCTTAGCGACCGGCGTCCAAGTCGTGGCAGTCACGCGGATCAGTGGCCCGACGTCGAGACCGGAGGCTACCGCGACGCGGGATCTGAGCAGCGGGGACAGCTGCTGGGTGCGAGGGTTGGTCAGGCTCAGCCAGGCCACCGCCACCGCCACCGCCGAACCATTGACTGCCGACAAGACCGTCGAGCTCGCGCCGGCGCAGATCGAAACTGCGACGGCAACCCGCAGCGCGAAGGGTGTTGCCCTCAAGGTTGAGGTCGACCGGCTGGCACCGAACAACCCGTGTGGTCACGCAAACCTGCGGGTCGACAGCGGCGCGTTCACGACATTGCTCGCCGAGCACTTGAAGCAGAGCGGGGGGACACTGACCGCACACGCCGTGCGCCCTCCAGCCCCGTCCGACTGCAAGACCGACATCAAGCTCCAGGTCATCCCACGCCCCGGCACCGGAAGCGCCGTCACGAAACCGGTCAAGATCAGCGGCGGCCCACCTACCGGGGCGGTGTGCGTCTAAGCCACACTCACCCGCCGCGCAGAGGTGCCGTTCTGGTCGGGGCCGCTAGGTGGAAATGAGGTCGGTAGCGCGTTACATCTAGACCCCGCCGCAACCTAATCGGCTCGGCCATCAGTCGCGATGGCCGATTACGGGTCATCGAGCGCCCTCATGTCGCCATGACTTTCGACGGGCCGCCGAAAGGCTCAGGCCTCGACATTCAGCCGCATCACCCATCGCCACTTAGCGATCTGACGATCGCGGACGAACCCGAACTCCTCGAACAGAGTCTCGGGTCCGGTATGCAAGTACGTGCCGCGCTGCGGCGCGCGGCCCTCGACCTGCTCGGGATAGACCTCGACCAGCCCACCGCCGTCCTCGCGAATCGCGTCGAGGACTGCCGAGATCGCGGCGCGGGCCACTCCTTGCCCTCGGAAGCCGCTGCCGGTGAAGATGCAGCCAATCCGCCAGTCCGGAAGATCCGCCAGTCCGGCCTCATATCGCTTGCGGTTGTTGATGTTCGGAAGCTCGGCTGGCGGTCCGTATTGGCACCACCCCACACACTCCTCACCGGCGAACACCAGCAACTGATGGACCGTGCCGTTCAAGACGTGGGCCCGCTTCGCTTCCCGGTTGCCTGCCACGGTCCGGTCGGGCGGAAGCCCTTCGACGTGCAAGCCGATGCACCAGCACCCACCCCACACGCCATTGTTGGCCTCGACCAGCCTCGCAAAATCGTCCCACGTGTCCGGAGCCAAGCGTCGAGTGCTGTACGCGGCAGAACGGGTGCTCACGACACGGATCATGCCTCGGTGTCCTCAGCGAGAACCGCTTCTGGCGTCGTCGGGTCTGGGATGTCGGCCACCACCTCATCAAGCCCAGTGCTTACTCCGCTGATGTGCGCGTGAAGGTGAGGTGCGTGACGCCGCTCGGTGAACTAACCGCTTCGACGTCGAAGCGTCGGTCGAGGGCTTCGACCTCGTCCCATATCCGTTCACCGCGCCCGAGGACGATCGGTACGACTGCGATGTGCATCTGGTCGATCAGGTCGGCGGCCAGGAACTCGCGGATCGTCGATGGTCCTCCGCCGATGCGCACATCGAGGCCACCAGCCAGCCGGCGCGCGAAGTCAAGCGCTTCGGCCGGGCCTACGTCGGCGAAGTGGAAAGTCGTCCCGCCCTGCATTTCGAGCGCGGGCCTGATGTGGTGAGTGAGCACCAGGACGGGCGTATGGAACGGCGGGTTGTCGCCCCACCAGCCCTGCCAGTCCTCGTCAGCCCAGGGGCCGCGCTGGTACCCGAACTTGTTGCGCCCCATGATCTCCGCACCGATCCCAGGTTCCCACTGGCTAGCAAAGGCATCGTCGATGCCCCGAGTTCCACCTGGCTGACCTTGCATGGCGTGGAAGGTCCGGGTCGGAAAGAACCACTCGTGCAGCCTGGTGGCGGCGTGCCCGAAGGGGGCTTCGACGCTTTGTCCTTCGCCGGTGCCGAAACCATCGAGAGACACCGAGAAGTTGTGGACCCGAGCTAGCGACACACGTCCTCCTAGGGTTCACGCACGAGTTGTCGTTGCCGACGACCTCCATCCTCTCCCAGGGCCTCCGTCGAGAAGTACCGCTCCCTCGTTAGCCGACGGCCAAACAGGCGGAGAGTCATCGGTCCGCATCGCGTGCTGAAGCGAAGCTGAGCGGCTGCCGATGCTG
>CAYNDD010000232.1:0-5329 GCA_964395425.1 uncultured Frankiaceae bacterium
TTCAATGCGGTGCTGACGGTGGCGGCCATCTCGATCGTGCTCGGTCCGGCCCACACGGTCGACGTGGGTGGGCTGAACCTGACCGCACCGAGTGGCTGGTCGGTGCCGTCGATGCCGGCGGGGGAGACGATCCCGGGGGTGGCAATGTTGCTCGGTCCGGACGACGCCCAGCTGGAGGTCATTCACGCGCAGGTCGCCCGCCAGTTGAGTCCCGACGAGGTAGCGACCCGGTTGCGGAGCGGGACGCTGGCGCTGCCACCGGGGCTGACGCTCGACTCGGCCTCGGTCACCGAGACGTCGTCCCCGGCCGGCGAGGTGGTCGAGGACGGCCTCACTGTCGAGGGACGGCAGGGCGAGGTCGCGTTCCTGCAGGCCGGCGGGCAGGGTTACGAGCTGGTGTTTCTCAGCGCCGGGAGCAACCGGGCGCAGCGGGACTTCCAGACCATGATCGGTTCGCTTCAGGTGGCCTGAGTCCCGACCGCGGTCGAGCGGATCGAACCGTGGCCGGGCGTCACCCGCACGGCCACGGCCCAGCCGTCAGTGAGTGCGGACCTTCAGCCTCAGCTTCTCGCCGACCTGAATGGCGCCCGGGTCGGCGCCGATCACGTGCCGGTTATCGCGATAAATCGCGTGCCACCCCCCTTTGACATCGTGGCGCCGCGCGATCTCGGCGAGGGTGTCGCCGTGCTTGACCGTGTAGTGCACCCAGGTGCCACGGTGGTGCGTGCCCTTGCTGTCGTGGTGGTGGCCCTTGTGGCGGTGGACCGCGCGCAGCTCAGGGGTGCTCGGGCCGGGCGCTCCGGCGTACTGCGAGCAGACCGGCCAGGCATGCCAGCCCTGGCTCTTGAGGACCCGGTTGGCGACATCCATCTGCTGTGCCTTGGTGGCCAGGTCGGCGCGGCCGGCGTAGTTGTCGACGTCGAACGAACTCCACGTCGAGGCGGAGAACTGCAGGCCGCCGTAGTAGCCGTTGCCGGTATCGATGTGCCAGCGGTCGCCGGACTCGCAGTTCGCGACCCGCTCCCACTGGACACCGGTCGCCGCATGGGCGGCGGCCGGACTGAGGATGGCTGCTGCGATGGTGCCGGCCCCGATGGCGCCCGCGGCGGTCAGCCGGCCGGCGTTCGAGGGTTTGCGATGACGGCCCCGTTTTTGGGCGTGGCGCATTGAAGGGTCCCTTCCCTGCGCCTACGAAGTGAGCTGACGGGTTCGGGCTGGAAGGTGCCCGGCCGGCCTGGTTCGGCCGACTTAACCCCATGCGTTCGGTGTCGAGATTCGACGCCGCGCGCGGTGGGTCCCCCGCTCCTGCCGTGCGGTTCTGATCGCTCCGGCCGGCAGGACTCGGCGCACCGGAGCGGTCTCAAGCGTTTGCTGTGAGCAAGCGCCAGGCTAGCCAATCAAGCGTTGCGAAGCCAAATCCGCAGGTCGGATCGCGTGTCGGGCGCTTGCAACAGCTAGCGCTATTAGTAGCGCGATCAGCAGGACCGGCGACACGACATCGCGCATCCCGAACGCCACCGTGTGCATCGCTCCGTGCAGCGTGACGGCGGCCCGGCCGGGGATGTAGGCGAGGGAAAGGACGGCGGTATGGGCCAGGAGCAGCAGGTCGAGCCGGCTCGCCAGCAGCAGCGGGATCAGTACCCACGGGACCGCGTCGTACCAGGGCAGCGAGTACGGCGCGGACAGGACGTAGCCGAGGGAGAGCGCGAAGGCGAGCGCGGCCGGCGCACCGCTTCTGACCTCGGCGTTCACCCGTTGAAGGAGGTAGACAATCGCGACGAATAGGACGATCGCGGCCGCGCCGATGAGCTGTCTCGAGGCGCCGTGACCGAAGGCCGGGTCGGTCAGGTCGGCGAGCGGGCGCCAGGGGGTCGCGAGCGAGACCTGGTGCGAGGCATGGCCGAGCGCCCGGAGCGCGCCGAGGCCGGCGAACCCGTAGCCGATGCCCACCACCGCCGCGGCGCCCACCGTGACCTCGATCAGCGAGCGTCGGGACCGGCGGGCGGCCCAGACCAGCGCGATCCAGACCAGCCCGGCGGGTGCCTTGACCGAGGCAGCGACGGCAGCGAGCGCGCCGGCGGCGAGGCGGCTGCGAGCCGCGACCGCGACCGCGGCCAGCGCCGCGACCGCCGCGACGACGTCGAGGTGGGCGCCCGCGACCAGCTGAAGCCACATCAACGGGTTGGCGGTCCACAGCAGAGCGCCGCGCAGCCGCCCCTGCTCGGTCGGCGCCATCCGCTGCAGGAGCAGGCCGGCGGCGATGAAGGCGGCGGCGCCCACGAGGTCGAGCAGGAGCACCGTGACTCCGACGTCGGTGCCGGCCAGCGCCGAGGCGGCCGCCTGCTCGGCGGTGGCGACCGGCCCGTAGACCGAAGGGGTGTGCTGCCAGGGCACCTCGACCGCCTGCTCGACCGGGTCGGTGGCGGCCAGCTGGGACGGCTTGGTCGTCCAGGGGTCGTGGCCGGTCGCGACCATCCGGCCGTAGGCGGCGTACGACAGCGGATCGGCCGAGCCGATCGGCGCGAGCAGCCCGAGTGCGGTGGCGGCAAGGACGCCCCCGACGACCAGCCGGCGGGGATCGGGTCGCCAGCGACCGCTGAGCCCGAGGCCGATCGTGGCCACGCCCGAGATGATCGCGATCGCCAACAGCCCGGTGACGAGCCACGGTGACGGCGTGGTGGCGACGTGCCAGGGCGGGGTGGCGCCGTTGTCGTGGGCGCCCAGCGGTGCTTCGGTCGCGCTCGGGCCGAGCAGCTGGGTGGTCGCGATCGCGAGGAAGCTGAGCGCGAGCAGGGCGGGTCCGGCGTACCGGATCGGGGCCCCGGGGCGGCCGGATCGCAGGGCTGCTGGCTCCGCCCGGCTGGCGATCGCAGACCTCCAAGTCGGGGGATGTCGGCGGGCGATGACCTGGCGGAGGATGCGAGATTCGAACTCGCGAGGGGTTGCCCCCAACACGCTTTCCAAGCGTGCGCCATAGGCCAACTAGGCGAATCCTCCGTCGCGGAGTCTATCGAAACCCCCGGTGTCCCAAGCAATGTCACATTGCCCCGCACGACGTGGGGGCAATGTGACATCACCCCCACAAGTCCCTGGGTGATGTGACATTGCTTGGGGCGGTGGGCCGGGTGTGCGGGGCCTGGTCGGGTGTCGCCGGGCGCGGCTACAGTGGGCGCCGACCCCTCGTGCGGCGTTATCCCGCCCAACTCCCCCAGGGCCGGAAGGCAGCAAGGGTAAGCGGGCTCTGGCGGGTGTGCGAGGGGTCCTCGTTTTGGGTGTGGAGGCCGCTCGATGTCGTTGGCGTTGTACCGGAAATACCGGCCCGGCACGTTCGCCGAGGTGATCGGGCAGGAGCACGTCACCGAACCGCTGTGTCAGGCGCTGGAGTCCGGGCGGATCCACCACGCGTATCTGTTCAGCGGGCCGAGAGGCTGCGGCAAGACCTCCAGCGCGCGGATCCTGGCCCGCTCGCTCAACTGCGAAAAGGGTCCGACGTCCACCCCGTGTGGCGTGTGCGATTCGTGCGTCGCGCTGGCTCCGAACGGCCCGGGGTCGCTCGATGTGATCGAGATCGACGCGGCGTCGCACGGCCTCGTCGACGACGCCCGCGATCTGCGGGAGCGGGCCTTCTTCGCGCCGGTGTCGTCGCGGTTCAAGATCTACGTGATCGACGAAGCGCACATGATCACCACGGCCGCGTTCAACGCACTGCTGAAGGTGGTCGAGGAGCCTCCGCCGCACGTGAAGTTCATCTTCGCGACGACCGAGCCGGACAAGGTGCTCGTGACGATCAAGTCACGCACTTTCCACTACCGCTTCCGGCTGATCCCGCCGCAGATCATGCGTGCGCACCTTGCCGAGCTCTGCGAGAGCGAGGGCATCACGATCGAGCCGGCCGTCCTGCCGCTGATCGTGCGGGCCGGCGCCGGGTCGGTGCGCGACGCGCAGTCGATCCTCGACCAGCTGGCCGCCGGGTCCGGCGATGCCGGAATCAGCTACGACCGGGCGCTGTCACAGCTCGGCTACACCGATGCGGCGCTGCTCGAGGAGGTGGTCGGTGCGTTCGCTGCCGACGACGGCGCGGCGGTCTTCCACGCCGTCGACCGGGTGATCGACGCCGGGATCGAGCCACGCCGGTTCGCGCAGGACCTGCTCGAGCGCTTCCGCGACCTGCTCGTGCTCGACGCCGTACCCAATGCCGCCGACAAGGGCCTGATCGACGCACCCGCCGACCAGCTCGACCGGATGCACGCCCAGGCCGCGCACTACGGCCGCCCGTCGCTGTCCCGAGCCGCCGACGTGATGGCGCAGGCGCTGGTGGACATGCGGGGTACGACGTCGCCACGGCTCGTGCTGGAGCTGGCCTGCGCGCGGGTGCTCCTGCCGGGAGCGGCCGATGACACCGCCGCCCTGCTGGCTCGCCTCGACGCCTTCGAGCGCCGGCTCGGTGCGACCGGTGGCGGGTTGCCGCTGGTGGCTGACCGCCCGGCCGCCGAACCAGAGGCGTCCAGGCCGAGAGATGCACCGTTCGAGACCGCTGCGCCGCCGGCCGAAACGGCGCAGCCCGACGACGCGGTGGTGCCGGAGCCCGAGCGGGCAGAGCGGGTCGAGCCGCCGGTCGCTGACCGCGCACCGGCTGAGCCGAGCGCCCCGACGGTGCCGGGTCAGATCGACCTGATTGCGCTCGAACGGCTGTGGGATCCGGTTCTCGACGCGGTCAAGAAGCGCAGTCGGACCGCGCACGCATTGATGTTCTCGGCGGAGATCGAGTCGTTTGAGGGCAAGACGCTGACCTTGACCTTCCAGACCCCGACGCTGGCGACCCGGTTCGCCAACGACGTGTCCGACTTCGTCGTCGAGGCGTTGAAGGAGGTGTTGGGGGTCGATCTCGTCGTCCGCACCACGCACACCGCCCGGTCCGCGGCCCCGCCGCCGCCCGACGATCCGCCGCCGGCTGCCGAGCCTTCGATCGGGCCGGACTCCGGCCCGCCGGCCGGCCCTTCGAGCCCACCGTCGGCCGGACGGCCCGCAGGGCGGTCGAGCGGACCGGGGTCGGGCTCGGTCGCCGCGCCCGAACCCCAGCCGGAGGATCTCGACGAGATGGGTGACATCGAGTCCTCGACCACGGTCGACCCCGAGGACTCCGCGCTCGCGCTGCTCAAGGAAGGCCTCGGCGCCCAGGTGATCGGCGAGATCGACCGCAGCTGACCCACCCGCATGGCCCATCGGTGGGGTCATAGCCCCCGCATGGGCCATTGGTGGTGACGGGGCCGACACCCAGCGCGGGCGGGCGAGAACGTCCGATCCGGGCCGTAGGCTCAGGGCATGCCTC
>CAYNDD010000233.1:0-5309 GCA_964395425.1 uncultured Frankiaceae bacterium
CGCGCGACGCCGGCCGGGTCCCGGGTTTGGATCGCGCCGACTCGGTGACGATCGACCCGCACAAGTGGTTCTTCCAGGCCTACGACGTCGGCGCGCTCGTGGTCCGCCGGCGCGACGACCTGCATCGCACCTTCGTACGGCGGCCCGAGTACTACCGCTCGACCCGTCCGCAGGACGAGGCGATCAGCTGGATGGAGTTCACGGTCGAGGGGACCAGACGCTTCCGGGCGCTGAAGCTGTGGATGTCGTGGCGCCACCTCGGTGGCACCGGATTGGGTCGCCTGGTCGAACGCACCAACGATCTCGCCGCAGCGCTGAGCGCGATGCTCCGGGACAGCACCGACTTCGAGCTGGTCGTGGCCGAGCCCGACCTGTCGATCGTGTGCTTCCGGCACCGCCCGGCCGGCGTCGACGACCCGGTCGCGCTCGACGCGCACCAGGACGCGCTCCAGCGAGCGTTGGAGGAGTCCGGCCAGGCCTGGGTGTCGACGACCCGGCTGCGCGGCCGGACCTGGCTGCGCGCCGGCGTCGTCAACCACATGTCGACGACCGAGGACCTCGCCGCGCTGCTCGACTCGCTTCGCACCCTGGCCGCGCGCGCGGTCGAGGGGCCGCCGGCTACGTCACCGTGACGTGCAGGGTGGTCTTCGCGCTGCGTCCGTAGTTGTCCTTGACGGTCAGGGTGATCGTCCGACTGCCCTTCTTGGCATAGGTGTGCGACGGCGTCGCGCCGGTCGAGGTGGTGCCGTCGCCCCAGCTCCAGGAGTACGACGCGATCGAACCGCCCGGGAAGGGATCGGTCGAGGAGTGCGCGTTGAACGAGGCGGCGTGACCATGCTTGACCGCGCCGGCGTGCTTGATCCGCGCGGTCGGCGCCATCGGGGTGAACACGGTCGTGCCCTTCGGCGTGCCGACGCCTGCGACGCCGTCATAGCCGGGTTGCGCGTCGCACTGCGCGCGGTGGGCGAGCACCGCCGATCCACTCGCCCCGAAGCCACAGTCCACCGTCCCGTCGCCGAGCGCGTTCGGATTGTTGCCCCAGTAGTCGAAGCAACCTGCGGGGCTCTCGATCCCGCAGAATCCGGTTCCTCCGACGGTCACGTCGTAGGTGTGGGCGGTGTGGTCGCTGGCGAAGTGGCCGTAGAGCGAGAGCGACGGATAGGCCACGCCCTTCGGGCCGCCGGCGAGTGCCCACATCGCGGCGATCACCGGCGAGGCAAGCGACGTACCGCCGATCGTGGACCACGCACCACTTCCGGCCGGGTAGGTCTCGAAGATGTCGTAGCCGGTGAACGGGTCGGCGACCGCGGCGATGTCGACTGCCGAACGCATGCCGGCGGCGCAGCCGAGCGAGCCGTAGCCCGCCACGTGCGACTGCCACGGCTTGGCCGACGAGATCGTGCTGCATCCGCTGCCGGCCGCACCGAGGTCGAATCCGGCGAAGTTGGCGAACGCATCCGCCGGCCCGTTCGTGTTCCAGACCTGCTCCGACGCCCGGGAGCCGTTCGGGTTGAGGTAGAGCGACGTGCCACCGACGCCCACGACCGTGGGGTACGCCGCCGGCGCTTCCGGTCCGGCGGATGCCGGGTCGCTGTCGTTGATCACGTCCCAGTCGTACCAGCCGTCGTCACCGCTCGACGCGACGATCGCCACGCCCGGATGGTCGTAGGAGGCCACGATGCTGGGGGTGTCGTTCACCGGGTTCTCAGCCGCGCCGTAGGAGTTCGAGACCACCGTGGCGCCCATCGTCACGGCTCGATTCACGCCGGCGGCCAGGTCCGCGAATGAGTTCGAGTTGGTCTCGACCAGCACGATCTTGCACTTGTGGCAGAGCCCGCGGACGGCCTGGACGTCGAGGGTGATCTCACCGGCCCAGTCGCCGTTCGCGGCCGGCAGGGTGGCGCCGCCGTCCTGGTTCACCACCCGGAAGGAGCTCGCGGTCTCGGCCGGGATCCCGTAGTGGGAGTCGAAGGAGGCCAGGTCGGTGCCGACCGACGGGTCGTCGAAGGCGTCCACGATGCCGACCGTCACGCCGGTCGCGGCGCGGGCGTTGACCGAAAGGCCGTAGGCCGCGGCCAGCTGCGCCGGGCTGTAGCCCCCGCTCGGTCCGCTGCCAGGCGATGAGCGTCGCATCGCCCGCGGCGTGTTGGCTGCGATGGCGGCGGTGCTCTTCCGGACCAGCCTGATCCCGTCGCACGCAGCGGCTCCCGGTGTCGGTGCGCCGCACATCCGCTCGGGCACCCACACTGCCCCGCCGGTAGCAGTCGCGGCAGCTGCCTGCGGGGCGACCAATGCTCCAGCCATCACCGCCGCGATCCCCGCGATTCGAACGAACTGGCGTCGCGTCGTCCGTCGTGTTTCGGCCATGGCTGAACGTCCCCCTTGCGCCGGTGTCCCAGCGATCCGATCCGAGCCGATCCGCTCCGGCTCACCCTAGAGCCTGACACGCGGCGAGATACGGACGTTTGGAAGATCCGGCCGGGACCTTCGACCTATCGATGCCAGCGGCCGCGGTGTCGATGGACACGCGAGGACCGGGGCGAGGGAGGGCGAGCGCGGATGGCGACATCGAGTCAGACCGTGCTGCCCGCGCCGCGACGCGGCCGGCATCCAGCCGTGCATCCAGCCGTGCATCCAGCCGTGCATCGAACCGTGCATCGAACCGTGCATCCAGCGGTGTGGCCGGCCGTCGCGCTCGGCGTCTTCGCGATCTGGATCGCGACCTCGCTCGGCGGCGCCGAGGTCACCCGGTACGTTGACGACCTGGCGACCGCAGCGGCCGCCGGCACGGCCGCGGTGCTCTGCCTGCGCGCCGCGCGGCGTCACCATGGGCGCAACCGCACCTTCTGGGCGTTGCTCGGCGCGGCCGCGGTGTCCTGGACCTTTGCTGAAGGTGCCTGGGCGGTCTACGACCTCGTCATCGGCGGACCGGTGCCGGTCCCGTCGTACGCCGACATCGGATACTTGGGCGCGATCCCGCTGACCCTGGCCGCGCTCATCATGCATCCGGCGAGCCATGGCAGCCGTCCGGCCCGGGCTCGCGCCTTCCTCGACGGCTCGATCCTGGCGACTGCCCTGCTGTTCTTGAGCTGGTCGTTCGTCTTGCACGACGTGTGGGCAAACAACGACCTGAGCACGTTGGGCGGGATCGTCACCCTGACCTATCCGTTCGGTGACGTGATCATCGTGTTCCTGCTGATCCGGGCGCTGCGCTGGCTCGAGGGTCGGGACCGGGTCGCGGTGGCCTGGATCCTGCTCGGACTGCTGGCGATCTCGTTCTCGGACAGCGGCTACACCTACCTCACGGTCACCCACAACTACCGGTCCGGGAACGTGATCGACATCGGGTGGCTCGCCGGATATCTCGGCATCGCGCTCGGTGGCTGGTACGGCAGCCGGTCGGGTTGGGTCCGGCGCCGCCCGCCGTCGCAGGCGGGCCAGTCGCTCAGCGTGCTGATGCCGTTCGTTCCGCTCATGCTCGCGCTCGGCGTGCTCACCGTCCGAGCGCGGATCGATGACTCGATCGACCGCACGTCGCTGGTCCTGGCATTCGTGATGATCGGGTCGGTCCTGATCCGCCAGGCGATCCTGTTGGTCGACCGATACCCGCACCCGGGCGCCGACGACGAGGACGACCCGGCGCTGGTCGCTGACCTCCCGCCGGTGGAGGACGGAACGGACCTGACCGTTACCGGCGGCGGGTCACGATGACCGGGACGGCCCGCTGGGTGCCCAACTCGACCGATGACCGGATGGTCGGGATCCAGGTGCGGCTGGCCCGAAACGCCAAGAACGAGCAGTTCGAGCGGGCTCGCCGGAACGCGAATCGGATCTCGTCGATACTCGGGATCGCCGCGTCGGTGGTGTCGATGTACGACCTGCTGGTGCTGACTCGCGTCGGTCACTGACCGTTCTGTCTACGGCCGTCGCGTGGATCACGCTTGGTCCGGTGCGATCTCGCTGATCGGGTCGGGGGAGATCCGGCCGCCGGTGATGTGGTGCTCCGGCGCTGCCTCAATGGATGCCGTTGCCCCGGTCTCGGGATGCTCGGCCCGCCATCGTCGTACGTCGTAGGACCAGAAGCCGGGCAGCGCCGCGGTGAGCGCCGCGACCGAGACGATGCAGAGGAACCCGCCGGAAACCCCGGAGCCGCGGGTGCCGACCAAGCTGACCGCCAGCCCGGACTCGACGCCGGCCAACGACGGGCCGGAGCTGTAGGAGATCAGCTCGATGCTCGCCAACCGCCCACGTAGTGAGTCCGGGATGGTGATGTTCCAGATCAGCGCCCGGAAGGTGCCTGAGATCATGTCCGCGCCGCCGGCGATCGCGAGCGAGGGCAGCGCGAGCCACAGCGTCGGCGCCGCCGCGAAGCCGGCGATTCCGGCTCCCCACACCATCGCCGCCACCATCACCGCGCGGCCGTGATGGTTGACGCGTTTGGTCCAGCCGCTGGTGAGGCTCGCCAGCAAGGATCCGAGCGCCGGGGTGGCATAGAGCACGCCGAGCACGGCCGGCCCGCCGAGGCGGGTCGCGAACGCCGGGAACAGCGCGAGCGGCATACCGAAGAACATCGCGGCCATGTCGACCAGGTAGGTGCCGAGCAGCTCCTGACGGCTGCGGGCGTAGCGCAGGCCCTCGGCGACCCGCGCCAGGCTCGGCCGCTCCGCGTCGGGCGGTGGTGGCATCGCGGTCATCCGGGCCAGCGCGGTCAGGCTCACTACGAACGTGGCGAGATCGACCCCGTACGCCGCGCCCAAGCCTGCGACCGCGATCAGGACGCCGCCGAGGGCCGGGCCGGCGAGGGTTGCCGTCGTACTCATCAGGCTTTCGATCGCCTGGGTCGCCGGCAGCTCGTCCTTCGCGACGATGCGGGGCACCATCGAGTCGAGGCTCGGCCGCTGCAGAGCGTCCGCACCCGCCAGGGCGAAGGCGAGCGCGAAGACCGCGAGCAGGCTCGGATGTGGGAGGACCGCATTGACGAGAAGACCGGCGCTGGTGAGCATCAGGAGCGCTTCGCTGATCCGGACCATCCGTCGGCGGTCGACGGCATCGGCGAGGGCGCCGGCGATGAACGCGACCCCGACGATCGCGACGATCTCGACCAGCCCGATCACGCCGACCATGAGGGACGAGCGGGTGATCTTGTAGACCTGGTACGGCACTGCGACGCTGGTCACCATCGAGCCGAGGAACGAGACGTTCTGCCCGATCAGCAGCAGCCTCAGCTCGCGATAGCGGCGTAACGGTGTGACGTCGATCGCGAGGGCCCGCAACCACCCCGACGCCGCCATGCCGGCTAGCCCATCACG
>CAYNDD010000234.1:0-2185 GCA_964395425.1 uncultured Frankiaceae bacterium
TCGCGGACCAAGGTCATCGCCTGGGCCGGCGCGGTCTGGGGCATTGCGATGTTGTGGACCGGGCTCGCTACCGGCTACATCACGCTGTTCTTCGCCCGGATCGTGCTGGGCAGCGCCTCGCCCGCGGTCGTCCCGACCACCCAGTCGCTGCTGGCCGACTACTACCCGGTCCACCAGCGGTCCAAGGTGCTCGGCATCTACCAGATCGGCCAGCTGATCGGGTTCTTCCTGATCCCCGTCGGCGCCGCGATGGCGGCGGCATGGGGCTGGCGCTCGGCGTTCTACTTCTTCGCCGCGCCCGGCTTCATCGTGGCGATGCTGGCCTGGCGGCTCTCGGAGCCGGCCCGCGGTGAGCAGGACCGCCGGCACCAGAGCCTGAGCGCGACGGCCGCGGTCGACGAGAACGCAATGTCCCTGCGCGAGGCGTACACCGAGATCCTGCGGGTGCCCACCTTCACCGTCTCGATGATCTCCTCCGCGGTCGGCAGTATCTTCTTCGGCGGCATCGGGGTCTGGACGGTCACCTTCCTGCTCCGCTACCACCACCTCACCGTGCCGCAGGCGTCGGTCGCCACCAGCTTGTTCGCGCTCGGCGGCCTGATCGGCGCACTGTCGGCGGGTTACATTGCCGACTACCTGACCTACATCGGCCGGCGCTCGGCGCGGGTCCTGGTCGCCGGCGCGGCCCGACTGCTCGGGCTACCGCTGTTCTACGTCGCGTTCTCGGTCGGCAGCACGCCGGTCATGTTGGTGTTCTTCACCCTCGGCGCGTTCGCGATCATCGCGGCGATCCCGCCACTCAACGCGGTCCGGCTCGATGTCCTGCGCCCCCAGCTCCGCGGCCGGGGCACCGCGCTCGACACCGTGCTGCAGAGCCTGTGCTCGGCCGCGTCGCCGGCGATCTTCGGCTTTCTCTCCGACGCGATCGGGCTCCGGGCCGCCTTCCTGACCCTGATCCCGATGCTCGCGGCCGCCGGTCTCCTGCTGCTGATCTTCGCGATCCGGACCTACCCGACCGACGAGGCCCGCGTTCTGGCGTACGTCGCGGGCAACGGCGCCGGCGCGGACCAGCACGATGACGACGAGCGCGCGCCCCATCTGGTCAACGCCGCCACGTCGGTGGTGATCGGCGAGGGGCGGGCCGAGACCATGGAGCCCACCGACGAGCCCGATGAGCCGCCAGCGGAGTACGCCGGCGATCTGTTGGTGCTCGAGGACGTCGACTTCTCGTACGGCGCGATCCGGGTGCTGTTCGACGTCAACCTGCAGATCGAACGCGGTGGCTGCCATGCCCTGCTCGGCCGGAACGGGGTCGGGAAGACCACGCTGCTCAACGTCATCGCTGGACTGCTCGAGCCGCAGGACGGCAAGGCGTGGTTCAACGGAACCGAGATCCTCGGCGTACCGCCGGAGCAGCGCGCCCGACTCGGGATCACTTTGATGAGCGGTGGCCGGGCAACCTTCCCGAGCCTGACCCTGCGGGAGAACCTGTGGCTCGGCGCGTATCCGTTCGCCGGCCACAAGGAGCTCGTGGACGAGCGGCTCGCCGAGGTGCTCGATGTCTTCCCGGCGCTCACCAGCCACCTTTCCCAGCCGGCCGGCACGCTGTCCGGCGGCGAGCAGCAGATGATGAGCCTCGGCCGCGCCCTGATGGCCGGACCGGACCTGTTGCTGATCGACGAGCTGTCGATGGGGCTGGCGCCGGTGATCACCAACGAACTGCTGCGGGTGATCCGTCGGGTGGTCGAGAACGGCACGACGGTACTGATGGTGGAGCAGTCGGTCGCGGCCGCGCTGCAGGTCGCCGACCACGTGTTGTTCATGGACAAGGCCGGGATCCGCGATCTGGGCGCGCCGGCCGGCCTTGCCGAGGGTGTGGTGGCCCGGCTGATGATCCGCGGCACCGACTCGGACGGTGCGTCGTGAGCCTCTTCAGCCGCGTGCGCGAGTCAAAGCGGACCCCGGTCACCGCGTTCATCACGATCACCACCGTCGGGCTGATCGTCTCGATCGTGCTGACCTTCGTCGCGGCCCTCAACCGCCCGCCGCTCGTCGTCAGCAAGGCGATCATCCGTCGCGACGGGCTGATCGCCTCGGTGCAGGTCACCGTGCGCAACCGCTCCGGGAAGACGTCGTACTGCCCGGTCGTCAGCATCGCCGCCCTCAACCGCGACAGCCTCGACCT
>CAYNDD010000234.1:2285-5298 GCA_964395425.1 uncultured Frankiaceae bacterium
CGTCGTACTGCCCGGTCGTCAGCATCGCCGCCCTCAACCGCGACAGCCTCGACCTGGAGCGGATCACCGCGACCCCGGTCGAGAACAACTCCACGATCACGCCTGGCGACACGGTCGGATACCGCGCGGTCTTCACCCACCTCACCCAGCACGACTACAGCGAGCAGCTGAGCGGATTCCAAGGATTCATCAAGGACCAGAATCCCTGTGGCAGCAGCTGACGAGGCGCCCTCGGCATCGACGATCGCGGCGGTCGCCGGCAAAGTGACGGTGGTCACCGGCGGGACGTCCGGGCTCGGTCGCGGGATCGTCGAGCTGTTTGCCCGGGCCGGGTCGCGCGTCGTGTTCGGCGCCCGGCGGACCGAGCTCGGGGAGCGGCTCGCGTCGTCACTGCGCGGCGACGGTCACGACGTGACGTTCGTGCCGACCGACGTGCGCCGCACCGCGGACTGCGCGGCCTTGATCTCGGCCGCGGTGGACCGGCACGGCCGGCTCGACGTGCTGATCAACAACGCCGGTACGGAAGGCTCGCCACCGATTCAGCCCTCGCATCTCGCGACCGAGGAGCACTGGGACGACATCCTCGACACCAACCTCAAGGGCGCGTTCTTCTGCTGCCGTTCGGCCCTCGGGGTCATGGCCGAGCAGCATTCCGGTGTCGTGTTGAACATCGCCTCGATCAACGCGATCGAGGGCCCGGCCCGGATGGCCGCATACAGCGCATCCAAGGCCGGCCTGGTCCAGCTCAGCCGCACGCTCGCGGTCGAGTACGTGCTCGAGGGCGTGCGGGTCAACGCCGTACTGATCGGCGGCGTCGCAACCGAGCAAGCGGACCGGACGAAGGCAGCGATCGTCGAGTACGTCACCGGCGAGCCGGCCGACGACACTGCGCCGAAGCGGCCGAATCCGCTGGTCTACCAACCGGTCGAGGCGGCCCGGGTCCTCGCGCTGCTGTGTGCCGACGACGCCCAGCTCAACGGCGCGACGATCGCAGTCGACCACGCGATGTCGGCCGGCTCGATGGCCTCGACGATGATCTACATGACCAGCGCCGGCATCTGGCAGAAACCGTACTAAAGACCGCGTCTAGAGCAGTCCCAGGGCACGAAGATCGACGATGCCGAACTGTGGCTCGATGTAGACGTTCGATACCCGGTTGCTGAAGAGGTCCACCGCCTTGTCGTAGGTGTACGGCGCGTCGCAGGCGTCCTTGTTCACCAGGATGTCGACCTGCCGCCAGTCGCGGTGCTCGGCAGCCGGGCTGGTCTGCCGGACCGCCTTCTTGATCAAGGTGGTAATGCGCGGGTCGGCACAGGCGCCGTAGTTGCTGTTGCCCACTGGCAGGATCTTGCGCGGGTCGATGATGTTCTCGAAGAACCCATACGGTGCCGGCCAGTCCGGCCCCCACCCCGCAAACGCCAGGCCATAGTGGCCCTTCTTGATGTTCGCCGGAACGCCGATCACTGACGAGTAGTACGTCGCCGGGTCGAACATAAGGATCTTTGCGTGGATGCCGACCCGCTTCAGGTCCTGCTGCAGGAACTTCGCCTGCTGCGGCCCCTCGAGCTGGTTCGTCGTGACGATTTTGGTCTTGAACCCGTTCGGCTTACCGCACAACTTCAGCTGTGCCTTGGCCGCCCGATCGTTGGCGCGACCCGAGGCAGTGCCGGGGTACTCGTTGAAGTCCTTCCATCCGGTCAGCGTCGGCGGCCCGAGAGTGGTCGCAATCGAGCCGCCATAGACGCCACCACGGGCGCCTTGCTGCTCCTTGCGGTTCATCGCGAACTCGATCGCCATTCGGCAGTGCAGGTTCTGGAACGGCTTGGTCTCCTGCAAGATCGAGACGTACCGGGTGAAGCCGGTGATCGGGTCGAGCGTCCGCTTCTCCAGCGCCGGGGTCTGGAGGATCTTGGCCGCCGTGGCCGGCTGGACGCCGGTGCCGCCGATGTCGAGGTCTTCGGTGTTGTGGATGAGGGCGTTGTCCAGGCTGAACGAGTCGAAGCTCGTGGTGATATTGATCTTGTCGGGCAGTGCCGGACGGGTGCCGTCCGTGGCCGGGTTGTAGTTCGGGTTGCGCACCAGGTCGATGTGTCGGCCGAACGCGTAGGACTTGATCTCGTACGGGCCGGTGGACTGGACATGGTCGTCGTAGTTCGCGCCGCCCGTGCTCCGCTTCTGGTCCATGCTGACCTCGACCGGCGACGTACCGAGCAGCGTCATCACGTAGTTCCACTCGGCGAACGGCTGGTTCAGGTGGAACACGATCTGGGTCGGGCTCGGCGTCGAGATCGTTGTCAGGCCATAGACCGACGACTTGCCTCGGTACGGCCCGCGGTAGGTCCGACAGAATCCGGTCTTGGTCTCGCCGCCCGGGCACAGGAAGGTCGCGAAGTACGTCGGTCCACCGTTGATCACGCTCGTGGCGAAGGTGCGCTCGATCGCGTACTTGATGGACTTGGCCGTGACCGCGGTTCCGTCCTGGAACTTGATGCCGGTCTTGAGGGTGTAGGACCAAGTCCTGTCACCGTTGCTCGGTGTAGCCGGACCGGTCGCGATGTCACCGGTCGGCACCAGTCCGGCATGACCGGTGCCGTCCGGGAAGGTGAGCAGGGTCCGGTTGATCAGCTGGTGAATGTCCCAGCTGAACGCGTAGTAGGTGCGGGCCGGGTCCATGTAGTCGACGTCGCCGGCCACACCAACTTTGAGCGTCCCGCCGACAGCGGTCGACGGACTCAGCGGCGAGGTCAGAGCGAACGGCGCGCCGGTTCCCTGGGGGTTGCCCTGGATGCCCCCGGAGGCGGCGGGCCGATGACGCGCGCGGGGCGTCGCGGACACGCCCGCCACTGTTGTCGCGGCCACGACCGCCCCGACGGCGACCAGCGCCCCAGCGGACACGACGAAGCGTCGAGTGCCTCGATCCACGATCAACCACCTTCAGTAGCGAGCCCAGGCTGAGCAGTGACGGCGACCGACCGCCGATCCCGGTCACTAGATCACAGCGACGGCGAAACCC
>CAYNDD010000235.1:0-5283 GCA_964395425.1 uncultured Frankiaceae bacterium
CCGGTACGTCGAACACCGGCTGCGGCACCACCGTCGCGCCGCGTAACAGGCACGCGATGATCCCGGCCTTGTAGCCGAAGGTGTGGAAGAACGGGTTGACCACGAGATATCGGTCACCGGCCCGAAGGCCGACCACCTCGGCCCAGGTGTCGAACACCCGCAGGGTTTGCGCCTGAGTGGTCACCACGCCCTTCGGGCGGCCGGTGGTGCCGGAGGTGAAGATCACGTCACCGGTGTCGCGCGGCGCGATCGCAGCGATCCGTCGCTCGACCTCGTCGCGCTCGGACGGGTCGGCCTCGGTTTGCCACTCCGCGGCGTCGAGGGTGACCACCCCGGCCCGGCCGGCGAGCATCGCCGGGTAGTCGTTGCCGAGGAAGGGCGGTGAGACGAAGGTCAGCACCGCGCGACTGCGGTCGAGGATCCAAGCGGCTTCGGCCGCCTTGAAGCGGGTGTTGAGCGGCACCAGCGCCGCGCCCGCGGCGACCGCGCCCAGCGCAGCCACCACCCAGTCGAGGCTGTTCGGCGCCCAGATCGCGACCCGGTCGCCGGGCTCGACCCCGCGGCGGACACAACCCGCGGCGGCACTCGCCATCAGGTCGGCGAGCCCGGCGAAACTGACCCGGCGTTCCCCGTCGGCAACCGCCTCGGCGTCGCCGTACTGCTGTGCTGCCGCCCGGACCAGGCCGGGGATCGTGTCGGCCGCGCTCACCCGAACGCGCCGCCCTCGCGAAGCGCGGCCATCGTCGCGTCGTCGTAGCGGCACACCTCGCGCAGCACGTCGTCGGTGTGCTGTCCCGCGGTCGGTGCACGGTGTGGCGGCGGCAATGTCTCACCGGCGAACTTCACCGGGAAGCCGAGCTGGTCGGCGCCGAGCTCCGCCGCCGGCAGCCAGTCGAACCGATCGATGAACTGCGGGTCGTCGGCCAGGGTGCGCGGGGTGTTGACCGGCGCGATCGGCGTGTTGACCTGGCCGCCGAACGTCACCCACTCGGCGCTGGTGCGGGTTGCGAAGATCGCCCGCAGCTCGGCCTGCAGCTCGCGATTGCCCCTGGCATGGTCGGCGTACGTCGCTCCGGGCCAGCGCTCGAACAGGTCGGGCCGCCCGACCCCGTCGCAGAAGTTCTTCCAGAACGCCTGCTCGCTGGCCATGAACAGCACGAAACCGTCGCTGGTCTCATAGACCTGGTAGCGCACGCCCTCGCGCATGCCGGCGGTGCCGGGCGCGCGGCGCTCGAAGTCGTCCGCCGCATTGCCGGTCACCTCGGACTCCGGCCGCTCGTAGGCCCGCCAGGTCTCGCTGCGGTACCAGTCGAAGGCAGCCGCGCTGTCGGACTGGGCCAGCTCGAGGTCCACGCCGGTGCCCGACTCGCGGGCCCGCAACACCGCGGCGAGAATCGCCAGCGCGCCGTAGAGCGGGGCGGCGTAGATGCCGATGCTGACGTGCTCGGGGAGGTAGGCGAACCCGTCGTCGTCGATCGCCGGCGTGACGATGCCGGCCCAGGTGTCGTAGGCGATCCCGTGGCTCGGATAGTCGCGATAAGGCCCGGTCGCGCCGTAGCCGGAGATGCTCGCGAACACCAGCGCCGGGTGCTGCGCCCGCAGCTGTGCCGAGCCGAGCCCGAGGCGTTCGAGCGCACCCGGCCGCATCGCCTCGACGACGACGTCCGCCGAGGCGGCGAGATCACGGAACACCCGCTTGCCGGGCTCGCTGCGCAGGTCGAGGGTCACGCTTCGTTTGCCCCGATTGAGGTGCAGGTGCATCAGCGAGACGCCCTCGACGATCGGCCAAGTCATGCCGCGGATGTAGTCACCGCCCGGCGGCTCGACCTTGATCACCTCGGCACCGAGATCGACCAGCGCGGTCGTCAGCGCGGCCGGCCCGAGCATCGAGCACTCGACCACTCTCAGCCCGGCCAGCGGCGGACCCATCGCTATCGACCCCCGCCTGGCACGGAATCATCGTCGCGCAGGACTGCGGCCGCCACCCGCGCGCGGTGCCAGACGCGGTCGCCCCACAGGCTGTCCAGCGTCCAGGCGCGCTTCATCCAGATGTGCAGGTCGTGCTCGTAGGTGTAGCCGATCGCACCGTGCACCTGAAGCGCGGTGCGGGCGGCGCCGAGCGCGGCACCGGACGCCGCAAGCTTTGCGTGCGACACATCACGCGCGCGGGTGGCGGCTCCCGTGGCCACCGACCAGGCCGCGCGATGCACCACGGGTACGACGAAGGAGTTCGCGACCCAGCTGTCGGCGAGCTGGTGCTTGATCGCCTGAAACGAGCCGATCACCGCGCCGAACTGCTCGCGCTGCAGCGCGTAGCCCACACTGCGATCAAGCATCGCCTCGCCGAGCCCAACCAACTGGGCGGCCGCGGCGAGCGCCATGAGATCGAACGCGGCGTCGGGATCGATGCCATCGAGCCGCTCGCCTTTGACATCTCCGGCGACGGTGGCCAGTCGCACGCCGCGGTCGATCGACGGCCGGGGTACGAGCTCGAGATCCGCCGCCTCGACGACCACGAGTCCGCCGGCGTCGCGCAGCACGACCACGTCGGCCCACTCGGCCCCGCTGACCAGCCGACCACGCCCGAGACCCATCCCGATCGTTGCCTTGCCGGCGAGGAGATCGGGCACCCGACGCTGCGCGATCTCACCGCCGGCTCGGGCGAGGAGCGACGCGCCGACCACCGTCTCGGCCACCGGCTCGGGGATCGCGGCTCGACCCAGCTCGACGAACACCGCCACGGCCGACGCCGCGTCTAGACCGAGGCCGCCGGCGGCTTCCGGCACCAGCAGGCCGGCAACGCCGAGCTCCGCCATCCGGTGCCACAGTCCGGGAACGCGACCGTCCGGGGAGTCCCACGCGGCCCGCAACGCCTCGGTACCCGCAGTCTCGCCGAGCAACGTGCGCACGGTCAGGCCGAAAGCGAGCGACTCCTCGTCCGGGCGAAGGTCCACCGCGACTCAGCCCCTCGGCAGACCGAGCACGCGCTCGGCGACGAGGTTGCGCTGGATCTCGTTGGTCCCGGCGTAGATCGGACCGGCAAGCGCGAACTGGTAGCCGTCCAGCCAGCGCGCCGACTCCGCGTCGTCGAGGAGGGTCGCCCGCTCGCCAAGCAAGGTCAGTGCGGTCCGGTGCAGGTCGATGTCGAGCGCTGACCAGAACAGCTTGTTCGCGCTCGACTCCACTCCGACCGGGTGGCCGGCCATCACCCGCACGGCAGTGTCGAGCACGTACAGCCGGTACGCCTCGGCTCCCATCCACCCGTCGACGACGTCGTCCCGCGCCGCCGCGGCGGCCGCCGGCCGATCGCTGGCGACCGCGCGATACAGCTCGACCAACCGCTGCGCGGTCGCGCTGAACCGTCCGGGCGCGCGCAGGGTGAGACCGCGCTCGGACGTCGTCGTCGACATCGCGACCCGCCACCCCTGGCCGACCTCGCCGAGGACCTGGTCGTCGGGCACGAATACGTCGTCGAAGAAGACCTCGGCGAAGCCTGGCTCGCCGTCGAGCTGCCGGATCGGCCGCACGGTGACGCCCTCCGCGGTCAGCGGCACCAGGAAGTACGTCAAGCCGTGATGTCGCGATGAGCCGGGCTCCGAGCGGAACAACCCGAACATCCAGTCCGCAAAGGCGGCGCGGGTCGACCAGGTCTTCTGACCGTTGAGCCGCCAGCCGCCGTCGACCCGGTCGGCTCTCGATCGCAGCGCGGCGAGGTCACTGCCCGCGCCCGGCTCCGACCAGCCCTGCGCCCACACCTCGGTCGCGTCCGCCATCGGCGGCAGGAACCGGCCGAGCTGGGCCGGCGTACCGAACTCGAACAGAGTCGGCGCGAGCAGGAAGATGCCGTTCTGGCTCACCCGCACCGGCGCGCCGGCCGCCCAGTACTCCTCCTCGAAGGCGAGCCACTCGAGCACGCTCAGGCCTCGACCGCCGTACCGCTCGGGCCAGGTCACGACCGACAGGCGCGCATCGCACATCCGGCGTTCCCACTCGCGGTGCGCGGCGAAGCCGGCCTCGGTGTCCAGCGACGGCAGCGGTTCGGCCGGGACGTTCGCGGCCAGCCAGTCGCGGACCTCCGCGCGGAACTCCGCCAGCTCCGCCGGCTCGATCAGGTCCATCGGTTCGGACCTTATCTGACGGGTCGTCAGAACGGGTTAGGCTTGGTCGCGTGCCTGATGCCTACATCGTTGACGCCGTTCGTACCCCGGTTGGTCGCCGCAACGGCGGCCTCGCGACGGTCCACCCCGCTGACCTCGGTGCGCACGCGCTGACCGCGCTGATCGAGCGATCGGGAATCGACCCGAATGCGGTCGACGACGTCGTCTTCGGTTGTGTCGACACGGTCGGCCCGCAAGCGGGCGACATCGCCCGGACCGCGTGGCTCGCGGCTGGCCTGCCGGAAGAGGTGCCGGGCACCACGATCGACCGCCAGTGCGGCTCGTCCCAGCAAGCGGTCCACTTCGCGGCGCAGGGCGTGCTCAGCGGCACCCAGGATCTCGTCGTGGCCGGCGGCGTACAGAACATGAGCCTGATCCCGATCGGGTCGTCGTTCCGAGCTGCTGCGGCGATCGGGATCGAACAACCCGATCCGTTCAGCGGGTCGTCCGGCTGGCGGAAGCGGTACGGCGACCAGCCGGTCAACCAGTTCCACGGCGCTGAGCTGATCGCCGACAAGTGGGGGATCAGCCGCGACGACATGGAGGTCTTCGCGCTCGAGTCGCACCGGCGGGCGCTCCAGGCGATCGACGAGGGACGGTTCGCCCGCGAGATCGCGCCGTACGCCGAGGTTGCCGCCGATGAGGGTCCGCGGCGCGACACGTCGATCGCGAAGATGCAGTCGTTGCCGCCGGTCGTCGAAGGCGGCCGGATCACCGCCGCGGTCTCCTCGCAGATCTCCGACGGCGCGGCCGCGATCCTGGTCGCCTCCGAGCGAGCGCTCAAGCAGCACAACCTGACGCCCCGAGCCCGGATCCACCACCTGTCGGTCCGCGGCGCCGACCCGATCTACATGCTGACCGCGCCGATCAACGCGACCGCCTACGCCCTCGACAAGACCGGCATGAGCCTCGACGACATCGACCTGGTCGAGATCAACGAGGCCTTCGCCCCGGTCGTCCTCGCCTGGCAGCGCGAGACCGGCGCCGACCTGGCGAAGGTGAACGTCAACGGCGGCGCGATCGCCCTCGGCCACCCGCTCGGTGCGACCGGTGCCCGGCTGATGACCACGCTGCTGCACGAGCTCGAGCGCACCGGCGGCCGCTACGGCCTGCAGACGATGTGCGA
>CAYNDD010000236.1:0-5267 GCA_964395425.1 uncultured Frankiaceae bacterium
AGGCGGCGCGGTGCAGCGCCACGACGGTCTTCCCGGTCCCCGGCCCGCCGTCGACCACGAGCGCGCCGCGGGATCCGGCCCGGATGATGGCGTCCTGATCGGCCTGGATGGTGCCGAGCACGTCTCGCATCCGGGCCGATCGGTTACCGCCGAGGCTGGCGATGAAGGCGGACTGGTCGTCGAGCGCGGCGGCGTGGCCCGTGAACCCCTCGGGGGTGAACACCTCGTCCCAGTAGTCGCTGATCCGCCCGCGGCTCCAGCGATACCTGCGCCGGCTGGCCAGACCCATCGGGTTGGCGTGGGTGGCGCCGAAGAACGGCTCGGCCGCGGGAGACCGCCAGTCGAGGAGCAGGGGTCGGCCCGCGCTGTCGCTGAGACCGAGCCGACCGATGTACACCGGCGCTGCGTCATATGCGCCGACCATGTGTCCGAGGCACAGGTCCAGGCCGAAGCGGCGAAGCGCCCGCAGCCGAGCCCCCAACCGATGGATCTCCATGTCCCGGTCCATCGCGTGTTGCCCGATCCCGCCGGCCGCCTTGCGCTCGGCATCGAGGCGTTCGGACAGGTCGGTGATCGACTGCTCGAGGCTCTCCGCGATCGCGGCGAAGTGGTGCTCGTCGTCGGCGATCAGCGCTGGGTCGGCCTTGAGGCTGAGGCGCTCAGGGAGGTCGAACGCGCTGATCGTCACGGGGTCCAGATGATCACCTCCGAGCGTCGGTTCTGGCTTCGGCCGACGATTGTGCGGCACGACCGGGGTCTTGCCGCAAGCCCCCGGCTCGGCTATACCTTGAAGTAGAGGGAGTTTCATCCTCCCCCAGCCCCGCGGATCAGGCCCAGACTGAGGCAATCCGTCGGTTGTAGTCACGGCCGCCGAGTCGGCCGATCATGAACAACACCGGTGCGGGCATCACCTGACGTAGCCCGGCCGCGGCCTGCGGATCGGCGCCGTCCATCAGCCAGGCGAAGAAGGTTCCGGTGCCACCCTTGTGGGCCTTGCGGACCGCGGTCTGTGCGGCCTTCATCGCGGGCGTATCGCTCTGGCCGGCCGCGAACGGCTCGAGATCGCGCTCCTCATGCACGGCATGGTCGTCGAAGCTGCGATGCAGGTCTGCGACGGCGCTGCGGGCTGCCACGGCATTGTCCGCGGTCGGATCGGCGTGGAACTCCTTCATCGCGGCGGTGGCCGCATCAAGCGCGGTCAACATACGGGCGTGCTCACCCTCGAGGTCACTGACCAGGCTCTGGTCGGCACCGAGCTCGCGCAAGGCCGGGAAAAAGATCGTCTCCTCGTCCGTGTGATGGTGATGCAGTTGGACGTCGACATTGTCCCAGGCGGCCGACAACTCATCGGCGCGCTGCCGGGACCCGGGCGGGAAGGCAGCCAGCGCCCGATCGAAGCGCCCGAAGTCGTGACGAAAGGCGGCGTGGATGACGACGTTCATCGACATGTGCTCAGTCATTGGATGCCCATCCTCCGCTATGCCAGCTCCGCACGCGCTATACCAGCTCCGCGCGGGCCGGGCGAGGCTCTGATCGCCGTCGCCGAAGCGGCGACGGCGAACTCGAGCCCGGACTTGATGTGCTCGTCCTGGCGCTCTCGCTTGTTGCTCCACGATCGTTGTGGCATGGTCAGATTCACCTCGCTCGTCGGTAGGTAGCCGCGCGTGCAATCTAGGCGCGACGACCGGTCAGCAGATGAGCGACACCGATGATCAGCGCGAGAATCAAGCCCCACCACAGAACGTGCGCAACGAAGCCGAACCCGGCAAACAGCACGAGCAAAACGAGAGCGACGATAAGCAACACGTTGACCTCCAACAAATCGGGGGCCGGCTGACCCACCATCGTTGGTACCCGATCACCACCGCGCTTATTCATGACCGACCGCCGCGGTTGCTCGCCGAGGGCTCTAGCCGTTGCTGTCCGGTGCGAGCGCGTCGTTGCCGGCGAAGCGTAGCCGCCGCCGAGCCTCTTTCTCGATGGCGAGGCGATACCCGACGGGGTCCGGCAGATAGCGGGCGGCCACGCCGCGGGCCTCGCCGACCTTTTCGTAGACGATCGACACCGGCACTTCCGGGAACTCTTCGGTCAGCGCGTCGACGGCGTCGAGCAGCGCCGCACTGACTTGAGCGAGCCGTGACAAGCGGGTCGCACTCGAGGCCATGATCACCCCAATAACCGGGTCGGCCCCCTCCCAGAAGCCGACCAATCGTGCAGTGGTCAACCGCGCGCTTCTGGCGGTCTATCGATCCCGATCATACATACGGCGACCGTCGCATCGACCCAGAGTTGACCGGCTACGATGATCAAGCCCGACAGCAGCGTCGAGCGACAGCTCATCCCCTGTTCGCTTGACCTGACCTGGAGGGAACTCCGTGGGCCTCGGCTTCTCCGTCGACGACAGCCATGACAAATACACCGTTCTTTCGGTCGCCGGCGAGATCGATCTTGCCACCGCACCGAGCCTCAGGATGCACCTGCTCGACCTCATCGAGCAGGCGAAGATCAGCCTGATCGTCGACCTCGAGGCGGTCGACTTTCTCGACAGTACGGGCCTCGGTGTACTCGTCAGCGCGCTCAAGCGGGTGCGCGGATATCAGGGTGATCTGGCGCTCGTCTGCACCCGCCCACACGTTCTGAGGGTGTTCGACATCACCGGCCTGTCGAGGGTCTTCGCGATTCACGAAACCATCGACGCCGCCCTCAACGGGTAGCGCCGAGGTTGCAACGGCTCAGATTGGGCATAACCAACACATCCAGGACATCAAAGTTTCGACGCGGACGGTTGTGTTGGCGGCAGCTCCTTCGAGTCTGGCGGCAGCTCGGGAGTTCACCCGAGACACACTCCGGCGATGGCACCTGTCCGAGTGTTCGGGCGACACGCTCGTGGTCGTGAACGAGTTGGTGACGAACGCGATCATTCATGGCGAAGGGCCGGTCACGTTGACCATGACGCTTCACGACCCAATGCTGCACGTCGTGGTCCGCGATCACTCGCCCGCGCAACCCGCGTCGGAGTCGCTGACCGATGAACGCACAAGTGGCCGGGGGTTGGCCATCGTCGAGGCGATGACGACCGACTGGGGCTATTCGAAGTCGGCAAATGCCGGCAAAGACGTCTGGGCCGACATCGTCGCCGTGGGCGCGTCCGATCGCTAACCGACTCGGCGCGTCTGTCGCTTTTTGGGCTGGCGCCGCCGTTTATCGATGATCGCGTCGCGGTAGGTACCGGAACAACATTGTTGACTTCAGCTTCGCAGGACGACTGGACGGGAGAGTCACACCATGTCGGTCGACGTCGGCATTTGTCGGCAACCAGATCTGCAAGCCCTGGATGCGGTGCGGGTGGCTCTGGACAGCAGCAACGACCAGCTGTGGGACCTGCTCGAGTCGCTTCCGTCGGGACACCCGGCGCGTCTCGATGTGCGTAACGAACTGGTCGCTCGACACATGCCGTTGGTCAGTTTCCTGGCGCGCCGATACCGCGACCGGGGAGTGAGCCTCGAAGACCTGACGCAGGTCGGCATGGTCGGCTTGATCAAGAGCGTCGACCGCTTCGATCCCAGTCGGGGAAGCGCCTTTTCGACCTTCGCGACGCCGACGATCCTCGGTGAGATCAAGCGCTATTTCCGGGACAAGAGCTGGCTCGTCCGCCTCCCTCGTGGCTTGCAGGAGATGAGGCCACGGCTCGCGGCGGCGCGCGAGGAGCTGTCCCATCAACTGGGTCGGTCGCCGACGATCGCCGAGCTGGCTGCTCACATGAGCCTGACCGAAGACGCCGTCCTCGAGGCGCTCGATGCCGCGAACGCCTACTCCGCGGCCAGCATCGACGCGGTGGGCGACGGCGACCGCTCCTTGTCGGTGGCGATCGAACGCAGCCTTGGCGTCGAGGATCCGGCCCTCGACCTGGTCGAGCGCCGGGAGTGTGTGATCGGGCTACTCGACCAACTGCCGGAACGCGAGCGACGGATCATCTTCCTGCGCTTCTTCCGCGACCGGACCCAGACCGAGATCGCGCAGGAGCTGGGCATCAGTCAGATGCACGTCTCGCGACTGCTCAGCCAGACTCTTCAACACCTCCACGACTCCCTCTGCTTGGACGCGCCGGAACCCTGATCCAGCTCAGCACGAGGAGATCGTTCGCCCGCGCACGCACGACCAGTAAGAGGGGACCGTCAACCGATGGTTGAAGAGATGATTCGCACCGAACGAATGGCGCTCCCGGAGGCAATTGCGGCGCTGGGAGTGATCGTGCTCAGCGACAAGTCGCTGGAGGACGTCCTCGGGTGCCTCGCGGAGGTCACCAAACAAGCCGTTGACGGTGCGTTCGACGTGTCGATCACCATGCACGAGCGACGCCCCGCAACGGCCGCCTCGACCTCGGACTTCGCCCGCACCATCGACGACTTCCAGTACGACGCCGGCGCCGGCCCCTGCCTGACCGCCCTGGAGGAGCGACGCACCATCGTCGTCGATGACCAGGAGGTCGACCCGCGCTGGCCCGAGTACGGGGCTCGAGCGGCGGCCGCGGGCCTTCGCAGCTCACTGTCGGTCCCGCTCCTGGTCGAGGATCGACACGTCGCCGCGTTGAACATCTACGGCGTCGAACGCGATGCGTTCGGACCGCACTCAGTGCAGGCGGCAGAGGATCTCTCGGTGTATGCGGCGGTGACGCTGAACAACGCCGACCTGTACTTCTCGGCAACCTCACTCGCGGACCAGATGACGACCGCGATGCAGACCCGCTCGGTCATCGAGCAAGCCAAGGGCGTGATCATGGGTGGGCGGCGTTGCAACGCCGAGGAGGCCTTCGCCGTACTCGTCAAGGTGTCACAGACCTCGCATCGCAAGCTGCGCGACGTCGCACAGTCGATCATCGACGAGATCGACACGCCCCGGCGGTGAACAAACCGCCCACAGCGGTGCCAACCGTCGGGTCAAACTGGCGGGTCCCCGGCGTGTCCCCGGCAGGACTCGAACCTGCGACTCCCGCCTTCGGAGGGCGGCGCTCTTTCCGCTGAGCTACAGAGACTTGACCATACGTCGCTGGCCATGGAGTCGAACCACGCGAACCCGGTTCATGAGACCTCGTCGGCGCCTGCACCAGCGTTGGGTGGGGTGACTGGTCGGAGTCGAACCGACGTCACCGGGATCACGACCCGGTGCCCTGCCGTTGGACGACAGCCACCGTACCCCCGACAGGAGTCGAACCTGCGTCCCCGGCTTCGTAGGCCGGTGCTGTATCCGTTGAGCCACGGAGGTTGGAA
>CAYNDD010000237.1:0-5242 GCA_964395425.1 uncultured Frankiaceae bacterium
GGGTCAATTTTCAACCGGCGCTAGGGGGTCAATTTTCGGGCGGCGTTGACAAGAGAAGACGAGCCGGAAGTACACGTTCGCATGTGGTCGATCCAGCGTCGCTGTCGTCAGTGCCCAAAGCTAAATCGAAGTTCGGCAACGAGCTGGTTCAATCGCTTGCGCATGTGGCCGACCGACGCGGGTCCGGGGTCCGTCTTATCCGTCAGGATGAATCGCAGGCTTGTCCCGCCATGTCCGTCCGCCGCTATTTCGAAGCGGATTTGCGCGTCAGGATGCCAAGTCCAGATCGATGACCAGATGACGAGGTTGGGATTGCTGGCCTCAATGATCACTGGCTCGACTTCGTCTTCTGACAACGTCAGCCAAGCGCGACCAGGATCGCGGTGAGGCTGAGTGAGCCGCTCGAAGACGTACTTCGGTGGTGCAGGTTGCCCGCGGGTCCGGTCGCCGAGAGTTTCCACATCACGCACTGTATGCACATGTGCCGTTACCGCTCGTCCCCAGATTCTGGCCGGTTCGGCCCGGCAGGCTGGTCCCTTGGGCAGTCGGCTACTTCGTTCCCCAAATCTTCTCTTGCAACGCGGTGTCAGAGGCGATTTGGAACTTCGCAACCTTTCCGTCGCGGAACGTGAGGACGTCGACCGAGTCAGATGACTGGCCGTCCGCAGTCGTGCTGGTGAGCACCACAACCCGGTCTTCGTCGGCGAGGAAGTGCTCTGGGGTGGTGGTGAAGCCCTTCTCCGGCAACTTCATCCAGAAGCCGATTACTTCGGACTTACCGCGATAGGTACCGCTGATCGTGCTGTTGCCGGGGACGATCCACTCGATGTCGTCGGCAAGATTCGCTGCCGCGCCGTCCACGTCCCCGGAAGCAAACGCGGCGTAAGCCTTCTTGGTGTTTGCGAGGTTCTCCTCCGCTGACATGCTGACCTCCCGTTGGGCTCTCTCCGGAGCGATGGGCACAGCGAACCACCGTTGGCCCGATTGTGAAAGGGGCCCACCCCGCTTCGGATTCCCTCAGCACGCTGCCTGAGAGCGTCGGCGACGGGTCAGGCGGTCCGTTGGGCGCTGAACGGCCGGCTCGCGTTGCAGCCCTGCACCGTGCTGAGCCTGATCGTGATGTGTCCGGACACCGTGGTCGGCGAGGTGAAGTGGCCGGTGACGGTGACCTGCACGCCCTTCTGCGGATAGGCCCGCGACGAGCGCGAGAACCGGCCCGCCGTACTGATCGGCATCGGCCCGGTCGGCGCCTGGAACTCGGTGATGTGGTTGGTGCAGCCGGCCTTCACCTGCGCTTCGGCCGCGAAGGCCTGGACCCGCCGGCGGTTCTTCGACACCACGAAGGTGACCGGCAGTGGGCTCGGCTTCACCGCCTCACTACCGCTGTAGTGGCCGGCGCGCGGGGCGACCTGGGGTGCCGCGGATGCCGGTACGACGAGCCCGACGACCGCCGCGCCGATCCCGAGCCCGATCAGGGCGCGGGCGGCGAGGCCGGTGCGGTCAGGCATGTCGTTTGTTGCTGCCCTTCGCCGGCTTCGCCGGCTTCGGCGGCTCGCCCGGGAGTTGGTCCGGGAGCTGGTCCGGGACCACCGCGTGCACGAGCACCTTCAGCTCGTCGACCAGGTAGCCGGCCAGCACGTCGAGGTCCGGCACGAGATCGCGGTCGGCGATCAGGCCGAAGTGCAACCCGCCGCCGTAGCTCATCACGGTGATGTTGAGCCCCTGGCCCTCGGCGATCGCCGACAGCGGGTAGTAGGCCATCAGCTTTGCGCCCGCGTAGTAGAGCGGCACGTTCGGGCCCGGCACGTTGGAGATGATCAGGTTGAACGGGTTGATCCGCTCGACCAGGCGGAGCCGGGCCGACAGCCGGGCGGCCTGACCGGCCAGCGCCGGCATCGCGAACTGCGTGACGTCGGCCAGCAGCTCGGCCGGCAGTGCGCCGTGCTGCTCCTTCGCCGCGCGCATCGCCTCGTGCGCCGCCTTCAACCGCGCCACCGGGTCGTCGAGGTTCGTCGGCAGTGCGGCCATCAGCGTCGAAACCCGGTTGCCGCCGGTGCCGACCTGGTCCTCGGTCCGGACCGACACCGGTACGGCGGCCACCAGCGGCGCATCCGGCAGCGCATCGTGGTCATCGAGCCACCGTCGCAGCGCGCCGGCGCACAGCGCCATCACGACGTCGTTCACGGTCGTACCGGACGCATTCTTGACCGCCCGGACCTCCTCGAACGGCACGGTCCGGAACGCCCATCGGCGGTGCGGGCCGATCGGCTTGTTGAACGGGGTCGCGGGTGCGCGCAGGCTGGGCGAGGCGAGCACCACGTGGGCGTCGCGTCCCATTAGCCGGTCGATGACCGGCAGCCGCGGCCGCGCCGGGCTCGATGCCAGCGTCGGCAACGACATCGCCAGCGAATAGGTCAGCCGGGCCCCGCGCAGCGGATGACCGGCGAGCGACCACGCGCTGCGCACCAGCATTGCCCAGCTTGACGGCGCCGACTCGGTGACCCGCGGTGGGAGCTCGTCGCCGTCCTCGGGGCGGCCGTCGGGGGAGGTGTCGAGGACCGCGGTGAGGATGTCGTTGCCGGACACGCCGTCGATCGCGGCGTGGTGCACCTTCGTGTAGATCGCGATCCGGCCGCCGGACAGCCCATGGATGAGATACAGCTCCCACAACGGCCGGCGCCGGTCGAGATGGCGGGCGTGCAGGCGAGCGACCTGCTCGGCGAGTTGCTGGTCGTCGCCCGGCGGCGCCAGCGCCAGCTCGCGCACGTGGTACTCGATGTCGAAGTCCGGATCTTCGATCCAGTACGGCTGGTCGAGGCCGAGCGGTACGTCGACCAACCGGCGCCGAAACGGCGGGATCAGGTGCAGTCGCGACTCGATCAGGTCGGTCAGATGGGCGAGCGTCAGCGGGGTCGAGAGGGTCGACGGATCGAGGATGCAGATGCTGCCGACGTGTCCGTACGTCGCCGGCGTCTCCATCGCGAGGAAGGCCGCATCCAGGCCGGTCAGCTGCTGCATGTCGTCGCTCCTCTAGTCGGCAAGCGCGGCTGTGATGGCGTCGACGAGCTCGGGGGCGTCCGGCTCGACCAGCGGCCGGAAGCGGCCGAGCACCCGGCCGTCGCGGCTGACGAGGAACTTCTCGAAGTTCCACTGTATGTCGCCCGCTGCACCCTCGGCGTCGGCGGTCTGGGTGAGCAGCTCGTAGATCCGGTCCTTGCCGTCGCCGTTGACCTCGACCTTGGCCGACATCGGGAAGGTCACGCCGTACGTCGCGGAGCAGAACGTCGCGATCTCCTCGGCGCTGCCGGGCTCCTGCTCGCCGAACTGGTTGCACGGGAAGCCGAGCACGGTGAAGCCCTGGTCGGCGAGCTCCCGCTGAAGGGACTCGAGCTTCGCGTACTGCGGCGTCAGCCCGCAGCGGCTCGCGACGTTGACCACGAGCGCGACCCGGCCGTCGGTGAGCTCACCGAAGGAGGTGGATCGGCCGTCGAGCGTCGTCAGGGGAAGGCTCAGCAGGTCGGTCATCCCTCAATAGTGTCAGGACTCGAGCCATCGCAACACTGCGAGCACTCGCCGATGGTCGTCGGGCGAGGGCGCCAGGCCCAGCTTGGCGAAGATGCTCGTGACGTATTTCTCGATCGCACCCGGGCTCAGGTGCAGCGCGGCGGCGATCGCGGGGTTGGCCCGGCCCTCGGCCATCAGCCGCAGCACCTGACGCTCGCGAGCGGTCAGCGCGTCGACCGAGTCGGTCTGCCGGCTCGCCCCGAGGAGCTGGGTGACGACCTCGGGGTCGAGCACGGTGCCACCGGCGGCGATCCGGGTCAGCGCCTCGACGAACTCGCTCACGTCGGCGACCCGGTCCTTGAGCAGGTAGCCGACGCCTTCGGAACCGGACGCGAGCAGCTCGGCGGCGTACCTCGTCTCGACGTACTGCGAGAAGACCAGGATGCCGAGCTTCGGATGCCGGGCGCGGAGCGCGATCGCGGCTTCCAAGCCTTCGCTGGTGTGGGTGGGCGGCATCCGGATGTCGACGACCACCAGGTCCGGTACGGCGTCGTCGACCACCTCGATCAGCGCGGTCGCGTCACCCACAGCAGCGACGACGTCGTGGCCGCGGATGGTCAGGAGCTGCACGAGGCCGTCGCGCAGGATCGCGGAGTCCTCCGCGATCACGATCCGCATCGAGGTCGGCGTCGGGGTCATGAGAGCGGGATGTCGATCGTGACCAGGGTGGGCCCGCCTTCGGGGCTGGCGATGTCGATCCGCCCGTCGACGGTGGAGACCCGGTCGACCAGTCCGCCGAGTCCGCTGCCCCCCGACCGGCCGAGCTCCGCACCGCCTGCACCGTCGTCGCCGACGCGGACGTAGAGGTGGTTGCTGACCACCCGGGCGTCCACGGTCGCGTGGTGCGCGCCGCTGTGTTTGACGACGTTCGTCAGCAGCTCGGCCGTGCAGAAGTAGACGATCGACTCGATCGCCGCGGACGGGCGCTCGGGCAGGTCGATGTGCAGGTTGGTCGGGACAGTGCACCGGGCCGCCAACGTGGCGAGCGCGTCCGGCAGCCCGTTGTCGAGGGCCGGCGGGTGGATCCCGCGGGCCAGGTCGCGAAGCTCGACGATCGTGCCCTTGGCTTCGCGATGGGCGCTGTCGACGAGGTCGCGGACCCGCGAGAGCGCGGCCTCGGGGTCAGCGCTCGCATCGAGCTCCTCCTTGGCCAGGCCGAGGTTCATCGCGAGCGAGACCAGCCGGGCCTGGGCGCCGTCGTGCAGGTCGCGCTCGATCCGGCGCAGCGCGGTCGCCGAGTCGTCGACCGCCAGCGCGCGGGTGGCCTCGAGCTGCTGGATCCGCCGGGCACCCTCGGTCGGGCCGAGCAGGTTCGCGATCAGGAAGCGGTCGATCGACACACTCGCCCGGACCGCCCACGGGGCAAGGAACAGGAGTACGACGCCGACACCGAAGGTCGCGAGAATGCGCGGTGTCGTGTCGAGGAAGTAGCCGGTGTACAGCTCGGATCCCCGATGCACGACGCCGTGGTAGGTCTGGGTCGGGATCCCGTGCCGCCACGCGGGGTAGGTCAGCGAACCGACGGCCATGGACCAGAACGTGACCGCCACCGTGAAGTCGAGGATCGCGACCGGGAACTCGAGCAGCAGGAACGCGATCGCCCGCCAGCCGTTGACCTCGGTCAGCCAGCCCCAGATGCCCGGCCGGCGTCGCACGCTCGGCGTCTCGACCTTGACGC
>CAYNDD010000238.1:0-5232 GCA_964395425.1 uncultured Frankiaceae bacterium
TCCAGAAGTAGTTCGCGATGCCATCGGCGGTGAACAGCCGGCGGAACGTCATCTCGACTCGCATTCCCACCGAGACGTCCGCGGCTGCCACGTCGGTCAGTTCGACCGGCAACCGCTCGCCGTCATCGAAGTCGACGACGGCGAACACCACCGGCGGGCTCGGCGAATAGGCGAGTCGATCGACCGTGAACGTCGTGACGGTCCCCTCTTGCTCGGCGAGCACGCCCTCCGGCGAGGATAGGCCGAACTTCCAGTCGACACTGCGCCCGGCCGCACTCGCTGACGGCCGGGCCGGCTCCGGCCGGCGGGCCGGCTCGACCGCGAGCAGCCCGCGCCAGGCGAGATATCGGCCGTAATCGACCGGTGCACCCACGAGCACCTGCGAGGCGACCGGGCGCGACGACCGGTGGCCGGCGATGGCCGCGGTGGTGCGGAACACGAAGCAGTCCGCGCCGTCGGACAAGGTCAACAGCACGACCACCCGGCCCGGCTCGGCCTGTTCGAGCGCCCGCGCGAGCAGCAGCAACGGCTGCGCCGCGCCGGGGTTGCCGACCGATCCGGCCAGCCGATCGGCGATCCGGTCGGTCGCCACCCCCGAGCTCGTCGCGAGCGCTGCGCAGGCTCGCTCGTGCAGGCCGGCGACGACCAGCATGTCAACCTCGTCGGTGTCGACCGCGGCCGACCGCAACGCCGCGCCGAGCGCGTCGAGGCCGAGCGGGACGTACTTGGTCTCACCGAACCGCTCCTCCCACACTCGCGAGCCGATCGCACCGGGCTCGCGCCACCGGTCGAGAAACTCCGCGGTTGCCGACCCGCGGCCAAGCAGCTCGGCCAGGACCGGCCCGTCGTCAGGGCCGCCCACGAGCACGGCCGCGGCGGCATCCGCGCCGGCCGATTCCTCGGCCGAGCCCGGCCGGCCCGTCCGCAGGTCGCTGGCCACCACCAACGCCGACCCGGATCCATCAAGGGCGGCGCGAAGCGCACCCGAGGTGGAGCGCACCGAGCCGACCGCGTCGTACGCCGGCACCGACTGGGCGAGCCGCAACGCGGCGTGCACCGCGGTCGCATTCGTCTTGTCGAGATAGGCCGGCGTCGTCGTCGCCAACCACACCGCGTCCGGGGCGGCGCCGGCGTCCCGCACCACGATCCGGCCCGCCTCGACTGCCATCGTGGTGGTGTCCTCGTCGTACGACGCAACCACCCGGGTCCCGGCGCCACCACCCACGCCGACCAGAGCCGCGATCTGGCCCCGGTCGAGCCGGTGTCGCGGCAGGTGCACGCCCCACCCGACGATTCCACGCATGTTTCGCGAGTCTACGCAGGACCTGACGCCCCGTCAGAAACCTAGCCGCCCGCGCCGAACTGCTCGCGCAGCTTGAACTTCAAGACCTTGTTGAGGGTCTCGTTGCGCGGCAGCCGGTCGACGATCTCGAGTCGTTCCGGCACCTTCTGCATCATCAGGCCGGCGTCACGACACCACGCGGTCATCTCCTCGACCGTGAGCGGATCACCGGGCCCGGTGGGCTCGACGACTGCGCAGACCAGCTCGCCGCGCTCGGCATCGGGCAGGCCGATGACCGCGACCTCGGCCACCTTGGGATGCGTGAAGAGCACCTCTTCCAGCTCGCGGGCCGAGATGTTCTCGCCCTTGCGGATGATCACGTCCTTCAGCCGGCCGGTCAGCCGCAGGTGCCCATCCGGCCGCATCACGCCGAGATCGCCGGTGCGGAACCATCCATCGGCGTCAAAGGCGGCGGCGTTCGCCGCCGGGTCGGTGTAGCCGACACAGACCACCGGGCCACGCACCCGCACCTCGCCTTCGGCGCCGGGCGCGACCACGGCGTCATCGACTCCGACGATGCGGATCTCCGCGCCGAGCACCGGACGGCCATCGGTCTCGGCGAGTTGCTCGTCGGTGTCGTGCGGCGATCCCATCGCGATCATCGGCACCTCGGTCATGCCGTAGCCGTGCACGACCCGCACGTCCATCTCGCTCTGGACGTCGTAGAAGATCTCCGCCGGTTTCGCCGCGCCACCACCCGACATCAACCGTAGCGACGGGACGATCGGAGCACCGGGAGACTTTCGCTGCTCGGCCAGGTACATCTGATAGAACGCCGTGCTGCCGCCGCACATGGTGACGCCCAACTTCTGGAACGTCGCGACCGCTTCAGCAGGCACGAACGCCTCGAGCAGTACAGCGCCGAAACCGGCCGCCAGCATCATCAGCAGGTAGTCGGGGCCGGCGATATGGGAGTACGGGAAGGCGATCGAACCGAGGTCGTCGGCGGACATGTCGAGGGCGGCGGCCAGCCCGCGCCCGCCGGCCATCAGGGTCCGGTCGGTGTGCTGGACGCCCTTGGGCTCGGAGGTGGTGCCAGACGTGTAGTAGACCCAGCGGACCTCGTCGCCCGACGCCGGCGGGGGCGGCAGCGCCGAGGGATCGGCGAGCGTGAGGCCGGCGCCGAGGTCGACCACAACCGGGGGCCGGTCGAGATCGGCCGCGAGTGCGGTCGCCATCGCGCCGAAGTCCCGGTCGCGCCACACGCCCGGCACCAGGAAAAATGCCGGCCGGCTCTGGCGCAGCACCGCGCCAACCTCGCGCTCGCGATACAGGTGCAGCACCGGGTTCTGGATCGCGCCGAGCCGGGCCAGTGCCATCGACACGACCACGCTGTCGATCCGGGTCGGCAGCTGCCAGGTGACCTGGGTCCCGGGCCCGATTCCGAGCGACTGCAGGCCGGCCGCAACGGCCTCGGCCTGCTCGGCGAACTCGGCGAAGCTCACCCGCCGACCCGCGGTGTCGAGCAGCATGGTCCGCCCCCCGGAGCGCTCGGCCCGCCGCCGGACCAGCTCCCAGATCGTCGGCGCCTCGAGCAGTTCGTTCATGAGGCGCCGTACACCGCGGTCGGGGTCCGCGCCACAGCCAGCAACTCGTGCACCGCGGCACCGATCTCGGCCGGCAACCAGCGCTCGCCCTTGTCCTTCCGCGGTCCGCGCGCCCACCCGTCGGCGATGCTGAGGACGCCGCCCTCCACCTCGAACACCCGGCCGGTGACGTCACGCGATGCCACCGAGCCGAGCCACACCACGAGCGGCGACACGTTGTCCGGGGCCATCGCGTCGAACCCCGACTCCGGCGCCCGCATCATGTCCGGCATCGCGACCTCGGTCATCCGGGTGCGGGCCGCGGGCGCGATCGCATTCACCGTGACGCCGTACCGCGCGAGCTCGGCGGCGGCGACCGCGGTCAGGCCGAGGATCCCGGCCTTCGCGGCGCTGTAGTTTCCCTGGCCGACACTCCCCATCAAGCCTGCGCCTGAGGAGGTGTTGATCACCCGTGCGTCGGCCGGCTCACCTTGCTTGGCCTGCTCGCGCCAATAACCGCTGGCATGGCGCAGCGGGCAGAAGTGACCGCGCAGGTGCACCCGGATCACGGCGTCCCACTCCTCGACCGACATCCCCACCAGCATCCGGTCGCGCAGGAAGCCGGCGTTGTTGACCAACACGTCCAACCGGCCGAACGCCTCGATCGCGGAGCCGACCAGCGACCCCGCGCCGTCCCAGTCCGTGACGTCATCGAGGTTCGCGACCGCCACCCCACCGGCCGACACGATCTCGTCGACCACCCGATGCGCCGGCTCGTCCGAGGCACCCTCGCCCTCGCGCGACGTCCCGATGTCGTTGACGACGACGTGCGCACCCTCGGCCGCAAAGGCGAGTGCATGGGCACGCCCGAGTCCGCCACCGGCACCGGTGACGATGACAACGCGACCGTCGCAGATCCCCATCGAGCCCCTTATCGCAGGTACGCCTGGCCGCCGTCGACCATCAGCGTCGAGCCGGTGACGTACGCCGCATCCTCCGATAGCAGGAACGCGACCGCGCGCCCGACATCCTGCTCGAGCCGGCCGACCCGCCCAAGCGGAATCGTCGCGACGAAGTCCTCGAACTCCTTCGGCGCGAACTCCGACCACATCTTCAGTCCCGGCGACATCGCGTTCGGGATCACCGAGTTGACCCGGATGCCGTCGGCACCCCATTCGAGCGCGGCCATCCGGGTCAGGGTCCGGATCATCTCCTTGGTCCCGGCATACAGCGCGAAGCCGGGCAGGTCGTTGCGCAACGCAGAGCCGGTGCCGAGGTTCACCACGCTGCCCTTGGTCGCCTTCAAGGCCGGATGGGCGGCCTGCATGAACCACAACGAGCCGAGGAACCCGCTCTCCCAGGTGCGGCGGGCGGCCTTCTCGGTGATCTCGAGGACCGGTCCGAGCGACACCATCTGCGCGTTGTTCACCAAGCCGTCGAGCCGGCCGAATCGATGCAACGCAGCAGCAACACAAGCATCGACCTGCTCGCGATTGCGTACATCGCACTGCACGGCAAGTGCACTCACGCCACGAGCATGGAGGTCTGCGGCGGTCTGCTCGACCTTCTCCAAGGTGCGACCGGCCGCGACGACCGACGCACCCTCGGCGGCGGCCGCCAGCGCGATGCCCGCACCGACGCCCTGGCCGGCACCGGTCACCAGGACGACCTTGCCATCGAGACGGCCCACGACAGGCACCCGCCCTTTCATCGCGCCGATCCGATCGATCCAGACCTGACGACCCGTCAGGTTATCGTTGCCCGCGTGGACCTGCGCGACTCACCGGAGGAGCGAAGCTTCCGGTCCGAGCTGCGCACCTGGCTGGCCACGGTCCTTCCCACGCTGCCGCCGAAACCCGACGCCGACGACTGGCCGGGCCGGCGGGCATACGACACCGGATGGCAGCGACTGCTGCACGACGCCGGCTACGCCGGCATCAACTGGCCGGAGGCAGATGGCGGACGCGGTGCAACCCCGTCCGAGCACCTGATCTTCCTCGAGGAAGCCGAGCGGGCCGGGGCGCCGTACGTCGGGGTGAACTTCGTTGGGCTGCTGCACGCCGGGCCGACGATCATCACCGAGGGCAGCGCCGAGCAGCGCGCCGAGCACCTGCCGCGGATCCTGCGCGGCGAGGAGATCTGGTGCCAGGGCTTCAGCGAACCCGGCGCCGGCTCCGACCTGGCCGCGATGCGCACCCGCGCGACCCGCGACGGCGACGAGTACGTCGTCAACGGGCACAAGCTGTGGACCTCGCACGCGACCGTGGCCGACTATTGCGAGCTGCTGGTCCGCACCGACCCCGACGCGCCCAAGCACCACGGCATCAGCTGGCTGATCCTCCCGATGGACTCGCCCGGCATCGA
>CAYNDD010000239.1:0-2302 GCA_964395425.1 uncultured Frankiaceae bacterium
TCGACGTCGGAGGAGACGCCCGAACCGCGGGTCCGGAAGATCGAGTCCATCTCGTCGAAGAAAACAATGACCGGTGTGCCTTCGCTGGCCTTCTCGCGAGCGCGCTGAAACACCAGGCGAATGTGCCGCTCGGTCTCCCCGACGTACTTGTTGAGCAGCTCGGGGCCTTTGATGTTCAGGAAGTACGACCGACCCTCGCCCTTGCCGGCCTCGGCGACCTTCTTGGCGAGCGAGTTGGCAACCGCCTTCGCGATCAGAGTCTTGCCGCACCCAGGCGGGCCGTAGAGCAGAATCCCCTTCGGCGGCCGCAGCTGGTGCTCGATGAACAGGTCCTTGTGCAGGAACGGCAACTCGACCGCGTCGCGGATCTGCTCGATCTGCTCGGTCAGGCCGCCGATGTCGTCGTAGTCGATGTCCGGGACCTCTTCGAGGACGAGCTCCTCGACCTCGGACTTCGGGATCCGTTCGTAGGCATAGCCGGAGCGGGACTCGAGCAGCAGCGAGTCGCCGGCCCGAAGCGGTGAGTCGAGCAACGAGTCGGCGAGCATGACGACCCGCTCCTCGTCGGTGTGCCCGAGGACCAGCGCACGATCGCCGCCTTCGAGCACCTCCTTCAGCATCACGACGTCGCCGAGTCGCTCGAAGCTCAGCGCCTCGACCACGTTGAGCGCCTCGTTGAGCATGACCTCCTGGCCGCGCCGCAGGTCCTCGACCTCGATCGACGGCGAGACCGACACCCGCAGCTTGCGACCGCCGGTGAAGATGTCGACGGTGCCGTCCTCGTGGGTGCCGATGTAGTAGCCGTAGCCGGACGGCGGTTGCGCCAGCCGGTCGACCTCTTCCTTGAGCGCCACGATCTGCTCGCGCGCTTCCTTCAGGGTCGACACCAGGCGCTCGTTCTGGCTGCTGACTCCCGCCAGCGATGCCTGCGCCTCGGCCAGCCGCTCTTCGAGGCCGCGTACCTGTCGCGGCGAGTCCGCGAGCCGACGGCGCAGCGAACCCACTTCCTCCTCGAGGAAGGTCAGCTGGTTGCTGAGATCCTGCGCCTCTCGCTCAAGCCGAGCGGCGCGTGCCTCAGCATCCTCATGTGCGGGCACATACACCTCCTCGGCTCATTGGCGTCAGATATTGAATGAGCCTATAGCGGGCCGGACCCGGGACACCGGACATTGCCCGCTCAAGCGTCATCGGGATGTGCGCCTTTCGCCGGCCGGCGCCTCCGCAGTGGCGCGACGACCCCCGGGGCTAACCGTCGCGCGGTGACGAGGAAACCGGTATGGCCGATCATCCGGTGCTCAGGTCGCACCGCGAGCCCGTCCACGTGCCAACCGCGCACCATCGACTCCCAGGACTGGGGTTCGGCGAAGCCCCCATGGCTGCGCAACCCCTCGACGATTCTCGAGAGCTGAGTCGTGGTTGCGACGTACGCGCACAGCACTCCCCCGGGGACCAGCGCATCGGCGGCAACCTCGAGCACCTCCCACGGCGCGAGCATGTCGAGCACGATCCGGTCGACGTCGGAGTCGGTGCACGACTCGACGAGATCTCCGACGGTGAGCCGCCAATTCTGTTGTGGTGAGCCAAAAAACCGCTCCACATTGGTTCGAGCGACCTCGGCGAAATCCGCGCGCCGTTCATAGGACGTGACCGACCCGTGCTCGCCGACTGCGCGCAACAAGCTGCAGGTCAGCGCGCCCGAGCCGGCGCCGGCCTCGACCACGGTTGCGCCGGGAAAGATGTCGGCCATCCCGACGATCTGCGCCGCGTCTTTCGGATACACCACCGCAGCGCCGCGCGGCATCGACAGCACGTAGTCCGACAGCAACGGCCGCAACGCCAGGTACGCCGTACCCCCGACCGAGGTCACCACGACCCCCTCGGGTTGTCCGATCAGGGCATCGTGCGGGATGAGCCCCCGGTGGGTGTGAAACTCCTTCCCGGGTGCGAGCTCGATCGTGTGCATCCGGCCTTTGGGGTCGGTGAGCTGCACCAGGTCGCCGGCGACGAACCGGCCCCGGCCGCGCGCCGCCTTGCGGGGAGTCACGCCTCGTGTCTAGCGCAGCACGGTCGGGCCGGCGTACGGCGGGTCAGCGAACGCCGGCCGCCCGAAGTGCCGCCACCAGGTCGGCGCGAGCCAGCACGCCGCTCAGGCGACCGTTCGAGTCCGCCACGAGATATTCACTCGCCGGCGTCTTCTGGATCGCCGTCATCAGGTCCTCGCCGGTGAGCGTCGCCGAGAGCACGAGACCGGCCTCGACCGGGCGGGCCAGGTCGCTGACCGACATCCACGGCTGGCGCTCGA
>CAYNDD010000239.1:2402-5227 GCA_964395425.1 uncultured Frankiaceae bacterium
AGGCCGGGCAGCAGGTTGAATGCGCCGACCAGACCGTTGATCCAGGCGAACGACCAGGCGAGCACCCAGCCGATCGAGTTCGTCGAGAACTGCGCCGCGACCAGTGCACCGATCGCCGCCAGCGAGATCGAGGTCAGCGGACCGACCGCGGCGACCAGATAGGCGCGGCCGGGCGTCTCGGGATGATCGAGGACCTCCGACTGCGCGCCGAGCAACTGCAGCACGACCCGGCCGACCCGCAGCTTGAACGCCTTCGCCACCAGGACATGACTCGCTTCGTGGGCAAGGACCGCGGCGTAGATGAGCGCGATCAGGGCGACCGCGGTGATCACGCTTGCCGTGTTGCTGAGACCCGGAATGTGCTCGCGCAAGCTGGTCGGTACGACGATCAGCGCGAACACGACGATCAAGAGCCAGGCCGGCGAGACGACGAGCGGCACGCCGAAGATCCGGCCGGCCGGGATCCCGGTGACCCACACCGACGACTTCGCCGGCGGGGTGGGCGCACCCTGATCGGGCTCGGACCGACGGTCCGGTGACTCGTCGCTCACGGATTCATGGTAGGCGCGCCGGCTGACAGTGACGGTTTGCGTCGTACCCATGTTCTACCTTCAGCACATGTCGACGGTTGACCTGGCAGCCCCCGAGCTGAGCGTTCCCGAGTGGTCGCTGTCACCCTCGCGCGCGCTGGACTTCAAGAACTGCGCGTTGCTCTACCGCTTCCGGGTGATCGACAAGCTGCCGGAGCCGCCGAGCATCGACGCCGCCCGGGGCACGGTCATCCACGGAATCCTGGAGAAGCTGTTCGATCTCGAGGCCGGCCAACGCACGATCGCCGCAGCGATCGACCTGGCCGAGCCGCAGTGGCAGGAGCTGCTCGCGGACAACACCGAGCTGGCCGAGTTGGTGGCCACCGTCCCAGGCGGCCTGCCGGCCCTCCTGCAGTCCACCGGCGAGTTGCTCGACAGCTATTTCGCGCTCGAAGACCCGCGACGGCTGGAGCCGGCCGAACGCGAGGTGCTGGTCGAGACCACGCTGCCCTCCGGCGTGCACCTCAAGGGTTTCGTCGACCGCCTCGACCGGTCCCCGGCCGGCGACCTGCGGATCGTGGACTACAAGAGCGGCAAGTCACCGCACGAGGCCTACGAAGGCAAGGCGCTGTTCCAGCTGCGCTTCTACGCCTTGGTGCTCTGGCGGTCCACCGGCGTGCTGCCGCGGTTGCTCCGGCTGTACTACCTCCGCGACCGCGAGATCCTCGACTACTCCCCCGACGCTGCCGACCTCGAGTCGCTCGAGCGACAGGTCGACGCGATCGCGACCGCGATCATCAAGGCGCGCGAGACCGGTGACTGGAGACAGAAGCCGAGCAAGCTCTGCGACTGGTGCGCGCATCAGGCCATTTGCCCGGCTTTCGGCGGCACGCCGCCGCCCCTTCCGGAGGTGGTGCTCAGTACGGAGATCGAGCCGGCCGAGCTAGTCGCCGAGGCCAACCGCTGACTCGCAGAAGGCCAGCATGTCGGCGCGGGCTTCGATCAGCTTGCTGACGGGTGTACCGAGCCCGTGACCGGCTGAGGTCTCGATCCGGATCAGCGCCGGTGCGCCGCCGGCCTGGGCGTCCTGCAGGGCAGCGGCGAACTTGAACGAGTGCCCGGGCACGACCCGGTCGTCGTGATCGCCGGTCATCACCAAGGTGGGCGGGTACGCCGTACCCGGTCGGATCGCATGCAGCGGGGAGTAGGCGCGGACCCAGCGGTACTCCTCGGGATCGGCCGGATCGCCGAAGTCGCCGGTCCAGGCCCAGCCAATCGTGAACGTCGCGAACCGCAGCATGTCCATGACCCCGACCTCGGGCACCGCGGCGCCGATCAGCTCCGGATGCTGGGTGAGCACCGCACCGACCAGCAAGCCACCGTTGGACCCGCCGTTGATCACGATCCGCCCGGGCCCGGTCCAGCCGGAGTCGACCAGCCAGCGGGCGCAGCCGGCAAAGTCGTCGAAGACGTTCTGCTTGTTGGCCCGGCGGCCGGCGTCGTGCCACGCCTTTCCGTACTCACCACCGCCGCGTAGGTTCGCCACCGCGAGCAGGCCGCCCCGCTCGACCCAGACCAGCCAGGCGGGGCTGAAGCTCGGGGTGATCGGGATGTCGAAGCCGCCGTACCCGTAGAGCAGGGTCGGCACCGCGGCGGTCGGCTCGATGTCACGGCGGTGGACCAGGAACAGCGGCACCGGTGTGCCGTCCGCGGAGGGTGCACTGGCCCGGCTCACGACGATCGACGATGCGTCGATCGGAAGCTCGCTGTCGTGGACCCGGCGGGTTGCTCCCGTGGTCACGTCACACGCCCACACCGACGTCGGATCGGTGAACGAGGTTGCGCCCGCGTGCACGGTGGCCGACTCATCGGTTCCGGACAGATCGGTGATGCTCAGGTAGCCGGGCAGCTCGGCGTCGGCCAGATGCTCGCCGGCTGTGGACCAGATCTGCAGGGCCGAGCTCGCGTCGCGCAGCACGTGGGCAACCAGCCGGCCGCCGGCTAGGACCACGTCCTGCAGCGAGTCCGGTCCCTCCGGGATGACCTCGCGCCAATGTTGTGGCTCCGGGTGGTCGAGGTCGACGGCCACCACCCGCCGGAGCGGAGCATCGGCGTCGGTGAGGACGAAGAAGGTCGATCCGTCGTTGCCGACCACCCGGGCGTTGGCGTCCGGAGTCGGAAGCAGCGGCCGGATCCCGGCGGCCCGGTCGTGCAGGTCCAGGACCCGGGTGATCGTGTCCGGGTCGGTGCCGCGATGCATCCAGATGATCAGCCAGCGACCGTGGTCGAGGGTCC
>CAYNDD010000240.1:0-1810 GCA_964395425.1 uncultured Frankiaceae bacterium
GATCATCGTGGTCTTCGCCGCGGGGGAGTTCTCGCTGCACTCGCTGCCGAGCGCGCCGTGGTTGTATCTCGGCGGCCCGCTGGGCGCGTACTACGTCTTCGCCGGAGCTAGCACGGTCCGGGTGCTCGGAGTCCTGCGCTTCGTCCTGGCTGCGCTCGCCGGGCAGCTGGTCTGTGCGGTTGTCCTGGATGCGGTGTGGCCGGCGCCGGGAACCACGCTGCGGGCGACGACCGTGATCGGCGCCGTCGTCACCGTCGTCGGCGTCTGGTTGAGCGGGCGGGACGCACCCCGTGAGGCACGCCCGGTCGCGGGTCCATGAGCGGGCGCGAGCGGGTCGAGGACCACGGCGCCGCTGACCCCGAGCTGGAAGCAGCGCTGGCCGGCGGCGATCCGCAGGCGATCCGGCAGGCCCTGCTCGATGCCCGGGTGCTCGTTCCGATCGTGGCGCAGGGCGAGGAGTCGGTCGCCGTCGAGATGGCCGTCCCGACCCTGGCAGGGCTCGACGGCCGTCGGGCCCTGCCGGTGTTCTCCAGCTATGCCACGCTGCGGGCCTGGCAGGCCGACGCGAGGCCGGTCCCGATGCCGGGCCGCCGAGCCGTTGCGGCCGCTGCCGCCGAAGGCTGCGCGGCGATCGTGGTCGACGTCGCAGGGCCGATCACCCATATTGTCGAAATTCGCCCAACTCCGACCTGATCGCCACGCGCACCTGATCGGGGTTCGCTGCTACCCTGTGATCGCGACCGATGGGCGTGCCACCCGCGCCCGTCGAGCAAGCGGAGCCCGACTCCCACCCGCACGAGCACCACCGATCAGCAAAGGTCGGCAGCACTCGACGGGTCTTCGATCGCCTCGCAGCCGACGACAAAACGGCAGCGAGGGTGGGTCGTCGTCGTCGGGGCCTCGCATGCGTGTCGTGCGAGGCCTTTCGAGTTCGCGCTGGTTGCGTCCGCGAAGGATCACAACGCTCGGGTGGCGCACTACGACGACGAGACAGTGGAGGTCCCATCAGCGTCGAACCCCGTATCAACGACCGGATTCGCGTCCCAGAAGTGCGGCTGGTCGGCCCGAACGGAGAGCAGGTCGGAATCGTCGCCATCGGCGACGCGCTCCGGCTGGCACAGGAAGCAGACCTCGACCTGGTCGAGGTGGCCGCCGAAGCCCGCCCGCCGGTCTGCAAGCTCATGGATTACGGCAAGTGGAAGTACGAGAACGCCCAGAAGGCCCGCGAAGCGCGACGCAACCAGTCGCACACGGTCATCAAGGAGATGAAGCTTCGGCCGAAGATCGACCCGCACGACTACGAGACCAAGAAGGGTCACGTCGTTCGGTTCCTCAAGGCCGGTGACAAGGTCAAGATCACGATCATGTTCCGTGGCCGCGAGCAGTCCAGACCCGAGCTCGGGTTCCGGTTACTGCAGCGGCTGGCCGCAGATGTGGAGGAGTTGGGCTATGTCGAGTCCGCACCGAAGCAGGACGGCCGCAACATGATCATGGTGATGGCTCCGCACCGCGGCCAGCAGCCCCAACCGGCGCGGGCCAGGCGACTGGCCCAGGCCGAGCCGGCCGCGGAGCCACCGGCCGAGCCGCCGGCGCAGGCCACCGCATAGCGAGACCGCCAGCACCCCGCGACGTCAGAAGCAAGCGACCCACCCGAGGAGACGAGGCAGCAATGCCGAAGATGAAGACCCACAGCGGCGCAAAGAAGCGCTTCCGCGTGACCGGCAGCGGCAAGCTCATGCACCGCCGGGCCGGCCGCAACCACTACCTGGAGCACAAGGAGTCGACCCTGACCCGCCGGCTGGCCAACGAG
>CAYNDD010000240.1:1910-5152 GCA_964395425.1 uncultured Frankiaceae bacterium
CGAGCCAGCGGCTACCGCGGCCAGCGCTCGCGGCTCTACCGCAAGGCCAAGGAGCAGATGCTCCATTCGATGAACTACTCCTACCGCGACCGGCGGGCCCGCAAGGGTGACTTCCGATCGTTGTGGATCCAGCGGATCAACGCGGCGGCGCGCGCCAACGGGATGACCTACAACCGCTTCATCCAGGGCATGAAGGCCGCAAACATCGAGGTTGACCGTAAGCACCTGGCCGAGCTGGCGGTCTCGGACGAGGCCGCCTTCGCCGCGCTCGTCGAGCTCGCACGGGCTGCCCTGCCGGTGTCCGGAACCGAAGCCGAGTCGGCCGCCTGAGCCGCACTGACCGGACCATCGGATCGGTCGCACCCGAACCGATCGAGTCGCTGTCGAACTCGAAGGTCGTCGCGGCGCGGGCGCTGCTCACCGCGAAGGGCCGATCGGCGGCTGGTGCTTTTCTCGTCGAGGGCCCGCACTCGGTCGGCGCCGCTCTGGCTGCACCGGGCCGGCGGGTCCGCGAGTTGTTCGTCACGAGTGAGGCGGCGCAGCGCGAGTCGGCACTGGTCGAGTCGGCGGCTCGCGCCGGCGTCGAGACCCGGCTGGTGAGCGAGCGGGTCCTGGGCGCGCTGCGCGACACGGTGACTCCGCAAGGCCTGGTCGCGGTGGTCGCGACACCGCGCGTGGATCTTGCCGATGCGTGTGCAGTTCCTCCGCAGCTCGTCGTCGTCCTCGACCGGGTCGCCGATCCCGGCAATGCGGGCACGGTGATCCGCACCGCGGACGCGGCCGGTGCGAGCGCGGTGATCGTGTCCCGTGGCTCGGTCGACGTCTGGTCCGGCAAGTGCGTGCGTTCGAGTGCCGGCGGGGTGTTTCACCTCCCGATCGCCACCGGTGCGTCGAGCGAGGCCGCAATCGTGGCGGCCAAGGCGGCCGGCTGCGCGGTGCTCGCAACCGCCGCCGATGGCTCGATCGGCCTCGACGACCTGATCGACTCGGGCTCGCTCACCGGTCCGACCGCGTGGGTGTTCGGCAACGAGGCGCACGGCCTGCCGGCCGCGGTTTGCGATCTGGCCGACCGAGTCGTCCGGGTGCCGATCTACGGCCGGGCCGAGAGCCTCAACCTGGCGGCGACCGCAGCGATCTGTCTCTACGCGTCCGCGCGGGCGAGTCGGCGCCGACTCCCGTAGGCTTCGTCCGCGAGTCAAGGAGGGGATCGTGCCGGATCGGCTCGAGGGCGGATCGCGGTACGACGACCTGCCGGACGCCGTCATCGTGGCCGACTCCACCGGCGTCGTCGTCGAGGTGAACTCCGCGGCTGTTCGCATCTTGGCCGCGCCGCGCTCCGACCTGCTCGGTCAGTTGCTCGGTGTCGCCGTACCGCTGGTCGACCAGCAGGGCCGCGACTGGTGGACCTGCACGCGTCCGTTCGACGGCCTGGCGACCCGGGTCCGCCAGCCGGAGCGGTTGCTCTCGCTGTCCCGGCCGAGCGCCCCCGACGTCGATGTCCTGGTGACGGCGTCCTTCGTCCGTGACAGCGAGCGTCGGGTGAGCCGGTTGGTCGTGTGCCTGCGCGACACCGCGGCCCGCAGTCGCCGGGAACGCAGCAGCAGCGAGCTCGTCACCGTGGTTGCCCACGAGCTTCGATCGCCGCTGACCGGCGTGAAGGGTTTCACCGCGACCTTGCTGTCGAAGTGGGAGCGCTTCACCGAGGAGCAGCGGTTGCACATGCTCGAGACGATCAACCAGGACGCCGACCGGCTGAGCCGGCTGATCAGCGAGCTGCTGGATGTGTCGCGGATCGAGACCGGATACCTCGAGCTCCACAAGCAGGTGGTCGACCTGCCGGAGATCGTGCGACACGACGTCGCCGGGCGGGTTGCATCCGGCGAGCCGGACGACCGCTTCGTGGTCGTGGCCGACGGGGAGCTGCCCGAGCTGTGGGCCGATCCGGACAAGGTCGCTCAGGTCGTCGGCAACATCGTCGAGAACGCCTTGCGGCATGGCAGCGGCACCGTCGCGATCACCGTCACTCCGGTGCCGGACGGAGTCACGGTCGAGGTGGTGGACGAAGGCGAGGGCATCGCAATCGAGGCACTACCGAGGATCTTCAACAAGTTCTGGCACGACGCCAGGCGCGGCGGAACCGGCCTTGGTCTGTACATCGCAAAGGGAATCGTGGAAGCCCACGGCGGGACCATCACCGCCGGGCGGGCTGCGACCGGCGGTGCGGCAGTGCGATTTACGGTGCCGCTGAGCACGCCGGACTTCGCGGTCTGACTGCCCGGCGGCGCACATCCTCCCCGGTGCCGAGCACCCGCACCCTTAGACTTCGCGATCGAGGAAGCCATGGCTGGACCCAGCGATTCATACGATCCCAAGGAAGTGGCTGCGCTGTCTGACGACGAGCTGACGGCCACAATGGCGTCCGGCCGGGACGCGTTCGCCCAGGCCGCCGACCTTGCTGCCCTTGCGGTGGCGCACACCGGCCATCTCGGTGCCCGCTCGGCGATCGCACTCGCCCGGCGAGAGCTCGGTTCGCTGCCGCCGCAGGCCCGGGCCGATGCCGGCCGGCGGGTCAACGAGGCCCTCGCCGCGCTGACCGCGGCGTACGACGAACGGCGGGCAGCACTCGAGCAGGCCCGGGACGAGCGGGTCCTGGTCGAGGAAGCCGTCGATGTCACGCTGCCCTGGGATCCGACCCCGCCCGGCGGCCGGCATCCGCTGACCCTGGTGCAGGAGCGGGTCGCGGACATCTTCGTCGGCATGGGCTGGGAGGTCGCCGAGGGCCCGGAGGTCGAGGCCGAGTGGCTGAACTTCGATGCGCTCAACATTCCTCCGGCGCACCCCGCCCGCGAGACGCAGGACACCCTCTGGCTCGAACCGCGTTCGGGCGGGGTGTTGCTGCGCACCCACACCTCGCCGGTCCAGATTCGCGCCCTGCTCGATCGTGGTGCCCCCTGTTACGTCGTCGTGCCGGGCCGGGTCTACCGCCAGGAGACGCTCGACGCCACGCACAGCCCGGTCTTCCACCAGGTCGAAGGGCTCGCAGTCGACGAAGGCCTGACGATGGCGCACCTGCGGGGGACCCTCGACCTGTTCGCCGAGTCGATGTTCGGGGCCGGCGTGCGCACCCGGATCCGGCCGGATCACTACCCGTTCACCGAGCCGTCGGCCGACGTCGACCTGCTGTGCTGGGTCTGTCACGGCAGCTCGACCGAGCCGGGCGCCGAGCCGTGTCGCACCTGCCG
>CAYNDD010000241.1:0-5149 GCA_964395425.1 uncultured Frankiaceae bacterium
CGGGGTCGGGGTCGAGCGGACCTTCCCGGTGCACTCACCGGTCGTCGACCACCTCGAGATCGTGATGCGCGGCGACGTACGACGGGCCAAGCTGTACTACCTGCGCGACCTGCGCGGCAAGAAAGCGAAGATCAAGGAAAAGCGCGACGCGGTTCCCAGCCGCTGACCTTCTGCACCGCCCTGCCGTTGCCATGAGTGAGAGCGTCGATCAGACGGCGGTTCTCCCTGGCAAGCACCGCGCGGCGTCGGCCGGCCGGTCGTTCTGGCGCGAGCTCCCGGTTCTCGTCATCGTGGCCCTCGTCCTTGCCCTGCTGATCAAGACGTTCCTGGTGCAGGCGTTCTACATCCCGTCGGCGTCGATGGAGGACACCTTGCAGGGCGGCCCGGAGTTTCCCGGCGGCCCGACCGCCGGTCATCCCTACGACCGGGTGCTGGTCAACAAGCTGGTGTACGACTTCCGGAGCCCGCGCCGGGGCGAGGTCATCGTGTTCAAGAAGCCGCCGGGCTGGCCGAACGAGTCGACCATCACGACGCCGAGCAACCCGATCGCCAGGTTCTTCCACGACATCGGGTCGGCGATCGGGATCGCCCCTTCCGGCGGCAGCGACTTCATCAAGAGGGTGATCGGGGTGGCCGGCGATCACGTGGTCTGCTGCAACGCGAAGGACCAGATCATGGTCAACGGGCATGCTCTCGACGAGCCCTACATCGACTTGACCACAGCCGATCCGGGCCAGCACGCGGCGGCGTACCAGCCGTTCCACATCACCGTGCCCGCCGGCGAGTTGTTCGTGATGGGCGACCACCGGGACGACTCCGACGACTCGCGGATCAACGGCCCGGTGCCGGTGAGCGACGTGATCGGGCGCGCGTTCGTGGTGATCTGGCCGCACTCCGACTGGAAGACTCTGCCGGTGCCGTCGACGTTCGACCAGCCGGGTCTGAAGGGCGGCTGATAGTCCAGGCCCGGGTGGCCACGTACGCTTCCACAGATGCCTGACGCCGACCACGTTGACGCCAGAGCACGCCCCAAGGGCACGCCGCTGTGGCAGGAGTTCCCGGTGCTGCTCGTCATCGCGCTCGTGCTGGCGCTGGTGATCAAGACGTTCCTGGTGCAGGCGTTCTACATCCCGTCGGCGTCGATGGAGAACACGCTTCAGGGCGGCGACCCGTCGGGAGCGGCGGGCACCAGCCCCGGCCATCCGTACGACCGGGTGCTGGTCAACAAGCTCGCCTACGACTTCTCCTCGCCGCGGCGCGGCGACATCGTGGTCTTCAAGGGCCCGCCGAGCTGGCCGAACGAGTCGGAGTTCACGACGCCGAGCAACCCGGTCGAGCGGGTGCTGCACGACGTCGGCGCGGCGATCGGGCTGGCGCCGTCGACGAGCAGCGACTTCGTCAAGCGGGTCATCGGCGTCGGCGGCGACACGATCACCTGCAAGCGTGACGTACTCGCCGTCAACGGGCATCCGCTGTCCGAGCCGTTCCTGTACCCCGGCTCGCATCCGTGCTCCTCGGACCAGTTCGAAGGCAAGACCGTGCACGTGCCGGCCGGCCAGATCTTCGTGATGGGCGACCACCGCGACAACTCCGAGGACTCCCGGGTCAACGGCTCGGTGCCGGTCAGCGATGTGATCGGCCGGGCTTTCGTGGTCATCTGGCCGATCTCGCAGTGGAAGACCCTGCCGGTGCCGGCCACCTTCGGTCAGCCGGGTCTCGCGACCGCGAGCTCCCACACCGGGTGGCTGGTGCTCCTCCTCGTCGTGGTGGCCATCGGGGTGGTCGTCGCGCTGATCGCGGTGGTGCGCCGACGCCGCCGGGCCCCGCCGACGTACGCTGCCGGGGATGGCTGAGCCGGCTCCGCGCGCTGACGTGCTGACCCGTACGACGGTGCGTCGTGACGCGGGGCTGTACGGCTATGAGCGCGCCCTGGCCCGGCGTGGGCTGACCCCGGTGGCGGGCGTCGACGAAGCCGGCCGGGGTGCGTGCGCGGGACCGCTCGTGGTCGCGGCCGCGGTGCTACCGCCCGGCAAGCGCGGCGAGGTGCCCGGGCTGGCCGACTCGAAGTTGCTGACCCCGCTGGCCCGGGAGCGGGTCTACGCCCAGATCATGCGGCGGGCGGCGTCGTGGTCCGCGGTGGTCATCTCGCCGCAGGAGGTCGACCGGATCGGCCTGCACGTCGCCAACGTCCTGGGCATGCGTCGCGCACTCGCGCAGCTGACGGTGACCCCGGCATATGCGCTGACCGACGGGTTTCCGGTGCCGGGGCTCGACGTACCCGGCCTTGCGGTGTGGAAGGGCGACCGGGTGGCGGCCTGCATCGCGGCGGCCTCGGTCGTCGCCAAGGTCACCCGGGACCGGCTGATGGTGGCGCTGCACGAACACTGGCCGGTCTATGACTTCGCGACCCACAAGGGCTACTGCACGCCGGACCATCAGGCTGCGCTGGATGAGCATGGGCCGTGTCCGGAGCATCGACGGTCGTATGTCAACGTTCGGGCGGCCGAGTACGCCGCCGCGGCTGTCGATCAGGATCTCGACGAATGGGGGCTGATCTCGTGAGCGCCGAGGATCTCGAGAAGTACGAGACCGACATGGAGCTTCAGCTGTATCGGGAGTATCGCGACGTCGTCCGGCTGTTCAGCTATGTGGTCGAGACCGAGCGTCGCTTCTATCTCACCAATGACGTCGAGCTGATCCAGCACACCGAGGGCGGCGAAACCTACTTCGAGGCGATCATGCAGGACGCCTGGGTCTGGGACATGTACCGCCCGGCGCGGTTCGTGAAGAACGTCCGGGTGCTGACGTTCAAGGACGTCAACATCGAGGAGCTGCCGAAGTCCGACCTCGAGGTCCCCGAAGGCCACTAGCGTCGCCTCGTCCACACCCCGCGGCTCGTTCGCCCGCCGTCCACAACCACTGACGGCGCGCTGACTGCACCCGGCCCGCTGATCGATGGTGGTCGCGGAGGTGGTGACGTGCTCGCCAAGGACTCGGTGGGGAAGTACGGCGAAGATCTCGCGGCCCGGCATTTCGTCGGGGCCGGAATGGTCGTGCTCGCGCGCAACTGGCGCTGCCCGGCCGGCGAGATCGACATCGTCGCGCGCGACGGCTCGGCGCTGGTGATCGCCGAGGTCAAGACCCGCACCTCGATCGCTTTCGGCCGGCCGGTGGAGGCGGTCACCGGCCGCAAGGCGGACAAGCTCCGCGAGCTCGCGCTGATGTGGCTCCGCGAGCATCCACACCGCGGCGCGATCCGCTTCGACGTGGTCGGGGTCTTGCTGCCGAAGTCCGGGTCGGCCCAGCTCGAGCACCTGCGCGGGGTGCTCTAGTGGCGCTCGGGCAGACGCTGTCGGTGGTGCTCACCGGCCTGGAGGCCCGGGTCGTGACGGTCGAGGCCGATATCGGCACCGGGCTGCCGACCATGGCGTGGACCGGCCTTCCGGACACCGCGGTGCGCCAGTCCGAGAAGCGGATCAGATCGGCGGTGGGTAGCTCCCGCGAGCCGTGGCCACAGCACCGGATCACGGTCGGGTTGTCCCCGGCGTCGGTGCCGAAGTCGGGCAGCGGCTTCGACCTCGCCATCGCGGTCGCGGTGCTCGCCGGTTCGGGTGCGATCGAGCCGGCCTCGGTGCGTGCGGTGGTGATGATCGGCGAGCTGGGGCTCGACGGCCGGGTGCACTCGGTGCCGGGGGTGCTGCCGGCCGTGATCGGGGCAGCCCGCCGCGGTTGTCCCACCGTGGTCGTGCCGCGGGCGAACGCCGGCGAGGCGATGCTCGTGCCAGGGGTCGACGTCATCGCGGTCGGCTCGCTCGCCGAGCTCTGCGCCCGGCTGCGCGGCGAGCCGGTCGAGGTCGAGGAGCTGCCGGCGGCTGCGCCCGGCGTGGCCGAGGCGCCGCCCGACCTGTGTGACGTGGTCGGTCAGGACGAGGCCCGCCGGGCGATGGAGATCGCCGCGGCCGGCGGCCACCACGTCCTGCTCACCGGGCCGCCCGGGGTCGGCAAGACGATGCTGGCCGAACGGCTGCCCGGTCTGCTGCCCGACCTGCTCCCCGACGAGGCACTGGAGGTGACCGCGATCCACTCGCTGCTCGGCCGGCTGCCGGCCGGCCGGCCCTTGATCACCCGGCCGCCGTTCTGCGCCCCGCACCACTCGGCCTCGGTCGCGTCGCTGGTCGGCGGCGGCTCGGGCATTCCCGGGCCGGGCACGATCTCGCTGGCCCACCGAGGGGTGCTGTTCATCGACGAGGCCACCGAGTTCGCGCAGCGCGCCCTCGACGCACTGCGGCAGCCGATCGAGTCGGGCACGATCACGATCAGCCGCTCCGGTGCGGCGGCGACGTACCCGTCCCGGTTCCAGCTCGTGCTGGCGGCGAACCCGTGCCCGTGCGCCAAGGGCGGCCGATCGACCGATCCCTCCAACTGCGTGTGTACATCGGTGCAGCTGCGGGCCTACCAGAACCGGCTCTCCGGCCCGCTGCTCGACCGGATCGACCTGCGGGCGCGATTGGCACCGATCAGCCGCGCCATCCTGACCGCGGGTGCCTCCGGGGAGCCCAGCGATGTGGTTCGCGAGCGGGTCGCGGTCGCGCGGGAGCGGGCGGCAAGGCGGTTGCGCGCAACGCCGTGGACGACCAACGCGCAGGTTCCCGGCCCGGTGCTGCGGCGGCGCTGGCCGCTCCCGGCGGAGGCGCTGGGGTCGTTGACGCTCGATGTCGACCGGCAGAAGCTGTCCACGCGCGGGATCGACCGGGTGCTCAAGGTGGCGTGGACGGTGGCCGACCTGGCCGGCCGCGACCTGCCGAACCTCGATGACGTCGAGACCGCGAGATCGCTTCGCTTCGGCTCGGAGCCGGCCCGGCTGGTCCGGTCGGCGTGAGCGTCCCCGACGACGAGCGGATCGCCCGGGCCGTGTTGCTGCGGGTCACCGAGCCCGCCGTCCCCGGCGTGGTCCATCACGTGCGCTCGGTCGGGCCGCAGCAGGCGGTCGAGGACATCCGTCGAGGTGCGCCGATCGGCCGGATCGATGTCGAGGCGCTGACGCTGCGCGTCCTCGATGCCTCGGGTGAGCGTGATCTCGAAGCCGCCGACCGGCTCGGCGCCCGGCTGGTCTGTCCGGGCGACGAGGAGTGGCCACCCGGCCTGTCCG
>CAYNDD010000242.1:0-5136 GCA_964395425.1 uncultured Frankiaceae bacterium
GGCCTTCGGGCCGGCCCCGCGGAACGCATCACAGCACCAGTAACCGTGGTGCCTCGGAGCTGAGGGACTTGCCGTGATTCGCTTCCTGATCCGTCGCTTTGTCGGCGGCGTGATCGTGCTGATCGTCATCTCGATCATCACGTTCTGGCTCTTCTACGCGCTACCCAAGCTCCTGCACTCCAACCCGGCCGCGTTGTACGCCGGCCGCAGCCCGAGCCCCGCCACGATCGCGGCGGTGTCCCAGAAGCTGGGCCTCGATAAGCCGTTCTGGACCCAGTACTGGGACTTCATGAAGGGCATCTTCGTCGGCCGCACCTTCGGGACCGGCGTTGCTGCAGCAGTCTGCCACCGCCCGTGTCTCGGCTTTTCGTTCATCAACAACGAGCCGGTCTGGGGCGAGATCACCTCAGACCTGCCGGTCGACATCTCCCTGGCCATCGGCGCGTCGATCATCTGGCTGACGACCGGCGTTGCGACCGGCGTCCTGTCCGCCCTGCGCAGCGGCACGATCTTCGACCGCACCGCGATGACCGTCGCCCTGGCCGGCGTCTCGCTCCCGATCTACTTCACCGGGCTGCTCTCCCTGGCGATCTTCAGCTACGGCCCGCACTGGCTGCAGATCTTCCCCAACGTGCACTTCGTCGGCTTCACCCAGAGCCCGATCTCCTGGGCCCGCAACCTCGTGCTGCCCTGGGTGTGTCTTGCCTTCTTGTATGCGGCGCTCTATGCCCGGCTGACCCGATCGACCATGCTCGAAACGATGTCGGAGGACTTCGTCCGAACCGCCCGGGCCAAGGGCCTGCCCGAGCGGACCGTCATCTTCCGGCATGCGCTGCGCTCGGCGATCACCCCGATCGTCACGATCTTCGGTCTCGACGTCGGCCTGCTGCTCGGCGGCGCGGTGTTGACCGAACAGGTTTTCGGATTCGTCGGGATCGGCAAGCTGGCGATCATCTCGATCGGCGACCGGGACCTGCCGGTCGTGCTTGGTGTCACGCTGTTTGCTGCGTTCTTCGTGGTTGTTGCCAATATCATCGTCGACGTGGCGTATGCCTACGTCGACCCGAGGGTCACCTACTCCTGAGCGAGGCGCGCGATCACTTCCCAATCAGCGGCTCATCCCGAGCCCGCCGTCCCTGACGTCCAAGCGGTCGTCGGTCACCCGACCGCGTTCCTCGACGTCCGCGATCTGCGGATCCACTTCCCGACCGATGACGGGTTGGTGAAGGCGGTCGACGGCCTGTCGTTCACGCTCGAGCGCGGCAAGACCCTCGGCATCGTCGGTGAGTCCGGCTCCGGCAAGAGCGTGACCAGCCTGGGAATTCTCGGTCTGCACAACCGCAGGAACGCACGGGTGTCCGGCGAGATCTGGGTCGACGGCAAGGAGCTGGTGGCCGCCGACCCCGAGGACGTCCGCAAGATGCGCGGGTCGACGATGGCGATGATCTTCCAGGATCCGCTGTCGGCCATGCACCCCTATTACCGGGTGGGCACCCAGATCGCGGAGGCCTACCGGGTGCACCACAAGGTGTCTCGGGCGGTCGCCAGGGCCCGCTCGATCGAGTTGCTCGACCTGGTCGGGATCCCGGAGCCCAGCAAGCGGGTCGACGCCTACCCGCACCAGTTCTCCGGCGGTATGCGCCAGCGCGCGATGATCGCGATGGCGCTCTCGTGCAATCCCTCGCTGCTGATCGCGGACGAGCCGACCACCGCACTCGACGTGACGGTGCAGGCCCAGATCCTCGACCTGATGCGTGATCTGCAGAAGGAGTTCAACTCGGCGATCATCATCATCACCCACGACCTCGGAGTCGTGGCCGAGCTCGCGGACGACGTCCTGGTGATGTACGCCGGCCAGGCGGTGGAGTACGGCAGCGTGTCAGATATCTTCTACCAGCCCGAGCACCCCTACACCTGGGGCTTGCTCGGATCGGTGACCCGGCTCGACCGGACCGGGGTCGAGCGGCTTCAGCCGATTCCTGGCAACCCGCCGTCGCTGATCAACGTGCCGTCCGGCTGCCCGTTCCATCCACGCTGCAAGTACGCCGAGCTCAACGGGGGCAAGGAGCGCGAGGTGCGACCGAAGCTGGTGGAGAGCGCCCCCGGCCACCTGGTGGCGTGCCACCTCTCGGTGGAGAAACGGCGCGAGATCTTCAACTCGGAGGTGGCGACCCTCCTATGAGCGAGATGAGCAACGGGGAGTCGAGCGCCCCCGCCTCGGCGCCGGTCGACGGCACCTCCGCGGCCGTCGCCAGCCCGCGCCGCCAAGGCGAGGTGCTGCTCGACGTCAACGGCCTCGAGAAGCACTTCCCGGTCACCCGCGGCATCTTCATCCGACGCAAGATCGGTGCGGTGAAAGCGGTCGACGGCCTGACCTTCAGCGTCAACAAGGGCGAGACGCTCGGTGTCGTCGGTGAGACCGGCTGTGGCAAGTCGACCACCGGGCGGATGCTCAGCCGGCTGCTCGAGCCGACCGGCGGCCGGATCACCTACGACGGCATCGACATCACCCATGCCGGCACCAGCAAGATGCGCCCGCTCCGCCGTCAGATCCAGATGATCTTCCAGGACCCCTACTCCTCGCTGAACCCGCGGCACACCGTCGGCGCGATCATCAGCGCGCCACTGGAGATCCAGAACGTCAAGAGCGAGAACGGCACCAAGCGGGCCGTCCAGGACCTGATGGAGCTGGTCGGGCTCAATCCCGAGCACTACAACCGGTATCCGCACGAGTTCTCCGGCGGCCAGCGTCAGCGGATCGGCATCGCCCGCGCGCTGGCGCTGCGCCCGCGCATGATCATTGCCGACGAGCCGGTGTCCGCCCTCGACGTGTCGATCCAGGCGCAGGTCGTCAACCTGCTCTCGGACCTGCAGAAGGAGTTCGAGCTCACCTACGTCTTCATCGCCCACGACCTGTCCGTGGTCCGGCACATCTCGAACCGGGTCGCGGTCATGTATCTCGGCAAGATCGTCGAGATGGCCAGCGACACCGACCTCTACGAGCACCCGCTGCACCCCTACACCCACGCGTTGCTGTCCGCGGTGCCGGTGCCCGACCCCAATCGGGAGCGGGAGCGTGAGCGAATCCTGCTCACGGGCGACGTGCCGAGCCCGCTCAACCCGCCCGCGGCCTGCCGGTTCCACACCCGCTGCTGGAAGGTCCAAGACGTGTGCCGTACCGTGGAACCGCCGCTGGTCGAGCTTTCGCCCGGCCACCAAGTGGCGTGTCACTTCCCGGAAGAGAGGGCGCTGCTCTGATGACCGCGGTGCTGTCAATCGTGCTCATCGTGGTCAGTTTGCTGCTCGTCCTGCTCGTGTTGTTGCACCGCGGCAAGGGCGGCGGCCTGTCCGACCTGTTCGGCGGCGGCGTGTCCTCGACCCTGTCCGGATCATCCGTCGTGGAGAAGAACCTCGACCGGCTGACTATCATCTGCGGCCTGATATGGGCAGGCTGCGTAATCGGCATCGGCCTCCTCCTGAAGTAGAGCGCCGCCCAGGCGGCGATCGGCTGCGTTCTCGGTCGCTTGCGTGCTACAGCACGCGGCGCTTCCTGCGGCCTTGCCGCTCATCCACCTGGACGGGCGCTTGATCGCCGTACGAGGCGGCGATCGGTGGCGTTTTCGGTCGCTTGCGTGCTACAGCCCGCGGCGCTTCCTGCGGCCTGCCGCTCATCCACCTGGACGGCGCTTGATCGCCGTACGAGGCCCCGCTCGGCTGCGTTTTCGGTCGCTTGCGTGCTACAGCACGCGGCGCTTCCTGCGGCCGAAGCCGCTACGGGCTTGCGGGGCGGGCTAGTTCGCCGGGTAGGCGACTTGCCGCTGCTCGGTCGAGCAACCATCGGGTCGCCACCCGGCCGTGGACGCCGGCTGCCGGGATCGCGGTCGCCCCGGCGCCCGACAAGGCCAGCCGGGCGGCGGCGGCTTTCTCTTCGCCGGCCGCGAGCAACCAGACCTCGCGGGCGGTGTTGATCGTGGCGAGCGACAGCGACAGCCGGGTCGGCGGCGGCTTCGGCGCCCCCCGGACCGGGATCACCGAGCGGTCGTCGTACAACGCGGGTGCCTCGGGGAACAGCGAGGCGACATGGCCGTCCGGTCCGACCCCGAGGAGCAACAGGTCGAAGCTGGGCGTGGCGGCGTGGTCCTCGGGGCTGGCGGCGGCCGCGAGCTCCGCGGCGTAGCGCTCCGCCGCTGCATCGAGATCGTCGCCGCCCGCGTCGTCGCTCGCCGGCATCGCGTGGACCCGGGCCGGATCGACGTCGATCGTGTCGAGCAGTGCCGCCCGGGCCTGGGTCTCGTTGCGGTCCGGGTGGCCCTTGGGCAGATAGCGCTCGTCGCCCCACCACACGGTCAGCCGCGGCCAGTCGATTGCGAACCGGGCCGGCGACTGGGCCAGTTCGCGCAGCGTCGCGCCACCGATGCCGCCGCCGGTCAGCACGATGCTGGCCTCGCTGCGGGCCGCCTGCGCGTCCACGATCACGGTGATGATCCGGGCCGCAACAGCCTGGGCGAGCAGCGTCGCATCCCGGTGGACGACGACCAGCGGTGTGGTCATGACGTTGCCAGTGCCGGGTCGCGCCAGACCAGCACCCGGTTGCCCGGCTCCTGGTTGATCGTCACCCCGGTCGCCGCCGCCAGCGCCTCGGCGTAGACCGGGTCGGGGTCCATCCGCCGTAGCTCCTCGGCCAGGAGGTCACCGAGACCGCGACGGGGCAGCGGCAGTGCGCGTGGCGACTCGTCGCCGCGGGTCAGGGTCGCCGAGCGCCCGTCCGGCCGCTCGATCGAGACGACGTACGACGTGCCGTCGTCGGCCCGGGTGTCGATCGAGGCCGAGGTGATGCCCGGGCCGCCGGAGGTGTCGAGGGTCGAATCGACCCTGAGCCGGCCGCCGAGCCAGCCGCTGAGCAGCGCGGCACTCGGGTTGGCCGCCTCGGCGCTGACCCGGGCCCTGACCGGCGCGGCGGTGACCCCGTCGAGTGCTGAGGCCAGCAGCGACCGCCACGGCGTCGCCCGGGTCCAGGACAGGTCGGTGTCGCCGATCAGGAAGTCGCTGGCCCGTAGCCGCAGGGCAGCCATCGGATCGGCGTCCTGGGCGCAGTCGGTCACCCGGCGGTTCGCCAGCACGCCGAGTGCGTCGGTC
>CAYNDD010000243.1:0-5128 GCA_964395425.1 uncultured Frankiaceae bacterium
CGGTCTCGCGGTGCACCGCGAGTCGGGTGAGCTCTTGGAGCGCCTCAAGCGTCGCGCCACCGGGCCCGATCAGGCGTTCGAGACCGGGACCGACCACCGACACCGCGGCGCGATCCGCCTCGACGTCGATGTCGATGTCGCCGTCGAGATCAGCGATGTCGAGCAGCACTTCGAGATAGTCCGCCGCTATGTCGCCTTCGCGCTCGAGCAGCGTGACGAGTTCCTGCCCGGTCGCGGCCGCGCCGTTCGGTTGCGCGTCCGCCGAATCGGAATCCTGCTCACCGACCTCGTCGATCGGGTCGGCAAGCGAAGCCTGCTCGTCGGCGCTCGGCAGGTCCGTGGTCATCGTCGTCCTCGCTTGCGCTTGTTCGGCCGCCCGGCTGGGCGGCGCGGATTGTTGGCGGGGCGGGCCGGTGGCGGGATCGCCCCACCCGGGGGCAGGGTCAGCTCCCCTCCGGCCGGAGCCGGCTTGGCCGGTGGGGACGGTGCGCGCGGCGCCGGCTTCGGTTTCGCTCCCGGCGGCGGGCCCGCGGGTGGGATCTCCGGACCGCCGACCGGGGCGGCCTCCATCCGGTTGATCACGATCCGCTGCTGCACCATGCTCCACACGTTCGTGGTCAGCCAGTAGATCAGGACGCCGATCGGGAACTTGAAGCCGTAGAGCAAGAAGAACAGCGGGAAGACATAGAGCAGGATCTTCTGCTGCTGCGCCATCTGGGAGTTCGCGGCCGGGCCGCTTCGAGCCATCAGCTGGCGCTGGGTGATGAAGGTGGTCGCGCCCATGACGACGGTCAGCGCGAGACACAGGATCCGGGTCGCGGTGTGCGAGCCGCCGAGGGCGTGCAGGTACGTCGTACTCGAGGTGAACGACGCCGGGATCGGGACGCTGAAGATCTTGGCGTGCGCGGCGCTGAAGATATGGGCCCGGTCGAAGCCCGGCACGCCCTTGTAGCAGGACAGCGCGTTCGGACCTGCCGCGCATCCGGAGATCGGCTTGATCTCGCGAAGGGTGTGGAACAGCGAGATGAAGATCGGGATCTGCAGCAGCAGCGGGAAGCAGCCGGAGAGCGGGTTGACCCCGTGCTCCTTCCACATCGCCATCATTTCCTGGTTGAGCTTTTCCTTGTCGTTCTTGTACTTCGCCTGCAGCTCCTTCATCTTCGGCTGCAGCGCCTGCATCCCGCGCTGGTTGCGGATCTGCTTGACGAAGACCGGGAAGAGCACCAGCCGCATCGCCATCGTCAAAACGATGATCGACAGCGCCCACGACCAGCCGTTGTTGCTGATCACATGCACGATGCCGTCGTGGATGTGCACCAGCAGCCACGCCACCGCCTGGTAGAGCGGGTTGAGGAAACTCACCGGTGGGCTCCTTCGGCACGGATCGGAACCGGGTCATAGCCACCGGTAAAGAAAGGTTGACATTTGACCAGCCGTCGAGCGGCCAGCCAGCTCCCGCGCAGCGCGCCATGGACCGTGATCGCCTCGATCGCGTACGCGCTGCAACTGGGCGCGAACCGGCAGTGCGGCGCCATCATCGGGCTGATCCAGCGGCGGTAGCCGGCGAGCAGGAGAACCAGGACGCGGCTCACGGCGCCATCACCGCGGGCTCCGGAGCGACGCTGTGGTCGGCGAGCCGGCCAAGCAGGTTGCTGAGCGCGGCGCCGAGCTCGCGGCCGCTCATCGCGCCCGCCGCACCGGTCGCGCGGACGATCACCACGGTGCCGGCCGGGAGAGCGTCCAGCGCAGGCCCGATCAGGTGGCGAAGCTGGCGCCGAACCCGGTTACGGCGCACCGCCGGACCCACGGCGCGGCCGACGATGAACCCGGCTCGAGCGGGGCTCACTGCCGCCTCCTGACCTAGGTAGATCACCAAGCCACGACCGCCGAGGCGTCGTCCCTTACGAACCGTCGCGCTGAAGTCCTCGCGCCGGCGTACCCGCCGCTCGGCCGGCAACACCGTCGCGGCCTAGGCCGACAGCTCGGCGCGTCCCTTGCGGCGGCGCGCAGAAAGGATCGAGCGGCCGGCGCGAGTGCGCATCCGCAGCCGGAAGCCATGCGTCTTCGCGCGCCGACGGTTGTTCGGCTGGAACGTGCGCTTGCTCACTACAACTCCCACCACGGGTGCCGGGCACTGGGCGTGCCGTTGGCGTGCTCGGGCAACCCTCGAAGGGCGCGGCTGCCACGGTACGGTCGCACGCGAAGTCAGGTCAAACGATTCGCCACGCCTGACGTGCCGGCTTGGACGTCGTCAAGCCGACACGCCGGTCTCCGGCAGATCAATGTGCGCGAGTGGTTGTAGCGGTGGTGCGAGTCCTGTTAGCGTTCCCGCGCCGACCTTCCCTGACCACCCGCACGCCGAGTGGTGCCCCCCGTGGCTACGTCGGTTGGGTCTGGCCTAACGTCAACGCTTACGCCCTGATCCACAGTCTGTGGATGGAGGTGTGGACGAGACGTCTTGTCCGGCTCCACCGAGTTCGAATCCACTGCACATTCAGTGAAATCAGGGAGTGCCCGTGTCAGACCAGGTCCTCGACCTCGACTCGGTGTGGACACGAGCAATTGCCGGGCTTGGTGAAGATCTGGTCTCCGCTCAGCAGCGGGCGTGGCTGCGCCTGACCAAACCGCTGGCCCTGGTGCAAGACACCGTCGTCCTCGCGACCCCGAACGACTTCGCGCGGGACGTGCTCGACACCCGGTTGCGGCCGTTGGTGATCGAGGCGCTGTCCCGCGAGCTCGCCCGCGACGTGCGGGTCGCGGTGACGGTCGAGCCCGAGCACGGGACGTCGGAGTCCGGCTCCACCGCGGCCGACCCCGACGACGAGCCCTACCCGATGGACGAGCTCGAGCCCGTACCCGTGCAACCGGTCCGCCGGCCGAGCACCGAGCCGGACCGGCTCAACCCGAAGTACCAGTTCGACACCTTCGTGATCGGCTCGAGCAACCGGTTCGCGCACGCGGCGGCGGTCGCGGTCGCGGAAGCGCCCGCAAAGGCCTACAACCCGTTGTTCATCTACGGCGAGTCCGGCCTGGGCAAGACCCACCTGCTGCACGCGATCGGGCACTACACCCGCGCGCTCGTGCCCGGTTGCCGGGTCCGCTACGTGAGCTCCGAGGAGTTCACCAACGACTTCATCAACTCCATCCGCGACGGCCGCGGCGAGTTGTTCCGCAAGCGCTACCGCAACATCGACGTACTGCTCGTCGACGACATCCAGTTCCTGGAAAACAAAGAGCAGACCCAGGAGGAGTTCTTCCACACCTTCAACACCTTGCACAACGCGAACTCCCAGATCGTGATCTCCAGCGACCGCACGCCGAAACAGCTGGTAACGCTGGAAGACCGGCTTCGCAACCGGTTCGAGTGGGGTCTGATCACCGACGTCCAGCCGCCGGAGCTCGAGACCCGGATCGCGATCCTTCGCAAGAAGGCCGCGGCCGAGCGCCTCGATGCGCCGGCCGAGGTCCTCGAGTTCATCGCCAGCAAGATCTCGTCCAACATCCGCGAGCTCGAGGGCGCACTGATCCGGGTGACCGCCTTCGCCAGCCTGAACCGCCAGACCGTCGACCTGGCGCTGGCCGAGATCGTGCTCAAGGACCTGATCGCAGACGCCGCCGGGCCGGAAATCACCGCGCCGACGATCATGGCGCAGACCGCGGCGTACTTCTCGATCTCGATGGAGGACCTCTGCGGGTCTTCGCGCAGCCGGGTGCTGGTGCAGGCCCGCCAGGTCGCGATGTACCTGTGCCGCGAGCTGACCGAGCTGTCCCTGCCAAAGATCGGCCAGGCCTTCGGCGGCCGCGACCACACCACCGTGATGCACGCCGACCGCAAGATCAGGTCGCTGATGGCCGAGCGCCGGTCGGTCTACAACCAGGTCAGCGAGCTCACCAACCGGATCAAGAGCCAGGCCCGCGGGTGAGGCGGATCGGCGCCCAACCGGGCGAATCTGCCCTTATCACCTTCCATACACAGCCTGGGGACAACTCTGTGGACGTTTCACCCGCGGATCGTCCAATCATGCACTCGTCGTACGCCGTTCACAGCCCCTCCACCGACCGCGGCCGGCTGTCCACACCTCCTGTTCGGTGTCGGCAAGCCTCTGACCTGCGGTTTTATTGGTTGTCGACAGTGTCCACCGGCCATACGACGAAGACGTCATGAAGAATTCTTGTCAGACCTCATTCGAATACTGTGGACGACGCGGCTCCACGAAAACTGAGTCGTCCGCAGCGGAAAGGCGGTGCCGATGAAAATCCGGGTCGAGCGGGATGGATTTGCCGACGCCGTGGCATGGGCAGCGCGCATCCTGCCCCAGAAGGCGGCGCTTCCGGTGCTGGCCGGCCTGCGGATCGACGTCGGGAAGGACGGCGGGGTCGAGCTGTCCGGATTCGACTACGAGGTTTCCGCGCAGGCGCAGGTCGACGCCACGGTGACCGAGGACGGGTCGATCCTGGTCCCTGGGCGGTTGCTCGCGGACATCGTCCGGAGCCTGCCGCCACAGCCGATCGATTTGGCCACTGATGGGTCGCGAGTGACCGTGTCGTGCGGGTCGTCCCGATTCACCCTGCCGACGCTGCCGCTGGACGAATACCCGACGTTGCCGTCGATGCCGAATGTGGCGGGCACGGTCGGAAGCGATGCGTTTGCCGCGGCGGTCGGGGCTGTTGCGGTCGCGGCCGGCCGCGACGACGCCCTGCCGGTCCTGACCGGAGTCCGGGTGGAAATCGACGGCGAGCAGGTGACGCTGGCCGCGACCGATCGCTACCGGCTCGCGGTGCGAACCTTGCGCTGGGCGCCGACCGAGGTCGGCATGCAGGCGACCGCTCTCGTGCCGGCCCGCACGCTGGCCGATGCGGCCAAGTCGTTGACCTCGGGCGCCGAGGTCACCCTGTCGCTGTCGAGCAACGGGCCCGGTGAAGGCCTGATCGGCCTGTCCGGCGCGCACCGCTCGACGACGAGCCGGCTGCTCGACGGCGAGTTCCCGAAATACCGCTCGTTGCTTCCGGACACCGCGTCGGCGACCGCGACCATCGACTCAGCAGCTCTGACCGATGCGGTCCGGCGGGTTGCCCTGGTGGCCTCGCGGACGTCGCCGATCCGGCTGTCGTTCTCCGCGGACGGGGT